>JAFKGN010000092.1 GCA_017307205.1 Caulobacterales bacterium
CCTGGGGTTTCGACCTCGCGGGCCGCGACCTGGCCGCCAACCCCGGCGACAACTTCTTCGACTACGCCAACGGCGGCTATCTCGCGAAAACCCAGATTCCCGCGGACCTGACCTGGTACGGCACGGTCAACATCCTGCGCGACCTGTCGGAAGCCCGCGTCCACGCCATTCTCGAAGACGCCGCCAAGACCGCCCCGGTCGCTCCGACGGCCAATGACGCCAAGGGCAAGGTCGGCGCGGCCTACAAGGCCTTCATGGACCAGAAGGCGGTCGACGCCCTCGGCGCCAAGCCGATGGAGAAGGATCTCGCCGAGATTCGCGCGGCCAAGGATCGCTCGGCCCTCGCCGGCCTGATGGGCAAGGGCCAGTCCGGCTTCCAGTTCAGCCTCTGGCAGATGGGCATTGGGGCCGACGACAAGGACACCACCAAGTACGCCGTGTTCATGGACCAGGCTGGCCTCGGTCTGCCCGACCGCGACTACTATCTGCAGGCGAGCTTCGCGGAGAAGAAGCAGGCCTATGAGGCCTATGTCGCCGCGATGCTGGCCAAGATCGGCTGGGCCAATCCGGCCGAGACCGCCAAGGCCGTGGTCGCCTTCGAGACCGGCGTCGCCCAGGTCGCCTGGACCCGCGTCGATCGCCGCGATCCGCTGAAGGTCTACAACCCGATGACGGTGGCCGAGATGACGGCCCAGGCTCCCGGCTTCGACTGGAAGGCCTATTTTGCCGCCGCCGGCATGAGCAACGTCGACCGCATCGTCTTCGCCTCGAACACCGCGATGCCGAAGATCGCCGCCCTCTACGCCCAGACGCCGCTGGAGACCCTGAAGGCCTACCAGGCCTTCCACCTGGCCGACGGCGCGACGCCCTACCTCTCCGACGACTTCGTCCAGCTGCGCTTCAAGATGTACACCAGCCCGCTCAGCGGTCAGCCGGAGCTGCCGGTTCGCTGGAAGCGCGGCGTGCGCGCCGCCTCGGCGACGATGGGCGAGGCCATCGGCGAGGTCTATGTCGCCAAGTACTTCCCGCCGGAAGCCAAGGCGCGGATGACCACCCTGGTCGAGAACCTGCGCAAGGCCTACGCCGGCCGCATCAACGGCCTGACCTGGATGGGCCCGGAAACCAAGGCCAAGGCGCTGCAGAAGCTCGCGGCCTATGACGTGCAGATCGGCTACCCGAACAAGTTCCGCGACTACTCGAACCTGACGATCCGCTCGGACGACCTCTACGGCAACATGCAGCGCGGCGTGGCCTTCGAGTGGGCGCATGACCTCGGCAAGCTCGGCAAGCCGATGGACAAGACCGAGTGGGCGATGACGCCCCAGACCTTCAACGCCTACAACAGCTCGAACTTCGTCCAGATCGTCTTCCCGGCCGCCATCCTGCAGGCGCCGAGCTTCGACCTGGCGGCGGACGACGCGGTGAACTACGGCGCCATCGGCGCGGTGATCGGCCACGAGATGGGCCACGGCTTCGACGACAGCGGCCGCCACTACGACGCCAAGGGCGAACTGGTCGACTGGTGGACGGCGCAGGACGGCCAGCGCTTCGACGCCTCGGCCAAGGCCTTGGGCGCGCAATATTCGGCGTTCGAGGTGCTGCCGGGCCTGAAGGTCAACGGCGACCTGACGATGGGCGAGAACATCGCCGACCTCGGCGGCATCCTGGTGGCGCTCGACGCCTACCACGCCAGCCTGGGCGGCAAGCCCGCGCCGGTGATCGACGGCCTGACCGGCGACCAGCGCTTCTTCCTCGGCTACGCCCAGTACTACCGAAACAAGATGCGCGACGACACGCTGCGCTCGCAGGTGGTCTCCGATCCCCACGCGCCGGATATCACCCGCGTGAACGTGGTGCTGCCCAACGTCGACGCCTGGTACGACGCCTTCGGGGTGAAACCGGGCGACAAGATGTACCGCTCGCCCGAGCAGCGCGTCCGCATCTGGTGACGCATTGATCGCGCCGCGCTCTCAGGAGCGCGGCGCGTTTCGCTCCAGCCAATCGACGGCGAAGGCGCAGATTGGGGCGGCGCCCACGAGAACCGACGGCGCGTCACCGATCAGGCCGCGCGCGCCCTGCCCCGTCGCCAGATATTCCTCGACGACAGCGGCGAAGAAATCCTCCGCAAGGCCCCCGACCACCGGGTCGCTGGTGTCGAACTCCTCGATCATCCGCCATTCGACACCCTGCGGGGTCGCCAGCGGCGCCTCGTAGCGACGGATGCGCTTGCCGGGGATGTCGGCCAGGTGCTCGGCGTGATGCAGCAGGGTCATGGTGTCGAGCGGCGCGCCGACCATCAG
>JAFKGN010000071.1 GCA_017307205.1 Caulobacterales bacterium
GCCGTCGGCGCCGGGATTTTCTGTGCGTGCAAGCCGCCGATGAGGGCTGGACGCCTCTCAAAGGCTGAGCTTGATTGGGCCTAACGCCACGACCTGGGGCAATGAACCGAGAGCGTCCGACCCAGGACGCCTCAGCGAGGAACGTCTATGAGCGGCTCAAACAGCTATATACGCGTACGCCTATTCCTGATGATGGCGCTTCAGCTCGCCATCTGGGGCGCCTGGGCGCCCAAGCTGTTCCCGTACATGGGCCTGCTCAACTTCACCGCCAACCAGCAGGCGCTGGTCGGCAGCTGCTGGGGCATCGCCGCCGTCGTCGGCATCTTCTTCTCCAACCAGTACGCCGACCGCAACTTCTCGGCTGAGAAGTTCCTGGCGGCCAGCAACCTGATCGGCGGCCTGGCCCTGATTGGCTGCGCCTTCACCACCAGCTTCCCGGCGTTCTTCGCCTGCTACATGATCTACAGCCTGTTCTACGTGCCGAGCCTCTCGGTCACGAACTCGCTGGCCTTCGCCAACCTGAAGGAGCCGGCCAAGCACTTCGGCACCATCCGCATGGGCGGCACCGTCGGCTGGGTGGTGGTCTCCTGGCCGTTCATCTTCCTGCTGAGCGGCACGCCGGACCTCGAGCACGTCCGCTGGATCTTCATCGTCTCCGGCATCGTGTCGCTGGCCACCGCCGCCTACGCCCTGACCCTGCCGCACACCCCGCCGCGTCCGGCCGCTCCCGGCGTCGACGCCCTGGCCTGGCGCGAAGCGTTCAAGCTGCTGGCCAAGCCCTTCGTGCTGATCCTGTTCATCGTCACCTTCATCGATAGCGTGATCCACAACGGCTACTTCGTGGTCTCGGACGCCTTCCTGACCAACCGCGTGGGCATCGCCGGCAACCTGTCGATGGTGGTGCTCAGCCTCGGTCAGATCGCCGAAGTCGGCACCATGGCCGTGCTCGGCGTCGTGCTGGCCAAGCTCGGCTGGCGCTGGACGATGATCATCGGGATCCTCGGCCACGCCCTGCGCTTCCTGACCTTCGCCTTCATGGCCGACAGCGTGCCGGTGGTCATCGCCATCCAGCTGATCCACGGCATCTGCTACGCCTTCTTCTTCGCCACCGTGTACATCTTCGTCGACAGCGCCTTCCCGAAGGACGTGCGGACCAGCGCCCAGGGCCTGTTCAACCTGCTGATCCTCGGCATCGGCAACGTGGTGGCCAGCTGGCTCTTCCCGCAGCTGGTGGCCAAGTACACCATCGGCGGCACGGGCGCGGCCGGTGCGGTGACCAACATCATCGACTACCAGAAGGTGTTCATGTGGCCGGTCGGCATGGCGGTGATCGCCATCGCCCTGCTGGCGCTGTTCTTCAAGCCGCCGACCTCGCACCCGGTCGAAAGCACGGAAGACGACGGCGCCCTGCCGAGCGCCGCGCCGCACTGACACGCTCGACCGCGTAAGCGAAACTGCTAAACGACCAAGGGCCGGCGGCGCACTGCGTCGTCGGCCTAAGTTTTATAAAAGTACGGGAGAGACGCCGATGAACGTTCAACTCGGCCTGGTCGGCGACATCGGCGGCACCAACGCCCGCTTCGCCCTGGCGTCCTATCAAGGCGGCGTTCTGACGCTGGAATCGCCACGCTCCCTGCCCAACCGCGAGTACGGCTCGCTGGACGCCGCGGCCGCCGCCTATCTGGCGGAAGTGGCCCCGAGCACCCGGCCGGAAGCCGCCGTCCTGGCCGTGGCCGGCCCGGTGATCGACGGCTCGATCACCTTCACCAACCTGCACTGGTCGATCACCGAGGCGCAGTTCCGCCAGCGCCTGGGCCTGGAGGCGACCACCTTCATCAACGACTTCGAGGCCCTGGCCCACGCCTGCCCGCTGTTGACCGGCGAGGGGCAGACCATGCTGCTCGGCCCGAACGTGCCCGGCACCAACGGCTCGATCGCGGTGATCGGGGCCGGCACAGGCACCGGCGTCTCGTCCCTGATCCGCAACGGCGGCCAGGCTCTGGCCGCGCCGGGGGAGGGCGGCCATGTCGGTTTCGCCCCGACCGACGCCGTCGAGATCGAAATCCTCTCCGAACTGACCGCCGAGTTCGGCCGCGTCTCGCTGGAGCGCATTCTCTGCGGCCAGGGCATGGTGAACCTGCACAAGGTGCTGCGCCGGATCGACGGGCGTGAAGACAAGGCCGTGACCCCCGCCGACATCGTCGAGGCCGCCCGCAACGGCAGCGAGGGCGCCAAGGCCACCATCGACCGCTTCTGCGCCATCCTCGGCACCGCGGCCGGCGACCTGGCCCTGACGGTCGGCGCCCAGGGCGGCGTCTACATCGCCGGCGGCGTGGCCGCCCGTCTGAAGGACTTCCTGCCCGACAGCCCGTTCCGCACCCGCTTCGAGGACAAGGGCCGCTTCACCAACTACATGCGCGCCATCCCGACCCGCCTGGTGCTGACCGCCGACACGGCCTCGCTGTACGGCTCGGCCAAGGTGCTGCTGACCCAGAGCGACGTGTGGGATCCGGCGCAGGCGGTGAGCGCCGCGCCGACGGCCTGATGTTTCATTGATCCCGCTCATCCCGGCGAACGCCGGGACCCAGCCTGAAGCGTCGAAGCGGATGGAAGAGTGCTGCGCTCGTAGAGCCCACGACTGAGCTCGCCATCTGGGCCCCGGCATTCGCCGGGGTGAGCGGAGATTTGGACTGCCCTAGTTCACCCGCTTGGCTGCGCCGGGCAGGTGCAGGCTGAACTCGGGGATTTCGACGTCGAAGGTTTCGCCGTCGGCGGTGACCATCTGGTAGGCGCCCTTCATGGCGCCGCTGGGCGTGCGGATCGAGCAGAACGAGTTGTAGCGGAAGGCCTCCATGGGACGCAGCTCGGGGGTCTCGTTGACCACGCCGGGGCCGCGCACCTCCTCCAGCCGGTTGAGGGCGTCAGTGATCTTCCAGTGGCGCGAGACGAGGGTGACGGTCTCGCGGCCGTGGTTCTCGATCTCGATGAGGTAGCCGAACAGGAAGCGCGCAGCCTCCGGGTCCGACTCCTCAGGCATGTAGCTGGGGGCGACGCGCACCAGGATGTCCCGGGTGCGCGCCTCGTAGATCGCGGAGTCGACGCCCCGACGGCGCCGGATCCGCCTCATTTCCCTTTCGCCGCGTCGAGGGCGCGGGCGACGTCGCGCGACAGGTCGGCGATATCTTCCAGGCCCACCGACAGGCGGATGACGCCCGGGGTGACGCCCACTTCCAGACGCGCCTCCTCGGTCATCGACCGGTGGGTGGTGGTGGTCGGGTGGGTGGCCAGGGACTTGGCGTCGCCGACGTTGTTGGAGATGTCGACGATCTCCAGCGCGTCGAGGAAGGCCCAGGCCGCATCGCGCGTGCCGAGGTCGAGCGCGATCATGGTGCCGAAGCCGGTCATCTGGCGACGGGCCGCCTCGGCCTGCGGGAAGTCCGCACGGCCAGGGTAGAAGACGCGCTTGGTCGCGGCGTGATCGCCGATCAGGTCGGCCAGCACCGTGGCGTTGGCCGTCTGGGCGCGAACCCGCACCTCCAGGGTGGTCAGGCCGTGGACCAGCACCCAGGAATTGAACGGCGAGATCGACGGGCCGGTGTGGCGCAGCAGGTCGCGGTAGGCGCTCTCGATCAACTCGTTGCTGGCCAGGATCGCGCCGCCCAGCACCCGGCCCTGACCGTCGATATGCTTGGTGGCCGAATAGACCACCACGTCGGCGCCCAGCTGCAGCGGCTTCTGGAAGATCGGGGTGGCGAAGACGTTGTCGACGATCACCTTGGCGCCGACCTCGCGCGCGGCCGCGACCACGGCCGGAATGTCGGTGACTTCCAGCAGCGGGTTGGCCGGGCTTTCGATCAGCACCGCCTTGGTGTTCGGCCGCATGGCGGCGGCCCACTGGGCGGTGTCGGCCGCGTCGACGAGGGTGACCTCGATTCCGAAGCGCGGCGCCCACTGGCCGAGAATCCAGCGCGACGAGCCGAACAGCGCCTTCGCCGCCACGATATGATCGCCGGCTGAGACCAGGCCGGTCAGCGCCGTGTGCACCGCCGCCATGCCGGACGCGGTGGCGCGGCAGGCCTCGGCGCCTTCGAGCAGGGCGAGGCGCTGCTCGAACATCGAGGTCGTCGGGTTGGCGTAGCGCGAATAGACGAAGCCCGGCTCGGTGCCTTCGAACCGCGCGTCTGCGGCGCCGGCGGTATCGTAGGTGTAGCCCTGGGTCAGGTAGAGGGTTTCGGCGGTCTCGCCGTATTGGCTGCGCATCATGCCGCCACGCACCAGCTGAGTGGCGGGGTTCCAGGTCTTGGGATCTTCGGCCATGTGCGTGCTCCGCAATCGGGCGCGCATGAAAGGGCTACGGCGGCGCCGGTCAAGCCCGTTCGCGTTCACGAGGCGCTGAAGCTCGTTCTCCACCTTGAATTGATTGGGCAATTGCGCGCCCTGCGGCGTTTTGTGGAATGGCCACGATAACGGTGATCGGCGATCTTTCGCCTGCCGGGACGAAGAACGCGTCGTCCCGCCGGAGCCTGATTTGCCCTACTACCGTCTCTACTTCCTCGACGTCGCCAGCCGCATCCGCGAGGTGATCGACATGGAGTGTGTCGATGACGCCGCCGCCCTGGCCCAGGTCGCCCCCTATGTGGGCAAGGGCCGCGCGATGGAGCTGTGGAACCAGGATCGCGTCGTCCGCCGCTTCGGTCTGGACGCCAAGGCGGCCTGATCGGTTACGATCGAAGGGCGGCGAACGCTTGCCACGCGGCCTCGCTTGCGAGACTGTCCCGCGACGATGACCTCAGCGCCCCCCGCAGGGATTCTGCCCTGCCAGTCCATCGAGGATCTGATCGCCCAGGGTGCGATCACCTCGCTCACTCCCTTCGACGCCAATCAGGTGCAGCCGGCCAGCCTGGACCTGCGCCTGGGCGAGCGCGTCTGGCGCGTGCGCGCCTCCTTCCTGCCGGGCGCCGGCCGCAAGGTGACCGACCGCCTGGCCGACGTGGCCATGCACGAACTCGATCTGACCCAAGGGGCGGTGCTCGAGCGCGGCTGCGTCTACATCGCCGAGGTGCAGGAGCGGCTGAAGCTGCCGCTCGGCGTCTCCGCCCGGGGCAATCCGAAAAGCTCGACCGGCCGGGTCGACGTGTTCGTGCGCCTGCTGACCAACAACAGCCGGGCCTTCGACGACGTCGCCGCCGAGTACGACGGCCCGCTCTATATCGAGATCGCGCCGCAGACCTTCTCCGTGCTGGTCCGCACCGGCACGCGCCTCAATCAGCTGCGTCTGAAGGTCGGCGAGCCGCCGCGCCTGTCCACCCGCAACGTGGGCGTCGATCTGTCGAGCGGCATGGCCGGCTTCCGGGCGCGCCGTCACGCCGGGGTGGTCGACCTGGATCACGTGGGCGGTCACGACCCGCGCGACTTCTGGGAGCCGCTGGAGCCCCGACGCGGGGAACTGCTGCTCGATCCCGGTGAGTTCTACATCCTGGCCTAGAAGGACGACATCGAGCTCCCGGCCCTGGAGGCTGCGGAGATGACGCCGATCGATCCTTCGGTCGGTGAGTTCCGCGTGCACTACGCCGGCTTCTTCGATCCCGGATTCGGGGTGGAGGAAACCGACAGCGTCGGCTCCAAGGGCGTGCTCGAAGTGCGCAGCCACGAGACGCCGTTCCTGCTGGAGGACGGCCAGACCGTCGCCCGGCTGGTCTATGAGCCGCTGACCGCCAAGCCCACGCGGCTCTACGGCTCGGACGGCTCGCACTATCTGCGGCAGGGCCTGAGGCTGTCGAAACACTTCAAGCCCTGGGCCTGAACGCCTGAAATCCGGGCGAATTTGGCCGAACGCCAAGGGCGACCCTGCGCCGCATGGTGCACTGCGGTAGCGCCGTTAGACTTCCGACGCTCAAGAACCACCGCGTCGGGAATAGGGGATGCGTCGGATCCGAGCGGCCGTGCTGGCCGCCATCGCAGCACTGGGGGCGCTCTGCGCGCCCGCCCTGGCGATCGCCGCGCCGGCGATGTGGCGTGTGCGCGACGCCGACAGCGAGATCTATCTGTTCGGCACGATGCATGTGCTGCCGGCCGGCCTGAAGTGGCGCACGCCGCTGTTCGACCAGGCCTATGCCCGCGCCGACCAGGTGTGGTTCGAGACCGACATGCGCGCCTCGCCGGAGACGCTGGCCGCTCTGATGGCCAAGTATGGCGTCGATACCGACAGGCCCCTGACCCAGAAGTTGACCTCCAAGGGCCTCGACGACCTGAAGCCGCTGCTCGACCGGCGTAAGGTGGCGCTCGAGCGCCTGGATCACCTGCGCCCCTGGGCGGCGGCGATGATGCTGTCGGTCGCCCCGATGGTGCAGAAGGGCGCCAGCGTGCGCACCGGGGCCGACGCCACGGTGACGCGGGCCGCCGCCGCCGAGGCCAAGCCGATCCGCACCTTCGAGACGCTGGAGGAACAGATGCGGATGTTCGCCCAGCTGCCGGAATCGGTGGAGGTGCAGTACCTTGAGGACGTCATCGCCGAGCAGGTGCGCCCGCCGAAGAACGGCGTGGCCCTGCAGAAGGCCTGGATGAACGGCGCGATCGACAAGCTGGCCCCGCTGCTGGTCAAGCCGATGCGCCGCAATCGGCCGGCGCTGTACGACGCGCTGCTGAAGCGCCGCAACGAGGCCTGGGCCGAGGCGCTCGGCGAGCGAATGCAGGGCTCGGGCGTCGATCTGGTCAATGTCGGCGCGCTGCACATGGTCGGCGACGACGGCCTGCCCGCCCTGATGGCGGCGCGTGGCTATGAGGTCACGCGGGTCCAGTAACCCTGCCTTGCCCGTTTCGGTTGGCCGAAGGCGGCTTTCCGGCTAGAGCGGGACCATGCGCTTTCGCACCCTTGGCCTTGTTGTTCTGACGGTCCTGACCCTGGCGGCCTGCGGGCGTCAGCAGGCCGTGGAGAAGCCGCCTGAGGCGGGGGACACCGCGGTGGCGCGGGTCGACGGCGATATCGTGTGGGCGTCCGACGTCAAACGCGAGGCCGTCGCGCAGAAGATCATCGAGAAGGACGACCCGCTCGATATCCAGTCGTCGCTGTTCCGCCAGACGCTGGACGAGGTGATCGACCGCAAGCTGCTGGCCGGCGAGGCCGTGAAGCGCGGGCTCGACAAGGAAGTCGCCACCCAGCGGCAGCTGGCCGCCGGGCGCGACCGGGTGCTGGCCGATGCGCTGGTCGACAGCGCGGTGCAGAAGGCGGTCAGCGAGAACGCCATTCAGCAGCTCTACCAAGAGCAGTTGAAGCTGGCGCGCGAGTCGGACGAGTTCCGAGCTCGGCAGATTGTGCTGCCTAACCAGGCCGATGCCGAGGCGGCGAAGAAGCTGCTGCAGGCCGGCGGCTCGTTCGAAGCCCTGGCTATGGAGCGCTCCACCGACGCGGCGACGCGGTTCAACGGCGGCGACCTGGGATACTTCGCCAGTGACGTCATGCCGGACTACTCGGCCGCCCTTGGCGCGGCCAAGCCGGGCGCGGTGGTCGGGCCGTTCCAGACCGAAGCCGGCTGGGTGCTGCTGAAGCTCGAAGACCGGCGGAAGGAAACCCCGCTGACCCTGGAGGCCGCGCGGCCGCAGATCGTGCGTTTCCTCACCTATGCTCAGGTCCGCAGCCTGCTCGAAAAGCTGCGCGGCGGAGCCAAGATCGAACCTTTGACCGGCGCCGGCCAGGATCTGCCCGGTGCTCCGCAAGAACCCGCATCCGCGCCGCCGGCCGCCCCGGCGACGCCCCCAGCTGTTCCGGGGAAGAAATGAGTAAGACGCCGAAAGACAAGAGCTCCGCCAAGGCGCCCGCCAAGAGTCCCAAGCCGGTCGAGGCTGTTACTCACGTGGTCGGCCACGCCGTCGAGCGCGCGCTCGACCCGCTGGCCACCGCTCTGAAGCGCGCCACCGCCAAGAAGCCCGCCGCCGAAGCGGCTCCGGCCGCGCCGGCGCCCAAGGCGGCGACGCCGGGCAAGCCTGGGCTGGACGTATCGCCCCTGGCCGTGCCGTTCCCGACCATCCCGCCGGTGGCCGGCGTTGAGATCGCTATCGGCCGGGCCGGCTTCTACAAGCACCAGCGCGACGACCTGCTGCTGATGCGGTTCGCCGAAGGCACCACCGCGGCCGGCGTCTTCACGCGCCATGGCATCGGCTCGGCCCCGGTCGACTGGTGCAAGAAACATCTGGCCGCCTCGGGCGGCGAGGTGCAGGCCCTGGTGGTCAACGCCGGCTGCGCCAACAGCTTCACCGGACGGCCGGGCGCCGACGCGGTTCGCCGCGTCGCCAACGCCGTCGGCAAGCGGTTCGACATCCGCCAGCGCGACGTGATGATGGCCTCGACCGGCGTGATCGGGGTGGTGCTGGACGACAGCAAGATCACCAGCGTGCTGCGCGAGGTGGAGCAGGGGCTGAACCCTGATCGCTGGTCCGACGCGGCCCGCGCGATCATGACCACCGACACCTTCCCCAAGGGCGCCTGCGCCGAGGCGGTGATCGACGGCCATCCGGTGCGGATCGCGGGCATCTGCAAGGGCTCGGGCATGATCGCGCCGGACATGGCGACCATGCTGGCGTTCGTGGCCACCGACGCGGCCATCGCCCCGGCGGCGCTGCAGACCCTGGTGAGCCTCTACACCCGTTCGACCTTCAACGCGGTGACGGTGGACGGCGACCGTTCGACCAACGACACCCTGCTGCTGTTCGCCACCGGTCAGTCCGGCGCGCCGAAGATCCATCGGGCGGGCGACAAGCGCCTGGCCGACTTCCGCGAGAAGCTGGAGGCGGTGCTGCTCGACCTCGCCCTGCAGCTGGTGCGGGACGGCGAAGGCGCGACCAAGTTCGTCAAGGTGACCGTCAACGGCGCCGAGAGCCATGCCTCGGCCCGAAAGATCGCCCGGACCATCTGCGAAAGCCCGCTGGTGAAGACTGCCTTCGCCGGTGAGGACGCCAACTGGGGCCGGATCGTGATGGCGGTCGGCCGCGCCGATGAACCGATCGACCGCGACAAGGTTTCCGTGAAGTTCGGGCCGCTCTACGCTGCCCACGACGGCATGGTGGCCGGCGACTACTCGGAAGAGAAGATGAGCGCCTACATGAAGAACGCCGAGCTGGAGGTCAGTGTCGATGTCGGCGTCGGCCGCGCTTCGGCCACCATGTGGACCTGCGACCTGACCAAGCAGTACGTGGCGATCAACGGCGATTATCGCAGCTGATGGCGGACGGGGCCGGTAAGCGCGGGGGCCGTATCGCCCTCATCGTGGTGACGGTGGCGCTGATCACCGCGGCGGTCGGCGGGCTGGTGGTCTGGCGGTTCTTCCCCCAGGCGATCCCGAACCAGCAGGACCGCGCCTGGGACGCGCGGGTCAACGAGATCGACGCCATCGAGGCGGCCAAGGCGGCGGTCTCGACGCGCACCCCGACCGCGATCTCGCTCACCTTCGGCGACGCCAAGGTGAACTGGGTGGGCGACAAGCCCGCCGTCTGCGGCCTGGTGGATATCGAGGAGCCGGAGGACTCGTTCGTCGGCCAGGAGCGCTTCGTCTACGTCGACGGCCAGGTGACCCTCGAACAGGCCGACGGCACGGACGCCATCAACCGGCAGTGGGACGCGGTCTGCAAGTCGGTCTAGGGCGCGAAAAGGGGCGCCGGGCTTGCGGCCCGACGCCCTCGATCACGATCTCAAAAGCTCGGTCTTAGTCGAGCGGCGTCCAGCGCGGCTCGGACGTCTGGCGACGGCCCATGCCCTCGCCGACGCGCGCCGGCCCGGTCGGCTTGGCGCCGAAGGCGGGCTTGCCGTTGCGGGCCTGCTGGCCCTGGCGCTGCGGGGGTTGATTGCCGCCCTGGCCCTGCGGACGACCGCCGCCTTGGCCTTGGGCCTGGGGCTTGCCGCCACCTTGGCCTTGCCCCTGACCGCCGCCCTTGGCGCGGCGACGACGGGCGCGGGTGTTGCGCAGTTCCGACGGCACATCGTTGCGCGGGTCGGCCTTGCGCAGGGCGCGGGCGTCGGGGCGGCGATTGCCGTCGGCGTCACGCTCGGCGGGCACGAGCTTGTCGGCCACGGCCGCCATCGCCGCCAGGGCCTTGTCGTTGCGGCGATCGAAGCGCGGGATGGTCTGGCGGGTGGTCTTCTCGATGTCCTTCAGCAGGTTGCGCTCGTCGTCCGAGCAGAAGCTGATGGCCATGCCGTCGTGACCCTTGCGGGCGGTCCGGCCGATGCGGTGGACATAGGCTTCCGGCACGTTGGGCAGCTCGAAGTTCACCACGTGGCTGACCTGGTCGACGTCGATGCCGCGGGCGGCGATGTCGGTGGCCACCAGGGCGCGGACTTCGCCGGCCTTGAAGGCCGCCAGGGCCCGCTCGCGCTGGCCCTGCGACTTGTCGCCGTGGATGGCGGCGGCTTCGATGCCCGAGGCCATCAGATACTTGGCCACCCGGTCGGCGCCGCGCTTGGTGCGGGTGAAGACGATGGTGCGCGAGAAGCTGTTGTCGGCGAACAGCTCGGCCAGCAGCGGGCGCTTGCGGTTGGCCTCGACGAAGATCAGGCGCTGCTCGATGCGCTCGACGGTGGTGGCCTGGGGGGCGACCGAGACCTTCACCGGATCCTTCAGCAGCTCGCCGGCCAGTTTGCCGATTTCAGTGGGCATGGTGGCGGAGAAGAACAGGTTCTGGCGGTTCTTGGTCATCTTGCTGACGATCTTGCGGATCGGCGGCAGGAAGCCGAGGTCGAGCATCTGGTCGGCTTCGTCGAGGACGAAGACCTCGGCCGAGCTGATGTCGATGCTCTTCTGCTCGATGTGGTCGATCAGGCGGCCCGGGGTGGCGACGAGCACGTCGACGCCGGGGGCCAGGGCCTTCATCTGCGGGCCGTACTTCACGCCGCCGAAAACGGTGGCGACGCTGATGCCCATGTGGGCGCTGTAGGCTTTGAAGCTTTCGGCGATCTGGGTGGCCAACTCGCGGGTCGGCGACAGCACCAGCACGCGGCAGCTGCGGCGCGGGGCCGGGGCGTGGATGGTGCTGAGGCGATGGAGGATCGGCAGGGCGAAGGCGGCGGTCTTGCCGGTGCCGGTCTGGGCGATGCCCAGGATGTCCTTACCCTGCAGGACGGCCGGGATGGCCTGAGCCTGGATCGGGGTGGGGGTGGCGTAGCCCTTGTTGGCAAGCGCCGTCAGCAGCGGCTTGGCCAGGCCAAGGTCGGAGAACTGGGTCACGAAGACTCTTTCGTACATGCGCCGAACACGAGCGCTCGAATGCCTCGAGGCCCGCCGGGTCGGCTTGGAGATGGGGAGCGCCCCGCGTGGCGGGCGATCGATGCGATCGTTTCAGGGCGCTCGACAGGCAGGCCCAAGAAGGGGCCTCACGCGGCTGGAGCGCCGATAGCGCCAAGTAGGGCGCGGGGGGTATATCTATGCTGCGGTGCGAAAAGTCAAGGAATCGCTGGTGAAAGCGGATTTGCCCCTACGCTCGTCATCCTGAGCAGGCCGCGAGAGCGGCCGTGTCGAAGGACGCAGGGCGGCGATTCAAGGCGTCCTTCGACACGCGGCCGGCGGCCGCTGCTCAGGATGACGAATGGTGTGGGACGCGCTAGGTCGTCTCCATGAGCAAGCTTCTCCTCGTGGCCGCCGCGGCCCTCGTCGACGTCGATGGGCGGGTGCTGATCTGCAAGCGGCCGGCGGGCAAGCAACTGGCCGGGCTATGGGAGTTTCCGGGCGGAAAGGTCGAGCCGGGGGAGACGCCCGAGGCCTGCCTGATCCGCGAACTGGAGGAAGAGCTGGGCATCCGCGTCGCCAAGGCCTGCCTCGCCG
The DNA here is from genome assembly GCA_017307205.1 of Caulobacterales bacterium. Taxonomy (GTDB): domain Bacteria; phylum Pseudomonadota; class Alphaproteobacteria; order Caulobacterales; family Caulobacteraceae; genus Caulobacter. Next base: position 11,808 of record JAFKGN010000071.1, read on the forward strand.
CCTCGGTTTTTGCGTCCCACGCTTATGAAGATTTTCATCTTCTGATGCCCCTTTACCTGTGCCGACGCTGGGAGGGCCTGGTGGAGGCGAAGGAACATGAGGCCCTGGCGTGGGTGAAACCGGACAAGCTCGCCGACTACGCGATGCCGCCCGCGGATCTGCCGCTGGTCGCTTGGCTGCGCGACATTCTCTAGCCGCCTTCCTGCGCGACGAGAGTGGCGCCACCGCCATCGAATACGGCGTGATCATCAGCCTGATCTTCCTGGTGGTGGTCAGCTCCTTCACCTACTTCGCCGGCAACTTCACCCTTGTCATGGACAAGATCAGCACCGCTGTCGGCGGCGCCATGGGCGGCAACTAGCCGCCCGACGCCTTGCGGCGATCGGTGACGAAGCCGCCTTCGCCGTGCTTGCCGATGCTTTCCCAGCGACCTTCCTCGGCCTTGTGAATGTACTGCTCGGCGACGAGCCAGGCTTTGACGGGGCGTAGGCAGGACAGACAGCCGCCGGCCATGGCGGTCATGGCGACCACGAGTTGCAGCACGATCGAAGGCTGGGCGACGACCGCCCACCAGGCCCACAGGGCCGTGACCACGATGCCGACGCCGGTCATCACGAAGAAGGCGGGGCCGTCGGCCGGCTCGGCGAAGCCGTAGTCGAGGCCGCACGCATCGCAGGCCGGCGCCAGTTTCAGGAAACCCGAGAACAGCTTGCCCTCGCCGCAACGCGGGCAGCGGCACCGCAGGCCGGTGCTGAGGGTGGAGAGCGGCGGATAGGTCATGAGGGCGTCCCTACAATCGCGCTTGAATGCATACAATGCACCTGTAATGTATGGATCAATCGCGGTGAGGGCAAGATGGGACGTGACGATCTCGGGATGGGGTGGATCGAGCGGGCGCGCGGCGCCGCCGGCCCCATCTACCTGGCGCTGGCCGATGCGCTCGAAGCGGCGGTCCGCGGCGGCGAGCTGCAGCCGGGCGACCGACTGCCGCCGCAGCGAACGGTGGCCGAACGGCTCGGCGTCGATTTCACCACCGTCACTCGCGCCTACGGCCTCGCGCGTGAGCGGGGGCTGCTGGAGGGGGCGGTAGGGCGAGGCAGCTTCGTGCGCGCCCGCACCGATGACGACGAGGTCGGGCTTGTCGACCTGTCGATGAACCTGCCGCCGCCGCCGGACGGCGTGTCGCTGGCCGAACTGCTGGCCGAGACGACCGGCTCGATCCTGCGGAGGGCCGATGTGGCGACCTTGATGGCCTATCATCCGGGCGCGGGCACTGCCTCGCAGCGGGCGGCGGGGGCGGCCTGGTGCGCGCCGGTGATCGGCGATGTCCCGCCCGAGCGGATGTTGGTGGCGGCAGGCGCTCAGGCCGCGCTGGCGGCGACGCTGGCGACCCTGTGCCGCCAGGGTGATGCCGTGGCCTGCGAGCCGCTGATCTATCCGGGGCTGAAGACCTCCGCCCGGCAGTTGGGTCTGCACCTTGTCCCCTGCGCCGCCGACAGCGAGGGGCCGGAGCCGGACGCCTTCGAGGCGCTGTGTCGCGCAGGTCCGCCCGCCGCCGTCTATCTGACGCCCGCCATGCAGAACCCCACGGCGACGACCATGGGCGAGGCGCGCCGCCGCCGGATCGTCGAGATCGCTGAGCGCCACGGGGTCTGGATCATCGAGGATGACCCCTACAGCCGCCTGCTGGACGCCCCGTCGCCGGCTCTGGCCGCCTTGGCGCCCGAGCGCACGGTCCACATCGCCACCACCGCCAAGACGCTGTCGCCGGGCCTGAGGATCGCCTTCGTCGCCGCGCCGGAGGCTGTGGCCGGGCGACTGGCGGAGGGCCTGCGCGGCTTTTCCCTGATGGCCTCGCCTCTAGCGGCGGCGGTGCTGACCCGCTGGATCCGCGAGGGGCAGGCCGAGGCGATCCTGGCCGGGGTGCGCGCCGAGGCGCGGGCGCGGCGGGCTCTGGCGGCCGAGATTTTGCCTCAGGCCGTGGGCGAGGCGACCAGCCTGCACGTCTGGGCCTCGGCGCCCTCCGGGCTGGGCGGCGAGCGCCTGCGAGCGGCGGCGGCGGCGCGGGGGCTGTCGCTGATGCCGGCGGAGGCGTTCGCGGTCGGTGATGCGTGGCCCAACGGCTTGCGGATTTCGCTCGGCGCGCCGCGCAGCCGGGCGGTGCTCGGCAAGGCGTTGACGGCGACGGCGGCCCTGCTGCGCGAGGCGGCCTAGGCGAAGGCGTCGGCGTCGAGCGTCCAGGTGGTGACGGCGGTCAGGGGCTGGAAGCCGAGCGCCTGCAGGATCGGCCGGCTGGTGTCGCGCGCCTCGGTGGCGAGGTAGCGGGCGCCGGCCTCGCGGGCCAGGGCGGCGCGGGCGGCGGTCAGGCCGCGATAGAGCCCCTTGCCGCGATGCGCTGGGGCGACGCCGCCGCCGTAGAGCCCGGCGAACGGCATGCCGTCCATGATTTCGACCCGGCCCGAGGCGACCGGGTAGCCGTCGACATAGGCGGTGAACAGGTTGAAGCCGGGCGTGCCGAGACGCGGGGCGAAGGCCTTGCGCTGCCAGTCGGCAGGGGCGCCGAAGGCCAGTTCGGAGGCGCGGATCGCTTCTTCGAGATCGTCGGCGGATTCGACGCGGTGGATGTAGGCGTCGCCCGGGGCGATGTCGGCCTCGGCGAGGTCGAGCACCATCAGGGTGGCCGGCGGATCGGCGACGAAGCCCTCGGCGGCCAGGTGGAGCGGCAGGTCGGCGGGCTTGTCGTGACCGTAGACGCGCCACATCAGGGCGGCGGCGTTGTCGCGGGCCCAGGCGGCCTCACGGGCGACGGCGGCCTCGGGCGACTGGTCGGCCAGGTCCCAGGCGGTGATCAGGTTGAACGGGCCGACGATGCGGGTGACGCCGTCACGGGTCTCGACGGAAAGGCCGGGGACGACCGCCGGTTCGGCGCGGACGGCGGTGTCGTAGAGGGCGAGGACTTCGGCGGTGTTCATTCGACCGGATTTGCCCCGGGATCGCGCGGCTTGGAAGGGTTGAGCGCATCGGCCAGGCGCATCTTGGCGCTGCCGGGCTTCAGCGGCTTCTGCTGGCTCTCGTGCGGCGCCCAGCCGGGGACGGGGATGATCGCGAAGGTGGCCGGCACGCGGCCGTCCGGCTCCGCGAAGCGCTCGACATAGATTTCCAGCGCCCTGCCGAGCAAGCGGCGGGTCATGGCCCCGCGCGGGCGTTCGAACAGCACATTGGTCTCGCCCATGGCCCGCAGGTCCTGCATCAGACGAAGCGGATGGGCGTAGCGGACCTTGACCTTGTCGGTGTCCGCCACCGGCAGGGCGAACCCCGCGCGCTGAAGCAGGGCGGCGGCGTCAAAGGCGTCGGCGAAGGGGGAGACGCGCGGGCTGGCGCCGCCGCTGATCTCGGCCTCGGCGGCCAGCAGGCTCTGGCGCAGTTCGGTGAGCGTCGAGCCGCCGAGCAGGGCGGCGAGAAACAGGCCGTCCGGCTTCAGGGCGCGGCGCGCCTGCACAAGGGCGCCGACCAGGTCGTTGGTCCAGTGCAGGGCGAGGCTGGAGACCACGAGGTCGAGGCTCGCGTCGGCGAAGGGCAGCCGCTCCTCGTCGGCGACGATCTTCAGACCGCTGCGATCCGCCAACATGGCTTCAGAGAGGTCGGTCTCGATCAGGGTTCCGATCCGCCCCGACGCGTCGCTGGTCGCCAAAGCGCGGGCGAAGCCGCCGGTGCGGGACCCGAGGTCGACGGCGACGGGAAAGTCACGCAGGATCGCCTCCAGCCGGCGCACCAGATCCTCGGCGGCGCGCGCCTTCAGGAAGTCGGCGGCCCCGTGGAGCGGGGCGGCCCGGTCCAGGCGGCGCCGATGCAGGGCGCGGTCGAAGAGTAGGGGAGGGGCGTTGGACATTCCGTCGGGATATGGCGCTCGGCGCGGCATATGGAAAGCCAGTCCGCGCCTGACGGCCGCCGCGCGGCGGCTGCTCGATGTGGTTTTGCCGCCGACGTCGCTCGATGGCGACGCTCGGGCGCTCAGCGGCGGGCTTTCGGCCGGCGGCTGGAGCAAGATCGTGTTCATCGCCGATCCGGCCTGCGACGGCTGCGGCGCGCCGTTCGAACATGACCAGACCTTG
>JAFKGN010000072.1 GCA_017307205.1 Caulobacterales bacterium
CCCCGAACCTGGCCCGACGATCGAGGAGATCTGCGAAGCGGCGCACCTCGCCGTACTCCCGGACGAGGGACCGGTCGTCGTCGGGCGCGGGGAGCTCTACCGGCGGGGGAACATCCTCGATCTTCAGGGCTTCACTCTCCCGGCGCTGCGTGATTCGGAACTGCTCGGGCGTCAGCTGTTGGGCCCACTCGGCTTCGCTGCGCTCAACTCGGCGCGGTGGCGTCGGGTTGCCCGTTTCCACCAGTTGAATCACTCCTTTCCAAGTCAACATGTCGGGCCCAGGCTCCGGTGCCGCCGGTTCGTTTTCCAGCCGCTTGAGAAAGGTGACGAGCTTGTCGGCGTCGATTCGGAAATGGTTGTAGACCACTCTGCCATCGGGATCGATCAGAATGAACCAGGGTGTGCCGCCGTTGCGGTAGCGGCGCATCAGGACGTTGGCGGCGACGACGAAGACGTAGCGGTCCATGTCCTCCACCGCCTCTTCGCTGCGGCGGCTCTGCAGGCGGATGAATACCTCCTGGACGAGATCCTCCACCTCATGCGCCGCCGCGCGCCGCCGGAAGTAGCGGCGCAACGCGGGCTCGAGCCTCGCGGCGTCGTAAGGCGGCGGCGATGGTCGCCGGAAGGTCATCATGGGAGGCGGTCTCGAGGATGACGCGGACGGGTTTCACCAACCAAGAGCCGCCCCGCGGCGAACACCTCACCTCGCCGCCCGGAATTTCGCGGGACCACCGCCATCAGAAGGCCGCCCGCAGGGTCAGGTCGATGCTGCGACCGAAGGGCGAGGCCAGGCTGGGATTGTATCCGGCCGCGGAGTCGAAGAACGGCGCCGCCTGGTCGAACAGGTTGGCGACGCGCACCTGCACGGTGACGCCCTTCAGCAGCGAACGCAGTTCGTAGGCCGTGGTGAGGTCGACCGTGGTGAACGAGGCGACGCGTTGGGCGGGCGTGACGTTGGTGTTCTCGTAGCCGTCGATGGTGTTGACGAAGGCGGTCACCGACATCGGCCCCTGATCCCAGGCGGCGGTGTACCGAACCTTCCACCGCACCGCGTCCTGCGTCCCCAGCCGCGAAGCGAAGCCGCTGCCGGGAGTGATCTCCTGATCATACCGCAGCTGGCCGTTGGCGTTGACGCCGAACCGCCAGGCGCCGAACCGGTCGGTGGCCATGCGCCAAGTCGCCTCCAGGTCCACGCCCTCGAAGATGCGGGTGCCGAGGTTGAGCGTGGCGCGGGTGATGTAGTCGTAGTTGGTGGTGGTGATCGGCGAGGCCGGCGGCGCCTGGGCGATGGCCGCGGCGATCTCCGCCTGGGTCGGGAAGAAGATGCCCCGGCCCGCGAACGCCGGGTTGGTGATGATGTCGGGGACCGGGATCTTGTAGACGAGGTTCGCGTAGCGGGCGTGATACCAGGTGGCCGCCAGGGTCAGGCCCTCAAAGCGGCCTTCCGGCATGGCGTAGTCGAAACCGAACGATCGAGTGTTGGCTTCTTCCGGCCGCAGGTCGGGCGAGCCGCCGCTGACGATGTAGGTGTTGATGTTGTTCATCGGCGTGCCCGCGAAGGGTCCGTAGCCGATGCTCTGGTTGAAGCTGACGTTATACTGCGGCTGTCCGAACGGCTGGGTCAGCAGCCCCAGCACCGGGGCGGCGAAGTTGGTGCCGTAGCTCGCCCGCAGATCGAGCCCCGCGAAGGGCGAATAGACCAGGCCGTACTTGGGATTAAAGCGGCCGCCGTAGCTGTCGTAATAGTCGTAGCGCCCGGAGAGCGAGAGCGTCAGGGCTTCGATCAGCGGGCGCCGGTTCCCCTCCCCCACCAGCGGGACATTGAACTCCGCGAAGGCGGCCGCCACGGCGCGCGCCAGGTCGTCACGTCGCACCACGGCGAAGTATCCGCTCTCCGGCCGGTCGGAGCCCGCCGTCTGCAGCTGGCGTAGCTGCTCGAAGCGGACAAGGCCGCCGACGGCTGCCCGCGCCGTTCCGCCCGGTAGTTCGGCGACCGCGCCGTCGGCCTTGAACTTCAGCTCGTGCATCCGTTGCTGGCCCCAATTGCGCTGGCCGGCGCCGGTGTTGATACGAGCCAGTGTCGCCGGGTTGTTGTCGGCCGCCTGGCCGAACAGGTTCAGCGCCGTCGCCGGATTGGGGTCGTTGACCGCGGCGATGATGTTGTTGGCGTCGAGTTCGGTGCTTTGGTTGTAGTCCCGCGTCGAGGAGGAGACGAGCGACAGCGCCCCTTTCCACCCGGCCGAGAAATCGAGGTCGAGCCCGCCGACGAACGTGAGCACCGAAGACGATCCCGGCTGTGTCACCGAGGGGCTGAATAGCCCGACGCCGCTGCGGGTCACCAGCAACCGGTCGGCGCCCAGCAGGGCGGGCGGAATGTTGGCGGCGTTGAAGAAGGGGTTCGTGCGCGGGACCAGCACGCTGATCGACGGGCGCGTGACCTGCGAGTGGGCCGAGAAGCGACCGATGTTCAGCTCGCCCCATACCTTGGCGCGATCGGTGAGCGCGTGGTGGGCGGTGATCAGCAGGGCGTGGCGCTCGCCGTCGGGGATCAGCGTCGTCGCCGCCAGCACGCCGCAGGCCCGCGCCGCTGCCGCCGTCTCGAAGGCTGGGCCGACGCCGTAGGTCGGGCCGGTCAGGGCGCCGCCGGCGGTGACGCCCCGGACATTGGCGGTCGGGCAGACCGTGCCGCGCAGATCACGCCCGCCGCGCGAGCGCTGATCGCCGCCCAGCGCCAGGGCCGGAACCTCGACGTTCAGGGGCGATCGGTTGACCGAATACTCATAGGCGGCCATCACGCCGCCGCCGTCCCAAAGCCGCCCGCCGATCAGGCCGAGATCCTGCCGCTCGTAGCGGCTGCCCGGCGCGAAGCTGTAGGTCGCGCTGGCTTCCAGGCCATCGAAGGGCTCGCGATAGATGAAATTGACCACCCCGGCGACGGCGTCGGACCCATAGATCGGCGAGGCCCCGTCGGCGACGATCTCTACCCGCTGGATGGCGATGGGCGGCACGGTCGAGGGGTCCGGAAACGTCCCTTCCGTGCCGGTGGCGGCGACACGATGGCCGTTGAGCAGGGTCAGCGTCGCATAGGCGCCGAGGTTATGCAGATTGGGGATGAAGCCCTGGGTGCGGAACCGGTTCGGCGTCGACTGCTCGGCATTGACGCCGAAATTCCCCAGTTGCGGCACGGTGGCCATCAGCTCCTTCACATTGGTCGGGGCGATGGCGCGGATGGTCTGGCGTGAGACCTCGATCAGGGCCGAGCCGGCCGGAGGCGCGCCGCGCACCAGCGTGCCGGTGATGACCACCGGCGGCACCGAGACGGGCACCTCGTCCGGCGGCGGAGCCGCAGCGACGCGGCGCTGTTGGATGGGCGGCGGCGAGGACGGCCGCGCCGCCGGCTCGCGCACCAGCACAAAGCCGCGGCCGACGCGCCGGTAGGCGAAGGTCGAGCCGTCCAACAGCCGGGCCAGGGCGACCTCGGGCTCCATGCGGCCGGAGACGCCGGGGGACCGCGCCGACTGCACCACCGATCGACGAAAGAGGATGGCCTGCCCGCTCTGCTCGCCGAACGCCTGCAGCGCGGACGACAGGGGTTGCGGCGGGATCGAGAATTCCCGTTCGGCCGCATGGGCTGCGGTCGAGACGCAGGCCGCGACAGCCGCACCCGCGATGGACGCAATACGTGGGCCTAGCCCGCCGTATGCCATTCCGACTCCCTAACTCGCCGACCTGAGGCCGGACTTTTTTTGTATTAGAGTCAGGACGTCACGAACACCTCACCCCATGAGCGAGATTTTTTGTGGGCAAGGCCGCCGCCCGAAAACGGCGGCCCCATGATCTATCGCGCCTGCGGCCGAGGCGCGCCCTGCCGGCCGCCCGGGACGTATTTGTAGAGCTCCTGCTCGCCCGGCACTTTCTCGGCCGGAGCCGGCGGCGGCTCGCCGGGCAGCATCTTCTTCAGCTTGGCCACGAGGGCGGCGTTCTGCGGCAGGCTGGCGACGTTGGTGTATTCGCCCGGATCAGCCTTGAGATTGTAGAGTTCGGCGCCGTCCGCGCCGCCCTTGCCGTTTTCGGTGTAGCGCCAGTTTTCGTAGCGGACGCTCTGGTTGAAGCCCACCTGCGACAGGGCCGGATAGTTCCAAGTGGCCAGGGTCGGGTTCTGGATCAGCGGCTTCAGGCTGTGGCCTTCGATCCCCTTGGGAGACGGCAGGCCGGCGAGGTCGGAAAGTGTCGGATAGAGGTCGAGCAGTTCGACCAGCTTCGGCGACTTCTTGCCGTTGCCCTTGGCCTTGGGTGCGTAGATGACCAGCGGCACACGGGTGGAATCGCGCCACAGCACCGTCTTCTGCCAGTGGTTGTGCTCACCGAGGTTGTAGCCGTGGTCGCTGGTGAAGACGACGATGGTCTTGTCGGCGACGCCAGACTTCTGCAGGCCTTCAAGAATCCGGCCGACCTGGGCGTCCATGTAAGTCATGGAGGCGTAGTAGGCCTGCACGAACTGCCGCTGTTCTTCGACGCTCAGGCCGTAGCCTCGCTCGACTCGCTTCACCCGGCTGGTGTCGTAGTGGCTTTCCGGCGACCAGCGGACGTCCGGATACATGTCGAAATATTCCTTCGGCGCGATGTCGGGCACGTGCGGCCTATAGAAGCCGGCGGCGATGAAGAACGGCTTGTCCTTGTGCTGGTTGATCAGCTCGATCGCCTTGGTCGCCACCAGCTCGTCCGTGTGCGGCTTGCCGGATTCGTCGGCGTACCAGGCCATGGCGATACCGGGATTGGCCTTGGCTGGGTTGATCAGCTTGCCGTCCCACTCATCGTCCTTGTCGACCCCGATCGGCTTGTAGGCCTCGGTCCACGACAGCTTGTCGTTGTGGGGGTCGTACTCGGGCGGCAGGCCGATGGTGCCCGGCACGCCCTGGTGGTGCAGCTTGCCGACGGCGGCGGTGTAGTAGCCGTTCTCACGGAAGTGCTGCGGCATGGTCACCAGCGTCGGATCCGCGGCCCGCAGGGTGGTGTTGAGGTCGAAGACCTTCACAGTGTTGGGCCGGCGACCGGACAGCATCGACGCCCGGCTCGGGCCGCACAGCGGATACTGGCACTGGGCCTCATCGAAGCGGACGCCGCGGGCGGCCAGCGCATCGACATTCGGCATCTTCACGACGTCGCCGTTGAAGGCCGAACCCACCCGCAGGTCGTCGGCCATAATCAGCAGCACGTTCATCTGCTCCGCCGGCTTCGCGGGCTGAGCCTGGGCCACGCCCGGCTTCTGCAGCGTCGCGCCCGTCAGCGCCGCCAGCGCGACCGCCGAGCCGAGCAGCGCGCCCTTGAACCGACCGCGCACCAGCTTGGCGGCGCGTGCCGCCACCCCGCCGACGCCGGCGCTCGATTTTTCGTACGACATGAGACCTCCAAAGCCTGGCGGCTTCAGCCGCCTATCAATCCGAACCTGACTGCCGAAGTAGAAAAGGGACGGCCCGAAGGCCGCCCCTTGCCGTTGCCTAGAACCGCTTCTGAACGCCGACCGAGACGAAGCGCCCGAGGGTCGAGCCGACCGATCCGCCGGAGCGGTTCACGTAGGGCGGGTCCTTGTCGAAGACGTTGTCGACGTTGACCGTGAACCTCAGGTCCTCGTCCATGTTGTAGCGGAAGAACAGGTTCACCGGCTGGAACGAGTCCAGCTTGGTCTGTCCGACCACGCCGGTCAGCGTGTAGCCCGACACGTAGTTCACCGTGGCCGTGGCGGTGAACGGGCCGATATCGGCGCCGAGCACGCCTTGCAGGGTCAGCTTGGAGAAGTCGCTGTCCAGGGTGTTGATGAACGCCGAGGTCGGCAGGGCCTGGGTCTCGCGCTTCAGGTACTTGGTGCCGGCGATCGAGCCGTAGATCGCGCCCCAGTCCATCGGCTGACGGTAGGCGACACGGAAGTCGACGCCGGAGGTGTTGTAGCCCCCGAGGTTCCGCTTGCGCCCGTCCACCAGCAGGTACGGATCGTTGCCGGCGCCATAGAGCGCGGTCACGCTGGTGCTGCTGCCCGAGTAGATATTGATCCCCTGCGCGAGGGCCAGGGATTGGGCCTGCGACGGGCGGTAGAAATAGCACGTGCCCTCAAGCGAGGTGTCCGCCAGTTGCTGGGCCGTGGACAGCGAAGTGCAGCCCGGCTGGATCAGATCCTTCATCTCGACCGACCAGTAGGTCAGGCTCGTCGAAAGATTGGGCAGGATGCTCGGGTTGAAGTCGGCGCCGATCGACCAGTTCTCGGCGGTCACCGGTTTGATGCCCGGGCGGCCGCCGCCCTGCACCGTGATGGTCGGGCGATTGCGATCGCTGGTCGGGTCGGTCGGGCGCAGCGTGCCGCTGGTGGCGGCCACGATGACCACGGAGTCGATGCCGCCGAGCGTGGTGTCGTTCAGGCCCGGGGCCACGAAGGCGGTGCCCCAGTTGGCGCGCACCTTCAGGCCGTCGATGATCTTCCAGTCCAGGCCGATCTTCGGGTCGGTGGTCGCGCCGATCACCTCGTAGTCGTTGTAGCGGACGGACACGTCGAGGTTCAGCGCCTGCACCAGCGGCAGGGCGTTGCCCTCGCCGACGACGGGCACGACCAGCTCGCCGAACACCGCCGAGATGTCGCGCTTGCGCTGGGTGTCGGCCGCCCGGGCGGTCGTGCCGGACGGGCCCATGATCGCGTAGTCGTCCTTCTTCACGCGCTGGAACTGGGCGCCGACGGCAAGCCGCACTTCGCCGCCCGGCAGGGTGAAGATCGGGCCGTCGGCGATAGCGCGGACCGTCGCGAGCGACTGAACGACATGGTTGAAGGTGCCGTAGTCGGTGATTGACTTCAGAACCGTCGGGTTGGTCGCGGCCAGGTTATAGGGGTTGAGCGCCGTAGCGGTGGTCAGGCCGGCGCCGCGCAGGGCGGCGGTCTCGGCGGCGGTGTTGATCTGGCCGGCGAACTGGTCGAACTCGCTGCGGCCGTAGTCGGCCAGGGCCTTCAGCTGCCACTCGTCATTGATCCGCCAGGTGAGGCTCGGCGAGATGTCGAACTGCTGCATCTTAAGCGAGCTTGAGGCGTAGGGCCCGAGCACCGATTCCCAATTGTAGGCGACGGTGTGCTGCGTCTCCGCGCCGATCGGATTGAAGAACGGGTTGGTGTTGTTGATCACCGCGCCCGAATTCGACAGCTGCACCGTGGGCGAACGGGTCAGGCGGTCGGTGGCGAAGGCGGTGACCCGGAAGTCGAGGTTCTCCGACAGGGTCTGCGAAACCGACAGATATCCGCTGGTCTGACGCTCGCTGCCGTTGATCACCCCCGCCTGCGAACTGTCGCAGAGGTTCAGGGTGCTCGGCGCGCGGTTCGGCAGGGCGTAGGTCTGGGTTCCGATGATGATGTTGCCGGGCGAGCAGGTGCGAACCCGGAAGTCCGAGCCGCCGTAGGGCCGCAGATCCTGGCGCGGGAACTCGCGCTCGTTGGCGAACAACGGGTTGTTCTGGCGGGTCTCGACGTCGATGACGAGGCTGCCGCCATCCCACTCATGGCCGGCCAGGACGCCGAAGTTGTAGGTCTTGTAGCCCGTGCCCGGCGCGAAGCCGATGTTGCCGGTGGCGCGGATACCGCTGTAGCGGGTGCGGGTGATGAAGTTCAGCACGCCGCCGACGGCGTCGGAGCCGTAGGTGGCCGAGCCGCCGTCGAGAACCACTTCCACGCGCTCGATCGCGCCGGTCGGCAGGGCGCTGATGTCGGGGAAGTTCTGCTGCACCGAGCCGCCGACCAGGTTGTGGCTGTCGACCATGATCAGGGTGGTGCCGTTCTGCAGCGGCGGCAGGCTGCGCAGGTTCGGCCGGTAGCCGGTCACGCCCTGGTTGGCCGTCGAGGTGCGCGGCACGCCGTTGAAGCCCGCCATCTGCGGAATGGCCGCCAGCAGCTGGTTGGACTGGGTGATGCCCTGGCGCTGGATTTCCTCGGTGCCGACCGTCGAGACCGCGCTGCCGATCGGGGCGACGCCGCGGATCAGGGTGCCGGTGACGACCACCTCCTCGACCGCCGCGTCCGGCTCCGCAGCCGGCGCCGTCTGCGCGAAGGCGGTGTGGGATACACCGCACATCAGCGTGGCCAGGGCCGCGCCGCGAACCAGTGTTTGAACCTTACTCGAAATCATGATTGCCCCTCATGGCCTGAACCTCCGCCCGCGACGCGGAGGGGCTGGGGACGTCGCAAACGCGACAGGCTTGGTCCGGCCGGCGGCCGATCCGTCTCCCCAACTTCCCCGTTCTTCGACGAGCGTTTGTGGTGCTTGAGTCCGCAGACCGCCGACACCTCACCCCGCCCGCCGAAAAATCGTCACGAGACGCCGGGCCGCCTGAGCGGGCAGCCACGCCGCGCGGCCGCTATAATCCCCCTATTCCTATGGATTCGATCTACTTTGACTGCGCACCCCTCCAGCTTTTCTGGGGTGACAGAGACGGCCGTGAGGCGCATCGCGCGCCTTACAGGGACAAAGCGTCGCAGTTAACCTGAATTAGCCCCGTAACCATCTGTTATTAATGAGAATTAGGCGTCACTGCACGGGCTGCCGCCTTGCGGATCAGACGCGCTCATGAGCTTCTCACCCCGAGGCCCGCACCCAACCCAGCCTCAACCGTCTGCCTCCGGACGGTCCGGCCCAGCAACGTCGCAAGACGTTGCTGGGCCACCTAAAAGCCCCCAACGACACCGCAGTTGTCTTAAGGAACGCGGGGCGCCGCCCTGACGCTCGCCATGAGACGGCTTTTACGAGGCGGCCGTTTTCGGCCTTTCAGGGCTCTTGCGATCGAACAGCGCTCGGTTCTTTTCGATCCGCTGGCTCCGCACCAAGTCGCCATCCTCCTTGCTTCGGAACGACCGGACGCGACGCAGCGGGCCATCCGCCTTCACCCACACACCGTCAAAGCCGAAAAGGGCGCCGTCGAGCGGGCGGTAGAACGGCTCGATGAGGTCGTAGAACGCAAACCCAGCGTCTTCCATAAAGCGGAACAGGTCCATCATCGTCGCTGAGCCGCGCTTCCTGTCATCGTTCCATGGATGGATTTCCAGAATGATCAGAGCGGTCTCAGCAAGCGTAGCGATGGCCCCCTTCAGAACGTGCAGCTCATGCCCCTCGACATCAATTTTGATGAGAAAGGGACCAACTAACCCGTGGTCGCGAACAAGCGTGTCGAGCTTGAACTTCGCGACTTCTCGTTGCTCGGAGTCGCCGGCTTTTGTCGTGGCGTGGAAACCGGAGGCGCCCGCGGATCGCCTCACGACGATCTCTGCGACGCCGTCGCTGTCGCTGGCCGCAGCAAGAACATAACTCGTCTTCGGATGAGACTGCACAAAGTCTCGCAGCGCAGGCTCCATCTCGGCGATCGGCTCGACGAGAAAGTTATAGGCGTCGAAGACGCCGTAGAGCCCCTCGGTGCCGGTTGCAAAACCGACATCGATAATGGTGGCGACGTCCAGCACTGCGTCGCGGGCGTTCTCCAGGACTGACCGGCGCCTCTGGCGGCGCCCCACCGCAGAGTCTCCATCATCCGACATGCCCATCCTCTTCGATCCCCACTTGCGCCTATGAGAGGTGATGCGCTGGCGACCCGGGAGGGACTCGAACCCCCGACCTTAGCTTTAGGAAAGCTCTGCTCTATCCGGCTGAGCTACCGGGCCCGCGCCGAGGTCTGATAGCGCAGCCGGAGGCCGATGGCGACGCCCAAGCCGCGCGGAGTCAGCGACGGGGTTGCAAAAGCCAGGGCAGGGCGGCGGACAGCAGGATCGGCACGAACAGCAGGCGCGCGCCCAAGGCCAGACCGATATCGGGAAAGCCGCTCAGCAGCGCGCCGACGATCAGGAACAGCGCCCCGGCTCCGGTGAGGACGATGGTCCAGACCAGGGCCTGGGCGATCTGACGGGCCGCGCGCGAGGGCGGCTTGGCCTGGACGGCGGAGACCGCGGCCCGGGCCTCCACCTGTTTGATGAAGGCGTCGAACGCGCCGGACCGGTCCTGAAAGCGCAGGGTGGCCAGCAGACTTTGGGCGGGGATCAGCAGTCGGCGGCGACCGAACAGCAGCTGCGCCGCGCGACGCGGGCCGCCCTCGCCGATGACACGCATGTCGCTCAGACTTGAAAGCGGAAAAACCCGGCGCCGACGACCGCAGGTTTCGACAAGGTCATCGCCCTCCACCATCCAGACGGTTTCGGGACTCACAGGGGCAGTGCGGGCGGCGTAGCGGATCAGCTGCCGGCCGCCGGTCTCGCTCATGCGCGGACGACGACGATCTCGACCCCGGCCGCCTCGGCCACGGGGGCCAGGGCTAGAGGCTTTTCGATACGCACCCGGGCGCGGCTGACGCGCGGATCGGCGAACATCGCCTCCGCCAGGCGCTCGGCGAAGGTCTCGACCAGTTGCCAATGGCCGTTCTCCGCCAGGTCGCGGGCGGCGTTGGCGACCGTCTCGTAGTTCAGGGTGTCGGCCAGGCGCTCGGCCCCGGCGACGGCGGCGTCGAGCTCGACATCGATGACCAGCGGCTGTCGGCGGCCGTACTCGTGGGCATAGACACCGATCTCGGCGTCCACCTTCAGGCCGCGCACAAAGATCTTGGCGCCGACGACGCGCAGGGGCGCGGCGGGCGTGGGCGCTTCGTCAGGCAGGGAGGCGACGGTCATGCGCGCCCTTTACGCTCAATCGCCCTGAATGTCAGGCGTGCGCCACGCCAGATGCTGGCCGGCGTCGACGGCGATCATCTGGCCGGTCACCGAGCGGGCGTCGATCAGGTAGCGCAGGGCGTGGGCGATCTCCTCGGCCTCCACCGAGCGGCCCAGCGGCGTCGCCGCCGCCTCGGCGTCGAACTCGCCATCCGCCTGGTGGATCGAGGGCAGGGTCGGCCCCGGTCCGATGGCGTTGACCCGCACCCGCGGCGCCAGGCCCTGCGCCAGGGTGCGCGTCGCCCACCAGAGGCCGGCCTTGCTGAGGCTGTAGGTGAAGAACTGCGGGTTCGGCCGCAGCACGCGCTGGTCGACGATGTTGACCACCAGCCCCTCACGGTCGGCCGGCAGTTGGGCGGCCATGGCCTGGGCCAGCATCACGGGCGCGCGGAGATTGACGTCGAGGTGGGCGTCCCAGCCCTCGTCCGTCAGATCGCCGATGCGGTCGTCGTCGAAGACGCTGGCGCTGTTGACCAGCAGGGTCACCGGACCAAGCTCCGCCGCGATGGCGGCGATCAGGGCGTCGGCGTCGAGCTGGGCGAGATCCGCGGCGAAGGCGGCGGCGCGAACACCCCTGGCCTTCAGGGCCTCGACGGCGTGGTCGCCCTCGTGTCCACCGCGATGGTGGACGGCGACGTCATAGCCGGCCTCGGCGCAGGCCTCGGCCAGGGCGCGGCCGATGCGGCGGACGCCTCCGGTGACCAGGGCGACGCCGCGACCGGTCATCCGGATTAGTCGATCCGGCCGAACTCGTAGGCGTTCAGCCCGATGATCACGGCCAGGAAGGCGGCGATGATGAGGATGGCGATCATGGGTCGGCTCCGGAAACGAACGGTTCGCCTCTAGCCGCCCGCAACCCGGGCCGCAAGCTGCTACAGTGCGGCTCATGCCCTGGAGCCACAGAATCGAGCCCCTGCTCCGCCCGCTGATCCAGTGGGCGTTTCGCCTGCGGCGCGGCCTGACGCTGGGCGTGCGCGCCGTAGTCACCAACGCCGAGGGTCGTGTGCTGCTGGTCGAGCACAGCTATCAGCCCGGCTGGCGTTTGCCCGGCGGCGGCGTCGAGCGCGGCGAAACGGCCGGCGAGGCCATGGCCCGCGAGCTTGAGGAGGAAGGGGGCGTCCGCTTGGCCGGCGAGGCGCGGCTGGTCTCGATCCACAGCCAGGAGAAGCGCTTCAAGGGAGACCACGTGCTGCTCTACCGCGTCGAGGCCTGGACGCCCTGCCCTGCCAGCCCGGGGCTGGAGATCCGCCGCAGCGGATGGTTCGACCCGGCCGATCTGCCGCCTGAGACCACCGAGGGCACGCGCCGCCGCCTCGCCGAGGCCCTGGGCGCCGCCGCCGTCGATCCGATGTGGTGAGCGGATACGAAAACGCCTCCCCGCCGGAGCGAGGAGGCGTCGACGCCGTCGGGGAGAAGAAAGCCTAGAACTTGGTGCGCAGGGTCACGCCATAGGTGCGCGGCTGGCCGAGGAAGGCGTTGTAGGTGCCGGTGTCGAGCGACGGGTTGTAGTAGGTGCCGGCGTACGGCCCGCTGGCGGTGACCGTGTTCTGGAAGAAGGTGCCCTGGGCCGGGGCGTTGTAGGCCACCTGCGTGTACTCGACGTCCGTGAGGTTCTGCCCCCACAGCTCGATGGCCCAGCGGTTGTCGGCCCGCGCCAGGGTCACGCGGCCGTTGAGCAGGGTGTAGCCGTCCTGATGCTTGTAGGGCAGCAGGTCCGAGCCGGTGTTGAAATCGGACATGTACTTGGCCGAGAGGTTGAACCGCGCCTCCAGGCCCGCGCCGACGTCGTGGCTGTAGTCGACGGCGATCGACGACGACCATTCCGGCGCGAACGACATCTGGGCGCCCGGCAGCAGGCTGAGCGCCGGGAAGCGGCTCGGCACCATCAGGTCAGACGCCCCGAAGTTTCCGTACTCGGTCTTGGCGTAGGTGACGCCGCCCTGGATGTTCAGGCCCGGGATCGGGCTGAACCAGATCAGGTCGAGGTCGACGCCCTTGGATTCCAGCTCGGGGATCGACTCCACGATGAAGGCCACACCCGCGAAGGTGTTGAGCTGGAAGTCCTTGAACTGTTGCAGGAACAGCGTGCCGTTCACCAGCAGCCGGTTGTTCAGCCAGGTGGTCTTGGCGCCCAGCTCATAGCTGTCGACGGTTTCGGCCGGGAAGGCGGTCGAGGCGTCGGCCGCGAGGTTGGTGGTCTGGCGGTCGAGGTTGAAGCCGCCCGCCTTGTAGCCGCGCGCGTAGGACGCATAGGTCATCAGGTCGTCGTTGAAGCGGTAGGCGGCCTTCAGCGTGCCAGTCCACTGCTTCTCGGAGATCGCCTGGCGGGTGGTCCGGTTGTTGAACGCCGGATTGGCCCAGTTGGGGCACAGGGCGCCGGCGAGGGTGGGCTGCAGGGCCAGCGGAATGGCCGCGTTCCATTGCGGGCTGTTGATCCGGCTGATCGCCGTCGTACAGGCCGCCGCGCCGTTCGGATTGGTCTGGACCGAGAGGAGCTCCTTGTCCTCCTTGGTGTAGCGGAGGCCGGCCGTGATCTCGAGCTGGTCGGTCAGCTTGTAGCTGTTGTTGGTGAAGAAGGCGAAGCTGTCGCTGTCCTGCCGGTAGTTGTCGCGCGCGGCCGTGCCGGCGGTGTAGCCGGGACCGGGCGTGAAGGGGGCCAGCGGATTGGCGCCGAACTGGGTGCAGGTCGGGAAGTTTCCGGTCAGGCAGTTGACCAGGGCCGGGGCGATCGGCGCGGCCGACAGCCCCAGTTGCGAGGCCAGCAGCAGCGAGAAGTAGGCGTTGTAGTCGGCGCCGTAGACGTACTCATCGGCGCGCTTCAGCTTCTCGGCGGCGTAGAAGCCGCCGACCAGCCAGCTCAGGCGATCGGTCTCGCCGGCCAGGCGCAGTTCCTGGCTGAAGGTGTTCACGTCGAAGCCGAAGTTCTGCTGCCGACGCGACAGGATGTCGGCGCCGGTGAAATCGACGTCCATCCCCTGTTCGGAGGTCCAGCTGCGCTGGGCGGTGACCGAGGTCAGGGTCGCGCCGCCGAACAAGTCGGTATCGGCGTTGACCTCTACCGAGACGCCGCCGTCGTCGACGACCTGCGGGGTGTCGTTGTTGGCGTAGGCCGTGCGGGAGAATGGCAGGGCCGGGAACGTCGCGCCGCCCGGCGGCCGCGCGCCCTGCCCGCCCGTGGCCAGGGCGTTGACGATCGCCGCGGTCGGACCCGAGCGGATCTGCACCCCGGTGCAGCAGTACTCGCTGCGGTTGCTGTAGTCGGCGGTGGCCCGCACCTCGATCCGCTCGGTCGGCAGCCAAAGCAGCTGGCCGCGGAAGGTGCCGAAGTTCTGGGTCTGGTCGTCTTTGCGCGCCCGCGGACCGTCACCGTTCAGGACGTTGTAGAACCCGTCCCGCTCGCGGTGCGCCACATAAAGGCGGGCGGCTAGCTTGTCCTCGACCAGCGGTCCGGTGATCGAGCCGGAGAAGCCGATGGCGCCGTAGTTGCCGAACGTCGCCTCGGCGTTGAACTCGGGATCGAACGACGGCTTCTTCGTGAGGATGTTGATGACGCCGGCCGAGGTGTTCTTGCCGAACAGGGTGCCCTGCGGCCCTTTCAGCACCTCGATGCGCTCCATCTCGCCGAGATCGCCGAAGCCGACCCCGTTGCGGGCGCGGTAGACCCCGTCGATCACCATGCCCACCGAGGACTCGATGCCGGGGTTATCGCCGACGGTGCCGACGCCGCGGATGCGGGCGCTGGTGACGGTCTCGTTGGTGGTCGAGGTGACGGTCAGGCCTGGCGTCAGGATGGTCAGGTCCTTGATGTCGCGCACGCCCGCGGCGTTAAGCAGCTGCTCTGAGACGCTGGTCACCGTGACCGGAACGTCCTGCAGGTTCTGCTCGCGCTTCTGAGCGGTGACGATCAACCCTTCGACGGTCGTCGCCTCATCCTGAGCGTAGGCGACGCTGGAGGCTCCCAATCCGGCGAGTATGGCGATGGCCGACACGGAGGCGCAAACAACGCTGCTATGGCGCATGGTTCGAATCCTTTGCGTTTCCTCGCGGGGTCTTTGCGCCCCGCTCGAGAATCCATCCTGCGCCTGTAATTGCAGCTAATCTAGTCTCCTGTAGGTAAACAAACTTAGCCGCGACAAAGGGTTACACCCTTCCGTTACGTCAACCAATATTGTGCGGCTGCGAGATTGCGACTGCGAAATCATGGGGGTGCGCCAACGCTTGGTCTCGCCCATTCTGGCGACCGCATGCCCGTCTCTCCCGCCTATCGCCCCGATCCCCGCTTCGCCGCCCTCGGGCCGGACTTCTCCGACCCCGTGCGGCCGGCCGATTTCCCGGAGGCGATCCCGCGCGTTTTCAATGCCCGCGCCGCCGCGACCGTCGGGCTGGACGCGCTCACCGATGCGGAAAGGTCGGCGCATTTCCACCGCTTTGAGCCCCTGCCGGACAACCAGCCCCAGCCCGTGGCCATGCGCTATCACGGCCATCAGTTCCGCAGTTACAACCCGCAGCTCGGCGACGGCCGCGGCTTCCTGTTCGCCCAGTTGCGCGAGGCCGGGACCGGCCGCCTGCTTGATCTCGCCACCAAGGGCTCCGGCCAGACCCCCTGGTCGCGCCAGGGCGACGGCCGCCTGACGCTGAAGGGCGGCGTCCGCGAGGTTCTGGCCGCGACGATGCTGGAGGCGCTGGGCGTGCCGACCTCCCGCGCCTTCGCCCTCTTTGAGACCGGCGAGGCCCTGATGCGCGGCGACGAGCCGAGCCCCACCCGCTCGGCGGTGCTGACCCGTCTGTCGCACAGCCACATCCGCTTCGGCGTCTTTCAGCGGCAGGCCTATTTCGACCGCCCGGACCTGATCGGCGTCCTCGTCGACCACGCCGTCGAAACCTATTTCCCACACCGCGCCGACGCGCCCGACCGCGCCATCGCCCTGCTGGAGGAAGCGGTCGCCCGCACCGCGCGTCTCGTCGCCCGCTGGATGGCCGCCGGCTTCGTCCACGGCGTGCTCAACACCGACAACATGGTCGTCACCGGCGAAAGCTTCGACTACGGCCCCTGGCGCTTCCTGCCGCGCAACGACCCGACCTTCACCGCCGCCTATTTCGACTCCTCCGGCCTCTACGCCTTCGGCCGCCAGCCGGGCACGGCCTTCTGGAACCTGCAGCAGTTCGCCGGCTGCCTCGACCTCGTCGCCGACACT
>JAFKGN010000073.1 GCA_017307205.1 Caulobacterales bacterium
TCCTCGGCCACCCGAAGACGGCCCTGGCGGCGGTGATCGGCCGCCCGCACCCCAAGTGGGACGAGCGCCCGCTGCTGCTCATCAAGCTGAAGGACGGCGAGACGGCGACGCGCGAGGAGTATCTCGCCTTCCTCGACGGCAAGATCGCCAAGTGGTGGATGCCCGACGACGTGGTTTTCGTCGACGACATCCCGCTCGGCGCCACCGGCAAGATCGACAAGAAGCCGCTGCGCGAGCGCTTCGCCGACTACGTCTTCCCCGCCGCGGCGGCGCCCATCGCCGAGGCGGCGGCGCGGCCCGCCACGCTCTACGCGCCGGAAGCCTTCACCGACCCGCCCGCCGTCGAGGCGGCTGATGACGAGCCGGAGCCCTCACCGTTCCCCCAGGCTGATCCGGCGGCGGAAACCGAAACCGTCGCCGGGATCGCACCGGAAGCCGAGTTCGAGGCGCAGGACCTGCCGCCTGCCGAAGCCGCCGCGCCTGTCGTCGACGCCGCGCCCGCCGAGTCCGTGCGCGAGCCGGTGGCGCTCGCGCCGCAATGGCCGCGCAAGGCCATGACCGCCATCCTGGCGATCAGCTTCCTGCCGGCCGCCTTGGCGATCCTCGGCGCGGTGGGCAGCCGCGCCGGCCTGTTCGACGCGTCGTTCGGCTATGGCGTGATGACTACCCAATGGGCGGCCAACGTCGCTGTGCTCGCGGCCTTGGCGACCCTGGTCGGCGGCGGCCTCGCGCTGTTCGTCGATCGCCGCCTGCTGCAGCGGGCCATGCTGGTCTCGGGGATCACCCTCGTCACCCTCATCGCCATCTGGACCCTGCGCAGTTCGGCCGCTGCCGCCCCGGCTCACGACGTCGCCACCGACTGGGGTCGCCCCCTGGCCTTCGGTGGCGCGATCCTCACCGAACGCGGTGACGCCGCCCCGGTCGAGCCTGATCCCAGCTTGCCGGTCGGCTCGGGCCGCTACGCCGGCCGCCGCGTCGCCGAGGTCAACTCCGAGACCTGTCCGGGCGCTGTGCCCGTCGCCGTCTCTCGCCCGCCGCCCGAGGCTTTCGAGGCCGCCCGCAACGCGCTCCGCAGTCGGGGTGCCGCGCTCACCGTCGAGGATCCCGCCGCCGGCCGTATCGAAGGCACGGCGACCAGCCTCGGCTATGGCGTGAAGGACGACATCGCTGTCCGCATCCAGCCTGCCGCCACTGGCAGCCGGATCGATATCCGCTCGCTGGCCCGCGCGCCGGGGTCGGACCTCGGCCGCAACTGCCGCCGCGTCACGCGGCTGGTGGAGCAGCTGTCCCGCTAGGGCAGGCGGTAGTCGCTCGCCAGCGTCGGCGCGCCGTCAGTCGCCACGCGGCCTTCGCTGACCAGCTTGATCAGCTGCGCCAGCATCGACTGCGCCGCCGCCGGATGCAAGCGCTTGTCGACGCCGCGATAGGCGACCGTCACCATCTCGGGAATGCGTGAGTGGCCTTCCGCCAGCAGCCTCAGCACCTGAGCCTCCCGCGCCAGGCGGTGCTCGATATAGGCGGCCAGGAAGGGCGCCGGGTCGGTCACCGGCGGACCGTGCGTCGGCCACAGGGTCGCGAACTCGCGCGCCTGCACCAGGCGCAGGCTGGCCAGGTAGTCGGCCATGTCGCCGTCGGGCGGCACGACCACGCTGGTCGACCAGCCCATCACATGGTCGCCGGTGAAGAGGGCGTTTTCTTCCGCCAGGGCGAAGCACAGGTGATTGCCGGTGTGGCCCGGCGTGGCGATGGTCTCCAGGCTCCAGCCGGGGCCGGAAAACACCTCGCCGCCGGTGATCCGCCGGTCGGGGCGGAAGGCCATGTCGTCGCCGGCCTCCACGGTCGGGCCTTCGATATGCGGGGCCGAGGGACGGTCGAGTCCCGCCACCGGCGCGCCGGTCGCCTCGGACAGCGCGCGGGCGAGGGGAGAGTGGTCGGCGTGGTCGTGCGTCACCAGGATCTGCGTCACCCGCTCGCCGCCGAGCGCCGCCAGCAGGGCGTCGAGGTGCTCGGGCAGGTCGGGGCCAGGGTCGATCACCGCCACCTCGCCATGGCCGACGATGTAGGTGCCAGTGCCGAGATAGGTGAAGGGGCCAGGGTTGCGCGCCACCACCCGGCGGATCAGCGGCGAGACCGCGTCACAGCGGCCGTACTCGAAGGCCATCTCGCGCACGAACGGGATCACGCGCCGTGGCCTCCAAATTGCGGTGAACGCCGCGTAAACCCAGTGCGAGACGGTTCCATGGCGATTGACGCGGCGCTCTTTGTGTCAAAACGGCTCCAGCGGGTCGCCTTCGCCATCGTCTGTCTCGTCGCGGCCCAGTTCGTCATGGCCGCTGTCCAGCCCGAACCGGCCTCTGCGACCGTCCGCATCGCCCTGGCCGACTAGGCCCCGAGCACGCCCGAAAGGTCGTAGCCGGCCGACCGGCCCAGCTCCACCAGCTCACCGCGCGGACGGGCTCCCGACATCGCCTCGCCGATCGACCAGGTGACGATCGAGCGCGTGCCCGAGCGGCAGAACAGCAACACCGGCCCCTCGGCCCCGGCGATGGCCTCCCGCGTGGCCTCCACCTGATCCGGCGTCGGGCCGCCGCGCACGGGGATATGCACGAACGAGACGCCCGCCGCCTCGGCCGCCGCCGCGACATCCGCCGCGGTCGGCTGGCCCGGCTCCTCGCCGTCCGGCCGATTGCTGATGATCAGCTTGAAGCCCGCGTCGGCCGCCCGCTTCACGTCCGACAGTTCGATCTGAGGGCTCACCGTGATTTCTTCGGTGACGGTGCGGAAATCGGTCATGCGTAACTCCTTGCGCGCGGCGCGGGCCCTTCGTTTGACATCATCGGCGGCCGGTGATGCTTTCGCAACGACCGGCTGCATCTTGGGTCGCGGAGATTCCCTACCGCATGGCGAGTTTTCTGCTCCGCCGCCTGCTCACCGCCCTGCCGACGCTGTTCCTCGTGATCACAGCGGCCTTCTTCATGATGCGCGCCGCCCCCGGCAGCCCCTTCGACAGCGAGCGTAAGCTCTCGCCGGAGATCGAGCGCGCGGTGATGGCCAAGTACGGCATGGATCGGCCGCTCGGCGAGCAGTACGTCAACTACCTGAAGGGCGTCGTGCACGGCGATCTCGGGCCCTCGCTCAAGTACAAGGACAAGACCGTTATCGAGGTGCTGGCCGAGAACTTCGGCGTCAGCCTCACGCTCGGCCTTTCGGCCATCATCGTCGCCCTGATCGTCGGCGGCACGCTGGGCGTCTTCGCCGCCCTCCGGCAGAACGGCCCCATCGATTATCTGGCGAGTACGCTCGCGATCCTCGGGGTCTGCATACCCACCTTCGTCACCGCGCCGCTGCTGGTGCTGCTGTTCGCCTCCAGGCTGGAACTGCTTCCCAACGCCGGCTGGAACGGCGGCGCGCCGGAAAACCTGATCCTGCCGGTCACCGTCCTGGCCCTGCCGCAGATCGCCATCATCTCGCGGCTGGTGCGCGCTGGGATGATCGAGGTGCTGCGCTCCAACTACGTCCGCACCGCCCGCGCCAAGGGTCTGTCGGAGTTCCGCATCGTCACCCGCCACGTGTTGCGCGCCGCCGTCGGGCCGCTGGTCGCCTACCTCGGCCCGGCTGCCGCCGGCCTGCTGACCGGCTCCCTCGTGGTCGAGAAGATCTTCAACCTGCCGGGCCTCGGGAAGTTCTTCGTCATCAGCGCCCTGCAGCGCGACTACACCGTCGTCATGGGCATGGTGATCTTCTTCGCCGCCCTCATCCTCGTGCTGAACCTGCTGGCCGACCTGCTGCTCGCCGCCCTCGATCCGCGGATGAAGCTGTCGTGACCTCCTCGGTGATGATCCCCGGCTCGCCCGAGCGGTCGCAGATGATGCAGGCCGCCAAGGGCCGCAGTCTGTGGGACGACGCGCGTCGTCGCCTGCTGCGCAACCGCGCCGCCGTCGCAGGCATGATCGTGCTCGGCGTCCTGGTCGTCCTGGCCCTCGTCGGCCCGTCGCTGACCGGCGTCGCCTACGACGTGATCCGCAAGGACGACGTCTGGCTCGCGCCCCTGCAGGGCGGCCATCTGATCGGCGCCGACAGCCTCGGCCGCGACCTGCTCACCCGCCTGTTCATGGGCCTGCGCGTCTCCCTGGCCATAGGCGTCGTCGCCACCGCCGTCTCCTTGGTCATCGGCGTCGCCTGGGGCGCGGTGGCCGGCTACTTCGGCGGCCGGCTGGACGAGACGATGATGCGCATCGTCGATGTGCTCTACGCCCTGCCGTTCATCTTCTTCGTCATCCTGCTGATGGTCACCTTCGGCTCGAACATCGTGCTGATCTTCGTCGCCATCGGGGCGGTCGAATGGCTGACCATGGCCCGCATTGTCCGCGCCCAAACCCTGTCGCTGAAGCAGAACGAGTTCATCGAGGCCGCCCAGGCTGCCGGCCTCTCGCGCCTCGCCATTGTCACGCGCCACATCGTGCCGAACCTGCTGGGGCCGGTGGTGGTCTACGTCACCCTCACCATACCGACGGTGATCCTGGCCGAGAGCTTCCTCAGCTTCCTCGGCCTCGGCGTCCAGGCCCCGATGGCCTCGCTCGGAACCCTGATCGCCAACGGCGCGCAGGACATGGAGCTGGCGCCCTGGCTGCTGATCTTCCCGTCGGCGGTGATGATCGTCACCCTGATGGCCTTCAACTTCATCGGCGACGGCTTGCGCGACGCCCTGGACCCGAAGGATCGATGAGGGGAGGGCGCCAACTCACCGCCGCCGCGGCCCTCGCCCTGGCGGCCCTCGTCGGCCTCGCCGGCTGCGGCAAGAAGGCGGCGGTGCGTCCGGCCTGTCCGCCCGGCCAGGACTGCGTCTTGATCGGCAACGCCGCCGAGCTCAGCTCGCTCGACCCGCACCACGTCACCGGCATCTGGGAGGCCCGCGTCATGCGCGACGCCTTCATCGGCCTGACCGTCGACGATGTCGACGGGAACACCCAACCCGGTATCGCCACCTCGTGGGAGACATCCGCCGACGGCCTGGTCTGGACCTTCCACCTGCGCGAGTCGGTGTGGTCCGACGGCGCACCGGTCACCGCCGACGACTTCGTCTTCGCCTACCGCCGCAGCCTCGATCCGAAGACCGCCAACGAGACCGCCGCCCTGATCTATGTGCTGAAGAACGCTCAGCCGGTGAACGCCGGCAAGCTGCCGGTCGAGGCTCTGGGGGTGAAGGCGCTCGATCCCCGCACCCTGCAGATCACCCTGGAGCACCCCGCGCCCTATCTCCCGGAGCTGACCAAGCACCTGTCGATGTTGCCGGTGCCCAAGCACGCGGTGGAAAAGTGGGGCGACGCCTGGGCCCAGCCGGCCCACTACGTCTCCAACGGCCCGTTCACCCCGGCCGAGTGGCGGCTCGGCGACTACATGAAATCGGTGAAAAACCCCCGATTCTACGGAACGGCGGGAGTCTGTCCGGCGGCGGTCTACTACTACCCCACCAACGACGCGATCAGCGCCGAGCGCCGGGTTCTGCGCGGCGAGCTCGACGTCAGCACCGACATCCTCTCCAACCGCATCGCCTACCTTCAGAAGAAGGCCCCCGGCTACGTGCGGGTGAAAACCTGGCTGGGCGTGGCCTACGCCTCGTTCAACTCCAACGTCCCCGGGCTGAACGACCCGCGCGTGCGGCGCGCCCTCAGCATGTCGATCGACCGGGAGTTCATCACCGGCAAGCTCCTGCGCGGCGGCCAGTTGCCGGCCTACACCTTCACTCCGCCGGGCATGGCCAACTACACGACGGTGGCTCCGCCGGAATGGTCGTCCTGGAGCTTCGAGCGCCGTCAGGCCGAGGCGCGGCGCCTGCTGGCCGAGGCGGGCTATGGACCTGGCCACCCGCTGAAGGTCGAGATCAAGCTGCGCAACAGCCCGGACCCGACTCTGTTCTACCCGGCCATCCAGGCGGACTGGAAATCCATCGGCGTCGACGCGCGACTCGCCCAGGTCGAGACCCAGGTCGCCTATGCCGACTACCGGTCGCGGAACTATCAGGTCGCCGACGCGGCCTGGATCGCCGACTACAACGACCCGATCACCTTCCTCTTCCTCATGCGGTCCGATACCGGCGCCCAAAATTACAGCGATTACCGCAACCCCGCCTACGATGGATTGCTCGCCAAGGCCGACGCCGAGGCCGACGCCAAGGTCCGCGCGACCTACCTCGCCCAGGCCGAGCAGCTGATGCTCAGCGACGCGCCGGTGGCCCCGATTTTCTTCTACGTCAGCAAGAATCTGGTCAGCCCGAGCCTGTCCGGCTGGGTGGACAATTTGTCCGACCGGCACCCCTCAAGCCAGCTCTGCCGTAAGAAGGACTGACCTAGGGTCAACTTGGCCTGTGGAATTTTCATTCGCCAATATGCCCGGAATCCGGCGAAAAATGCGCAGACCTTGGCCAAGTGTGGCGAAGATGCGACACGCCCAAGATGATCGCGTTACAACGATGTAACTTTGGTTTGACCCCCAATTCGGCGGGCGCCTAACGTGTGTGCAACCGGGTCTAGGGGCTCGGGACATTGCAAGCGGCGCGAGGGCCCGGGCGGCGAAATCTTCAAACGCAAACACTGCGGCGGCGGTTGCCGCGGCGTGATGGCGTTTCGCCATTGGCTTTCGGACGCACCCATTTGAAGGGGATATGATGACTGACTACCCGACCAATTCCGGTCTGAAGCGTAAGCGGCTGCTCACGAGCACGATGTTCGCTGGCCTGGCCATGCTGGCCGTTCCGGCGACCGTGGCGATCACCTCGTTCGCCCCGAGCGTTGCGAGCGCCCAGGACTACACCACCGGCATTCTGTCGGGTCAGGTGCAGAACGATGCCGGCGCCGGCGTGGCCGGCGCGACCGTCAGCGTCACCTCGGCCCAGGGCGTGACCCGGACCGCGACCACTGACGCCAGCGGCTCGTTCCGTATCCCCGCCCTCTCGGTCGGCGGCTACACCGCCAACATCAGCGGCAACGGCATGACGCTGGAGAACCAGCGCATCACCGTGTCGCCCGGCGGCGCCACCTACAACTTCACCCTGTCGTCGGGCTCGGTGGAAGAAGTCGTCGTCACCGCGACCCGTCGCGTGCAGGACTTCAACCGCACCGACGTCGGCCTCGCCGTCGACGTTCAGGACCTCGCCAACCGCGTTCCGATCGGTCGTTCGATCAACGCCGCCGTCCTGCTGACGCCGGGCGCCGGCGCCGCCGACGCCTCGATCGTCACCAACGGCGTTCGTCGTAACCAGTCGGGCGTGACCCTCTCGGGCACCTCGGCCGCGGAAAGCGTCTACTACATCAACGGCATGAACGTGACCGATCAGCGGACCTTCCTGGGTTACGCCGACCTGCCGTTCGACGCCATCCAGACCATCGAAACCAAGACCGGCGGCTATCAGGCCGAGTTCGGTCGCGGCACCGGCGGCGTGATCAACATCGTCACCCGTTCGGGCTCGAACGAGTTCCACGGCGGCGTCACCGCCTTCTGGACCCCGAACAGCATGCGCGCCACCCGTGGCCGCGCCTGGGCTCCGGGCGGCAACAACTCGGTCGGTCAGATCGTCGAGAACGCCTTCTCCAAGGCGGACGCCAACGAGCAGACCCTGTGGGCGAGCGGCCCGATCGTGCAGGATCACGTCTTCTTCTTCCTGCTGTACAACAACCGCTACAACAACAACTGGGGCCCGGTCTCCTTCGCCAACACGACGACGGACAACGGCACCTACCTCCAGACGAAGTACAATGACCCGCGTATTTTCGGGAAGTTCGACTTCGTTCTGAACGAGAACCACAAGATCGAAGCCACGCTGTTCTCCGACAGCTCGACGACCGACTACAACCCCTTCAACTACAGCAAGGCGCAGCAGAAGATCACTGCTCCGCTGAACAAGTACTACCAAAAGTCGGGTGGTCTGAACCAGATCTACAAGTACACCGGTGTCTTCACCGACTGGTTCACCCTGTCGGCCCTCTACGGCAAGTCGGAGAGCGACTATAAGGACTACGGTCCGAACATCGCCCAGCCGGGTATCCTGGACTTCGGCGCGCTCGGTGGGGCCAACGCCACCAACGGCCGTCAAGGCGGTCCGTTCAACCTGGAAGGCCTCGACACCCGGACGACCTACCGCGTGGACGGCGACTTCTACGTGAAGCTGGCCGGCGATCACCACATCCGCGTCGGCTACGATCGTGAAGACCTGACCTCGAGCGCCGTCAGCGCCTACTCGGGCGGCGCCCTCTACTACGCCTACGATCAGGCTTCCTGCCCGACCGGCGCCGGCGTCAACGGCTGCGTGGAGCTGCTGACCTTCGCCAACATCGGCGAGTTCGAAGCCGAACAAAGCGCCTGGTACATTCAGGACTCGTGGGACATCACGGACAACCTGAACATCCAGCTCGGCATCCGTCAGGACGTCTACGACTACAAGAACAGCAGCGGTAAGTCGTACATCAACATCGACGACCAGTTCGCCCCGCGTCTCGGCTTCAACTGGGATCCGACCGGCAACGGCGTCGACCGCATCTACGGTTCGGCTGGCGACTACTACCTGCCGATCGCGCTGAACACCTCGATCCGTGCGTCGTCGGGTGAAATTTACACCGACCAGTACTTCCAGACGGTTCGTTCGGCCCCCTGCTTGACCACGGCCTCCTGCGGCACGCTGACCACCAACACGGCCGGTTTCCCGACCGTCGGCGCTCAGATCGGCGCCACGGATTACCTCTCGCCTCCGGGCGGCCCGGATCCCCGCTCGGTCATCGAGCAGGACCTGAAGCCGATGTACGAGCGTGAGTTCATCCTGGGCTACGAACACCGCTTCCGTGACGGTATGTTCGCCGACTGGACCGCGGGCGTCCGCTACATCCACCGTCAGCTGCAGAGCACGATCGAAGACACCGCGATCGGCGACGCTGTGAACCGGTACTGCGTGCGCACCAACAACGCCGCGTGCGCCGCGGTCGATCCGGCGGTCTACCCGTACGTCCTGATCAACCCGGGCGACGGCGCCAAGGTCTTCCTCGACATCATGGGCGAGACCCGCACCGACGCCGCCGGCAACGCGAACCCGGCCTACAACCCGCAGTACATCAACCTGACCGCCGCCGACCTGGCTCTGCCGGAAGTCGAGCGGAAGTATCAGGCCCTGGAATTCACCTTCCAGCGCCCGTTCGACGGCAAGTGGGGTCTGCAGGGCTCGTACACCCTGGGTCACTCCGAGGGTAACTACGAAGGCGCGGTGAAGTCGGACGTCGGCCAGACCGATACCTCGATCACCCAGGACTTCGACCACCGTGCGAACACCCTGAACGCGTACGGCGACCTGCCGGGCGACCGTCGTCACACCCTGAAGGTCTTCGGCACCTACGCGCCGACCGACAAGCTCTCGATCGGTGGTAACTTCACCGCTCAGTCGGGCCGTCCTTACGGTTGTATCGGCTACGTCCCGCCGTCGGTTGACCCGCTGGCGCCGAACTCCGGCACTCCGTCGGGCTGGTACTGCCCGAACGGCGCCGCTGTCGGCACCGCTGGCTCGCTGAACTCGCAGCTGATCGCTGCCGGTATCACCAGCAACCAGTCGTTTGCCAGCGTCGCCACCCCGCGTGGCAAGTCGGGCACGACCGATCCGACCCTGACCGTCGACCTGAACGTCGCTTACAAGTTCATGGACAAGGGCGCGGCCGGTTCGCTGGTCGGCACCCTCGACATCTTCAACCTGTTCGACGGCGACACCGTCACGCGGGTTGTGGAACAGGGCGAAGTCCGCACCTCGGCGGGCGCGATCAAGGGCGTGAAGGCTCCGTTCTACGGCATGGCCCGTAGCTACCAAGCCCCGCGCACCGTCCGCGTCGGTCTGAAGTACGCCTTCTAAGAAAAGCCTCTTCGGAGGATTTTGGAGAGGCCGCCTTTCGGGGCGGCCTCTTTTTTTGCGCCTAAGGCGGCGCGGGCCGCGCCATCGTCCAGGCGCTGCGGTTCGCGAATGCAGCCCGGCCGCCGAACGACGTCTGACGCCAAGTTGCAGGTCGCGTTTCGCCTTCTCCCCTTGTGGGAGAAGGTGGCCCGCGAAGCGGGTCGGATGAGGGGTCTCTCAAACGGCGCCGCGCAAGATCAAGATTGGCCGGATAGGGCGATCAACCCCACATCCGTCGGCTTCCCCGACACCTTGG
Organism: Caulobacterales bacterium; assembly: GCA_017307205.1. Classification (GTDB taxonomy): domain Bacteria; phylum Pseudomonadota; class Alphaproteobacteria; order Caulobacterales; family Caulobacteraceae; genus Caulobacter. Next base: position 10,176 of record JAFKGN010000073.1, read on the forward strand.
CTGCTTCGCGCCTTCGCTTCGCAAACTCCCACAAGGGGGGCTATTGAGCGCCGTTCAGGCCGTCAGAAGGGCCGCGGGGCCAGGACGCGGGCACCCTGGTCGCGCAGGCGGGCCTCGGTCACGGCGTCGAGGATGCGGGTGGCGCGCGGATCGCCCAGCACCCAGGCGGCGGCCGCCAGGGTCTTGGCGGAAGACTCGCTGACGCCCATCAGCCGCTCCAGCGCCTCCAGCGGCGAGCCTGGGCCGCCGATCTTCTTCACGCGCACCTCGCCGTCGATCTTGGCCAGGCTCTTGGCCTTGGCCACGGCTTCCTCGATGCCGCCCAGCTCGTCCACGAGGCCCAGTTCCTTGGCCTGGGCCCCGGTCCATACCCGGCCGCGGGCAAGCTCGCGCACGCGCTCCGGTGGCAGCTTGCGGCCTTCGGCCACGCGACTGATGAAGCCGGCGTAGATTTCATCCATCCAGGCCGCGAAGGCGGCGCGCTGAGCGGGATCGAAGCCCTTGCCGGAGCTGAAGGCGCTGGAATAGTCGCCGCCGACCGTCAGCTGGCGCATGTCCACGCCGAAACGCGACACGGCGTCACCAAACGTCACCTTGCCGCCGAACACGCCGATGGAGCCGGTCAGGGTCGTCGGCTCGGCCACGATCGACGAGGCCTGCGACGAAATCCAATAGCCGCCCGAGGCCGCGTAGGCGCCCATCGACACCACCACCGGCTTGCCGGCTGCCTTGGCCGCCTTGACGCCCGCCAGGATCTGCTCCGAGGCGGTATCCGAACCTCCGGGCGAGGAGACGCGCAGCACGATGGCCTTCACGTCCTTGTCCTCGGTCGCCTCCTTCAGCGCCTCGGCGACATCGTCGGAGTAGATGGTCGCGTCGGCGGTGAACGGACCGCCGCCACCGCCTTCACCGGTGACGATCGCCCCCTCGGCGCCGACCAGGGCGATCGCCGGTCGTCCGCGACCCGCCTGCGCGCGATCGCGTCGCGTGCGGGCTTCATAGTCTTCGAACTCCACCAGCTTGGCGCCGGAGCCGGCCTTGGTCAGCAGGGCGTCACGCGCCTCCTGCGGAAGGCCCAGGTGGTCGACCAGGCCCAGGGCCTTGGCGCGCTCGGCGGAGTAGGGGCCCGCCTCCAGAGTGCGGGCGAGGGCGGCTGCGTCGGCCTTGCGGTCGCTCGCCGCCGCGTTCACCGCGGTCTGATAGATCGAGGTCATCCACGACAGCTCGGATTCGCGGTGCGCGGCCGTGTAGTCGCTCTGCAAGTAGGGGTTTACGGCCGTCTTATATTCGGCGCGCTGCTCGTACTCGGCCTTCACGCCGTACTTGTCCAAGGCGCGCTTGAAGAACACGTTGTCGGCGGACATGCCCGTCACCTGGAATGACGAGAGCGGCTGCATCCAGATGTCGCCTGTCGCCGCGCCCAGCATGTAGGTCGAGGTCACCGCCCCCGAGGCCATCAGGCCCTGGCTGTGGGCGATCATCGGCTTGCCGGAGGCGCGGAAGCGCTTGAAGGCCAGGCGCAGTTCGTCCGCCGCCGCCGGGGTGAAGCCGCCTTCAGGCAGGCGCACGATGATTCCCTTCACCCGGTCGTCATTCTGCGCGGCCTTCAGGGTGTCGACCACGGTCATCAGCGATTCGCCGCCCGCGCCGAACGCGGCCAGCGGGTTGGAATCACCCTGGTCGGAAAAGTTGGAGCGCAGGTCGAGTTCCAGCACCGTGCGCGCCGGCGCCGCCGCGGGCTTGGCCGCCCCCGCCGCCATGGCCACCAGCAGGAAGGGTACGCCGATGAGGAAGAGCGCGAGACCGACGAACACGCCGGCGACGGTGAGGAAGAACTGCTTCATCGGGTCCTGCGCAGCAAGGTCCGCAGGCGTGACGTCCACGCCCTCGCGGTCAATGCAACGCATATAGGGCGCCGCCGCGCCCCGCCATCTCGCAAGCGTGGAAAGTCTGGAAAATGCGAGGAAAATCCCTGGTCGGAGTAGCAGGATTTGAACCTGCGACCCCTACGTCCCGAACGTAGTGCTCTACCAGACTGAGCTACACTCCGACGAGGGAGGGCGCCTTATAGGGGAGGTGTTTGCGGGCTGCAAGCGGCCAGAAGCATATGTCTTTGACGGTGTGATTATGGGGCGTTGCATCCGCTTCGACGCTGCGCTATTCCCACCGCCTCGCGCGGCCCAAATGGCCGCTGCGCCGTTCCTGCTGGGGAATGGTGTAATGGTAACACTGCGGTTTTTGGTACCGTCATTCTAGGTTCGAGTCCTAGTTCCCCAGCCACGGCCCCCTCGGGTCTCTCCCACTGAAAGTTCCTCGTTCCCCGCCGTTTCAGGGTGGGCGTAGCTGATTTCACCTCGCCACGGCGTCTGAGGCCTAAGGTTCGCCTGAGAACAGCAGGGGCTTGCCCGCTGCTGTCGATAGTCCCCGCAGCCCGGGCCATGGGTTATCCAAGCTTTATTGCTGTTGGCCCTGTAGATATTAGTCAAAATTAGTCGATGTCATAATCTAGGTGTGGAAATTAGTTGAAATTAGATTTGTCATAATGATGGTGACTCTAAATTTACTTCGAAGATAAACCCTGGATTATCGGTGCCGGACCTATCCATTCTTCATGGTCAAGGTTTGGCGGCATTTTCTGGGGCGGGCGACGGGGCGCTTCGTGCGTGACCGGCGCGGCAATGTCGCCCTGGTGTTCGCGCTCAGCCTGCCGATCGTCATCGGCGGGGCCGGCCTCGGGATCGAGACCTCGCTCTGGTACGCCGCGCGGCTCAAGACCCAGGCCGCCGCGGACGTCGCCGCCTATTCCGCGGCCATGGAGCGGCGGAGCGGGTCGAGCGACACGGTCGTGGAACAGGTCGCGGCCCAGGTGGCCAGCGAGAACGGCTACACGCCCGCGCGGGGAACCATCGTGGTCGTCCAGGGCTCGCAGGCCAATGGGGGCGGGGGCTCCGTCGAGGTCGATCTGACGTCGCAGGTCGATCGATATTTCTCGGCCTACTTCAGCAACGATCCCATTGTGGCCAAGGCGCGCGCGGTCGCCACCTTCAGCGACGCTTCGAACGCCTGCATCCTGGCGCTCGACCGCTCCGCCGCGAAGGCCGCCAACTTTTCCGGGTCGTCGAACCTGCAGCTGACCGGCTGCAGCGTGATGACCAATTCTTCCGCCTCGAATGCGCTGAATGTGCAGGGGGCGGCGTTGCTGCGCACCGATTGCGCCATCGCCGTCGGCGGCGTCACCGCCACCGCGGGCATGACCCTGACCAAATGCGCCTCAGCGACCACCAAGGCGCCGCCGGTGGCCGATCCCTATCGTCTGGTCCCCCAGCCCGTCCCCACCGGCTCCTGCAAGTCCGCGCCGAACAACAACGGCACGATTCAGCCCGGGCGGTACTGCTCCGGCATGACCATCAAGGGCACGGTGACGCTGCAGCCGGGCGTCTACGTTCTTGAGGGCGACCTCAGCATCAACGCCAACGCCTCGCTGAGCGGCTCCGGCGTGACGATCTTCCTGGCGGGGGCGTCGCGGGTATCGATCAACGGTTCCGCCACGGTCACGCTCTCGGCCCCCACCAGCGGTGACTACAGCGGCATTCTGTTCTTCGGCGATCGCAACAGCACGAACGGAACCAACAAGTTCAACGGCACGGCTGGGTCGAAAATGACCGGCGCCATCTACTTCGCCAGCCAGGCCGTCGAATACGCCGGCAACTTCTCGGGCCTCAACGGCTGCACCCAGGTCATCGGCGATACCGTGGAGTGGACCGGAAACACCGCGATGGCGGTCGACTGTTCCGCCTACGGCATGAAGAAGATCCCGGCGCTCAACGCCGTGAGGCTGTCGACGTGAGGGCGCTGTTCAAACGGTTCGCGCGCAGCCAGGGCGGCGCCGCGACGGTGGAGCTGGCGCTCGTTGCGCCGGCGATCCTGATTCTCGCCCTGGTCACCCTCAGCCTCTGGATGCAGGGCTCGGGTCAGCGCGACGTGGATTCCGCCCTCAACGTCGGGGTGGACTATTACGTCGGCGGCGGGGCCGATGATGCCGAGGCTCAGCAGATGATCGCCGAGGCCTGGGGCAGCAAGCCGGAGGACGGAGCCATCAGCGTGGCGCGCGAGTGCCGTTGCGGCGTCACGGTGCAGGCCTGCACGTCCAGTTGCTCGGCCCAGGCCGCCGCCGCCAGCTACGTCAAGCTGACGGCCTCGGGCACGCTGCCGGGGCTCTACCAATCCTCCGCCTACACGGCCCATCGGACGCTCCGTGTCCAGTAGACGCCTCCTTGGGGGCCTGGCCCGCGATCAGCGCGGCGGCGTGGCGTTGGAAACCGCGTTTTGCATCCCCGTGCTCATCGTCCTGATCTTCGGCATTCTCCAGTTCGGCTGGGTGCAGCACACCCGCTCGTCGCTCCGCTTCGCCCTGGAGACGGCGTCGCGCAAACTGGTGATCGATCCCGACACCACGGAGGCTGACCTGCAGTCCGTGGTCAGCGATCGATTCCAGACCCTGGCCAATGGTCAGGTGACGGTGTCGCTCCTCAAGACCGATACGACAAAGGGGCGAATGGCGACCTTGAGCGCCCGCTACACCTCGGTGATGGAGATTCCGCTGGTGGGGACGTTCACGATCCCCTTCGACGTGGCGGTGACCCGGCGAATCCGCAGTTCGTAAGCCGTCAGCCGCAGACGGCGAACAGCCGGGTACGCCCGCAACGCCGGCATATCTGCATGCCCGGATGGCTGCGGCTATCCCGGAAGCTGTGCCGGCAGACGTAGCTTAGAAATGCGCGCACGACCCGTGTCATCTCGATCTCCTGCCTCCGCCCCCGGAACTTCAGTTCGAGCAGTCGGCGTCCGGAGATCACGAAGACCTGTCCCAGAAGCCGCTGCCGTAACGCAGTCGCGAAAGGATCGTTCCGCAGTGCAGCAAGAATGAGGCCACGCCTGGTGCGGGGCGGGGCTTGGGCTCATGAGAATCGGTCGTTGACCCGCGATCGGGCGAATAGCGAGGCCGTTGGCGTTCGCTAGATCATCCACCAGTCGGCGGACACCGTCCCGCCCACAGCCGCGTCCTGGTTGAAGCCGCCGCCGGCCTTGCCCAGCCAGCTGGCGAGCTGACCGCTGTCGTTGCGCCAGAAGATGTCGGCCCGGCCGTCGCCGTTGAAGTCACCGATGTTGACGATCTTCCAGTCGTTCGGCACCACGCCGCTGACGCCCGGGATACTGGCGAAGCCGCCGTCGCCCTGACCCGCCCAGCCGGCGATCTCGCCGGTATCGTTGCGCCAGAGGATGTCCGAGCGGCCGTCGCCGTTGAAGTCGCCGGCGCCGATCAGGGTCCAGGTGTTGGCCACCGTGCCGCTCACAGCCGCCGCCCCGGTGAAGCCGCCACCGGCCTGGCCTTGCCACACGGCGATCTCGCCGCTGTCGTTGCGCCAGAACAGGTCCGAGCGCCCGTCGCCGTTGAAGTCGCCGACCGTGGCCACCTTCCAGTCGGTCGACACCGTGCCGCCCAC
>JAFKGN010000074.1 GCA_017307205.1 Caulobacterales bacterium
CTGATAGAGGTTCAGTTTCGACATGCTGAGGCAGCGACCGGTATTGCCGTCGTTGAGCAGCGGGCGAATCGACTCGATGCGCTGATCGCCGGCCTCGCCGAGGGCCGCCAGGGCGGCGACGGCCAGGCCGCGGATGACCAGCGGCGAATAGGGCGGCTTGGAGGTGCGCGGCGTCAGGCCCAGCGGCGTGGCGCCGGTCGAGGCCAGCTGCAGGCGGGCGGCGTCGTCGGTCGTGCCGCGGATCGCCTGGGTGGACAGCAACTTGGCGCGGGCGAGGCGGCCGGGCTGGTCGATGACCTGGGCCTTCGACCAATTCTGGCGCTGGATGTCATAGGCGGCGATCTTGGCCGCGCGGCCAGCGTTGTAGACCTTGAAGCCTTGGGTGGTGAGGGCGTCGGTGATCATGCCAGCGGCGCTGTCTGAACCCTTGATGCCGACCACATAGGCCGGGTCGGCCATGATCGCGGCGGCGACCTGGCGGCGCTGGGCGGGATCGGTGACGTAGGTGCGGACGCCGGAAACGAAGGCCGGGTCCTGCAGGGCGACGACGGCGGCGTAGGCGATCGCGCCGCCCATCATCTGCTGCGGCTCATAGGCGGCCCCGAGGCGCACGGCGTCCTGGATTTCATCGCCGTTGCGGAAGGCCGGCGACACCGCCATCGCCCGGGCCATGTAGCCCTGATAGGCGGCGGCCTGCTCGGTGACCTCGTTGGCGAGGCCGATCGGCGGCGGGGGCGGCGGCGCGACGACGACGGGCGGCGGCGCGGCGGGGGGCGGAGCTTCCTGACAGGCGGCCAACAGAGCGGCGAGGACCACCGTGGCGGTGGTCAAGGCAAGTCGGGCGGGCCTGAGGATGGACAAAGAAGGCGCTCCCTTAATCGCTGCACACACCGGCGTTTAGCACGCTTGGGCGGGGGTATGTGACTCCATCGTGGTTAACCGGGCTTTGACAAGCTTAGCCTTTTGGCTCCGGCAGGCCCCAGGATCAGTCAAACAGCTTGGAAACGCTCTCTTCGTTGGCGATGCGGCGGATCGCCTCGCCGATCAGCGGGGCGCAGCTGACCTGGCGGATTTTCTCGCAGGCCTTCACCGCGGCGGTGGCTTCGATCGAGTCGGTGGTCACCAGCTCGCGCAGCACCGAATTGGTGACGCGCTCGACCGCCGGACCCGACAGCACGCCGTGGGTGACATAGGCCGAGACCTCGGTCGCGCCGGCCTTCGACAGGGCTTCGGCGGCGTTCACCAGGGTGCCGCCCGAATCGACGATGTCGTCGAACAGGATGCAGGGGCGGCCGGCGACGTCGCCGATGATGTTCATGACTTCGCTCTTGCCCGGACCCGAGCGGCGCTTGTCGACGATGGCGAGGTCGGCGCTGCCGAGGCGTTCGGCCAGGGCGCGGGCGCGCACCACGCCGCCGACGTCCGGCGAGACGACCATGACGTTCTTGGCGTCGCGGCCAAGCGTCTCGCGGATGTCCTGGGCGAACAGCGGGGTGGGGAAGAGGTTGTCGGTCGGGATGTCGAAGAAGCCCTGAATCTGACCGGAGTGCAGATCCATGGTCAGGACGCGATCGGCGCCGGCCCGGGTGATGAGGTTGGCCACCAGCTTGGCGGAGATCGGGGTGCGGCCCCCGGTCTTACGATCCTGACGGGCGTAACCGAAGTAGGGGATGACGGCGGTGATCCGCTTGCCCGAGGCCCGCTTCAGGGCGTCGATGCAGATCAGCAGCTCCATCAGGTTGTCGTTGGCGGGCGCGCTGGTCGACTGGATGACGAAGACGTCTTCGCCGCGCACGTTCTCGTCGATGGTGACGAACACCTCGGCGTCGGCGAACCGCTTCACCGAGGCCTTGGTCAGAGGAATGTCGACTGCCTGGGCGATCGCCTCTGACAGTGTGCGGTTGGCGTTACCCGTGATCAGCTTCATGCGACACCCCTCTGTCGATGCGCGCGCTTCTAGCAGCGTAGCCCCGGTGAGCAACCCGTCGCGTGACGATTTCGCGACGATCACTCGTCGGCGAGCATGATGGCCGAGAGCAGCCGGCCGTAGTCGGTCTCGCCGCGCTTCACCGCGCGCCGGTTGGAATAGAAGTTGGCCTCGTCGGCGCAGGTGTCCTGGCCGGTCCACTCGGCGCGTTCGACGCCGGCCTCGGCGAGGCGCGACAAAACGAAGCCGGGCAGGTCGAACAGGCGTTTGTCGTCGGCGGCACCTGGCCGGAAGAATCGCCCGGCGCCGGGCGAGCCGGCCTCGAACCGCTCAAGGAAGTCGACGCCGACCTCGTAGGAGTCCGGGCCGATGCAGGGGCCGACGGCGGCGACCATGCGGTCGCGGGACGCGCCGAGGTCGACCATGGCCTCCACCGCCGAGGCGACCACGCCACCCAGGGCGCCCTTCCAGCCGGCGTGGGCCGAGGCGACGACGCGGGCCACCGGATCGGCGATCAGCACCGGGGCGCAGTCGGCCGACAGGGCGCCGCAGATCAGGCCGGGGGTGCGGGTGACCACCGCGTCGCCTTCGGGGCGCACGCCGCCCCAGGAGCCGTCGGCGACGATGGCCGTGGCGGAGTGGATCTGGAAGCAGGTGTTCAGGTCGTCGGCGGTGACGCCGAAGAAGGCGGCGCAGCGGCCGCGATTCTCATCGACGTCGGGGCCTTCGTCCTGCGAGCCGCGACCGACGTTGAGGCTGTCGTAGAGGCCCTTTGAGACGCCGCCGTTGCGGGTGAAGAAGGCGTGGCGCACGCCGGGCAAGGCGGCCAGCAGGGGCGAGGCGACGGGGCTGAGCGGGCTCATGCGGTCTCCGGATCGAAAGCCGGCGGCGGCCAGTCCGGCGAGTGAACGCAGACGGCCTTGAACAGAACGCCCATCTGGGCCGGATCGACCAGGCGTTCAACCTGGCGCGCGATGAGATCGGCGCGGTCGGGCGCGCCGGCGGTGAGCGCCTCGGCGCGTTGGATGAGGCCGAGGCGGGCCAGGAACTCGCCCTGGCTGAGGATCGGGGCCGTGATGGAGCCGGCCGCTCGGGCGGCGGCGAGCACGGCGGGGAAGTCGGCGTGGACGGTTAGGTCGGCCTGGCCGGGGTTGGCCAGCGGGTCTTCTTTCTGATGCGCGCGCAGGGCCTGCAGGGTGTCGCCCGGGCCGGGCGCGTCGCGGCCATAGTCGATCAGCAGGGCCGCTCCGCCGTCGACAGCGATGCGGGCGCCGAGCGCGGCGCCGAACGCCTCTTGAGCGGGCGAGCGTTCGATGACCACGCCCTCCGGCGCGTTGGCCGGACCTTGCAACTCGGGACGCGGCGCCAGGCCGAAGGCGAGGGCGCCGGCCGCGTCGACGCCGACCATGCGCTCGGCCCAGCCGGAGGGGGTGCGGACGAACTGGCGGACGGGCAGGCAGTCGAGCAGTTCGTTGGAGACCAGCAGCAGCGGCGCGCCGCCGGGAACCTCCTCAAGCGCGGCCGCCCACTTCGGCGCCTTGGGGCCGTCCCCGAGACGAAGGTGCTGTTCGCGCCGTAGGGGCTCGGAGGTTTCGATCAGCCAGAGGTCGGCGGCGGCCAGGAAGTCCGGCCGCAGGCGGGCGACGCGCAGCAAGTCGCTCATCAGCGTGCCGTCGCCGGGGCCGGCCTCGACCAGGCGGAAGGCCGCCGGGGCGCCGGCGTCGAGCCAGGCCTGCACCGCCCATAGGCCGATCAGTTCGCCGAACATCTGGCTGACCAGGGGCGCGGTGATGAAGTCGCCGCCGGGGCCGAGGCGCGGGCGCGTGGCGTAGTAGCCGTCCTCGGCGTCGTGCAGGCAGCGCATCATGTAGTCGGCCACGCTGATCGGGCCGCCTTCGACGATGTCGCGGATCAGCCGCTCGCGCAGGCTCATGCGGTGGCGATCAGTCGGCGGCGGGCGCGGCCGCCGGCGCCGCGGCGACCGGACCCTGGCGGCTGGCGCGCCAGATCAGGAAGGCCCCGATCAGCAGCATGGGGATCGACAGCATCATCCCCATCGTCAGGCCAAGCGGGAAGTTCGGCATGAAGACGTCGGGCTGGCGGACATTCTCCAGGGCGATGCGGATGATCGCGTAGCCGACCAGGAAGGCGCCGACCAGGCCGCCGCGCCGCTGCAGCCAGAGCTTGCGGTGGGTGAGGAAGCGCAGGACGAGGAACAGCACCAGGCCTTCGAGCGCGGCCTCGTAGAGCTGGCTCGGATGGCGCGGCTCCAGCGTCGGCGCGTCCGGGAAGATCACACCCCAGGGCAGGGTGGTGGGGCGGCCCCACAGCTCGCCGTTGATGAAGTTGGCGATGCGGCCGAAGCCTAGGCCCAGCGGCACGACCGGGGCGACCAGGTCGCCAAGCTTGAGAATGTCGATCTTGTTGGCGCTGGCGAAGCCGGTGATGGCCAGGCAGACGCCGATCAGGCCGCCGTGGAAGCTCATGCCGCCGTGCCAGACCTTCAGGATTTCGAGCGGGTCGGTCCAGATCAGCTGGGAATCGTAGAACAGCACATAGCCGAGGCGGCCGCCGAGGATGACCCCGAGGGTGATCCAGAGCACCAGATCGTCGATCTGCACTGGGTTGGCGGTGGGCGTCTGCGCGCCCCACAGGCGATGGTTGCGGACCAGCCACACGGCGTAGCGCCAGCCCAGCAGGATGCCGGCCACATAGGCCAGGGCGTACCAGCGGATGGCCAGGGGGCCGATGTGGATCAGGACGGGATCGAAGTCGGGAAACGGCACGCGCGATCTCCGCTGTGGATGCGCTTTCGTAGAGCGCCCCGGGGCTACGGGAAAGCCCGCCGGTCACGCCCCTTCGCTTTCACGCTCTGTTTCCCATATAGAGAGGGCTGAACTACGCGTAGCCGGACATGCAGACCCAGAATCCCTTCCTCGACGAATTCGCCAAACTGACCACCGCCGCCATGGGCATCGCCCAGGCCGCCGGCGAGGAAGCCAAGACGGCCATGCGCGCGCAGGCCGACAAGTGGGCGTCCGAGCTCGATCTCGTCCGGCGCGAGGACTACGACGGGCTGAAGGCGGAAGTCGCGGCGCTGCGGGCCGAAGTGGCGGCCCTGAAGGCCGGTGACGCCCCCGCGGCGCCCCAGTCGGCGCCTAAGCCGGCGGCGGCCCGCAAGCCCCGGGCGCCCAAGACGGGCGAATAGTCCACAACGGCGCTCGCGCGCGACAAGAAGCGATTGTGACGACGACCGCGAAGCAGACTAGGCTTCGAATCGTCGGCGAAAAGGGGCGCGCCGCTGCGGCCGCGCCCACCCGATTTCGAGGAAGGACGGCAAGCCCGTATGGACACGCCTCACCCTGAAGAAGACGACGCCCTGATGGCGATGGACCCGCTCGATGTCGTCGAGCATGTCCTCTCCGCCGAAAACCTGGCTTTCGATCGCACCGAAGACGGTGATCTGGCCTTCGCCCTGACCGGCGACTGGAAAGACTACGAACTCTGGTTCGCCTGGCGGCCCGAGGCCGACTGCCTGCAGCTGTGCCTCTCCATCGACCAGCGCGTGCCGAAGACCATGCGCCCGACCGCCTACGAGCTGCTCAGCCTGATCAACCAGCGGGTCTGGCTCGGCCACTTCGAGGTGTGGAGCGAGGACGGCGAGGTGGTGTTCCGCCACTCGATGAGCCTGCCCTCCGGCGAGCGTCCGACCCTGGCCCAGGCGGCCAGCATGATCGACGCGGCGGTGGAGGCGGCCGACCGCTTCTATCCGGCCTTCGACTTCCTCATCAGCGGCGGCAAGGCCCCTGAGGACGCGATGGCGGCCTGCATGTTCGAGACGGTGGGCACGGCTTAGGCCGGAGCACCATTGGCGGAAGCGCTTTGCGTCCTTCGACAGGGCGCTGGCGCGCCCGCTCCGGATGACGCAATCAGTAGTTCAATTGCGCAAACCCGCGTCATGATGAGCGGCGCGGAGCGCCAGTCGAAGCACGCACGGCGATGACCATGACCACCCCGATCCTCCTCCTCGGCGCCGGCCGCATGGGCGGCGCTCTGCTGGCCGGCTGGGGCCTGGCCAAGGCGTTCGATCCTGCCCAGGTGATGGTGCGCGATCCGCATCCCGGCGAGGAGGCGGTCGCATCGGGCGCCGTGCTGAACCCGCCGGACGCCGAGTTGGCCAAGGCCCGCACCGTGGTGCTGGCGGTGAAGCCGCAGATGTGGCGCGGCGTCGCCGAGGCTGTCGCGCCGCTGCTGGCGCCCGACGCCGTGATCGTGTCGATCGCCGCCGGGGTGAAGGCCGCCGACATCGCCGAGGCCTTCGGCGGCCGGGCCGTGGCGCGGGTGATGCCGACCACCGCCGTCGCCGTCCGCAAGGGCACGGCCAGCCTCTACGCCGCCGATCCGGCCGCCCGTGCCGTGGCCCACGCCCTGCTCGATCCGGTGGCGACCACGGTCGATCTCGACGACGAGGAACTGCTGCACGCGGCGACCGCCGTTTCCGGCTCGTCGCCCGCCTATCTCTATGCGTTCGTCGAGGCTCTGGAGGCCGCCGGCGTCGCCCAGGGGCTGACGCCCGAGCAGTCCGCCGCCCTTGTGCGCTCGACCATGTACGGCGCCGCAGACTTGATGATCGCCAGCGGGACCGACCCGGCCGAACTGCGCCGGCAGGTGACCTCGCCGGCCGGGGTCACCTTTGAAGCGCTGAAGGTGCTGATGGCGCCGGAGGGATTCCCGTCCCTGACGGAGAAGGCCTGCGTCGAGGCGGTGCGCCGCTCGAAGGAGCTGGGCGGCTAGAATAACCGCTCATCCCGGCGAAGGCCGGGACCCATACTGAACATCCCATAGAGACACGACTGCGCAGCTTCGCGGCGGCGTCTTTGCTGGCGACTCGGCGTGGGCCCCGGCATTCGCCGGGGTGAGCGGCTTTGAGAGCTAGATGTTCGACCGCAGCAGCTTCTTCACAGCCGGCTTCAGCTTCACGCGGATGAGGCGGACGTTGGACGACATGTAGAGGTAGCCGTCGGCGCCGATCTCGCAGTTGGAGATCACCTGGTCGGCCTTGATGATGCCGATGCGCTTGCCGGCTGGATTGAAGACCGAGATGCCGTCGCGGCTGGAGGCCCAGACGTTGCCAGCCGCGTCGATCTTGAAGCCGTCGCCGCCCTGCACCGCGTCGCGGCCGATGAAGATGCGTTTGTTGCTGGCCTTGCCCTGAGCATCGAGATCCCACTGCTGCCAGCCGGCGCGGTCGGTGGTGATCAGGCGCTTGCCGTCCGGCGTCAGGCCGATGCCGTTGGGGAACACATCGTCGGCGACCAGGGTGACGCTGTTGTCCGGCGCCAGGCGGAAGACGCCAGTGTAGGTCATCTCGCGCAGCGGGCTATCGGCGACGCCCCACAGGCCGTAGGGCGGATCGGTGAAATAGATCGAGCCGTCGGGGTGCAGGGTCAGGTCGTTGGGGCTGTTGAAGCGCTTGCCCTGATAACGATCGGCCAGGATCGTCTTGGCCTTGGTGCGGATGTCATAGCGCACGATGGCGCGCGTGCCGCAGTCGCAGGCGACGACGCCGCCCCGGCCGAGCATCAGGCCGTTGGTACCCGGCTCACGGAAGACCGGCGCCCACTCCTCGCCGTTCGGGCCCTTGTAGCCCGAGGGCTTCACCCACACCGAACCGCCGGCGGTCGGGGACCAGCTGAAGATCTGATTGGCGCGCACATCCGAGGTCAGCAGCATGCCGTTGGCGCCGCCGACCCACACCGGGCCTTCGCACCAGACGTAGCCGTCCAGCACCTTCTCGACCGGCGAATTGATATCGATCAGCGCGTCGAGCGCCGGATCGAGGCGCTCGATGCTGCCGACCACCGGATAGGGCGGCTTCAGAGGCGCGGCTGGCGGAGCGACCTGCGGACCGGTCGGCGGCTGCTGCGCGGGCTGAGCCGGGGCGGCGGCGGGCTGCTGCGCCATCGCGGCGCGGGCGATGAAGGGGGCGGCGACGGCCCCGGCCAGCAGGCCACGGCGCGAGGGATGGTCGGTCATCGGCGATTCCTCCGGCGCGCCCGTTTCGCGTGAAATCGTTTTCGGGCGTCTGAAGGCATGAGGCCGCAGGCTCAGGCTACGGTCAACCCGGCAGGCGCACCACGGCGCGGAGTCCACCGAGCGGCGAGCGGTCGAGGGTGACGTCGCCGCCGAGGCCCCGGGCGACGTCGCGGGCGATGGCGAGACCGAGACCGACCCCCTTGTCGTTCTGGTTGCGGGCCTCGTCGAGCCGGTTGAACGGCTTGAAGGCTTCCTCGTAGCGATCCTCGGGGATGCCGGGGCCGTCGTCGTCGACGGTGATTTCGACGCCGCCCGCCGTTCGCGCCCGGGCGCTGATGGCCACCTGGTCCCCGTGCACCGCCGCGTTCATCACGAGATTGGACAGAGCGCGCTTGAGGGCGTTGGGGCGGACGGCGGCGGTCAGCTCTGGATCGGCGTCGACGCTGACCTGGGCGCCGGCGCGGGAAGCGCCTTCGCCGACTTCTTCCACCAGGGTTTTCAGCGAAACGGTCTCGATCACCTCGCCGCCCTGGCCCCGAGCGAAGGCGAGATATTCGTCGATCATGTGCTCCATCTCGGCGAGGTCGCGCTTCATCGCCTCGACGCGGGACGAGGGCTCGCCGAGCGCCAGCTCCAGCTTCAGGCGGGTGAGCGGCGTGCGCAGGTCATGGCTGACCGAGGCGAGCAGGGCGGTGCGCTGGTCGATATGGCGCTGGATGCGAGCCTTCATGGCCAGGAAGGCGTGGGCCGCGCGGCGCACCTCGCGCGCGCCGTGAGCCTTGAAGGTCGGCACGTCGCCGCCCTTGCCGAAGGCCTCGGCCGCGTCGGCCAGACGCTCGATGGCGCGTACCTGGTTGCGGATGAACAGGATGGCGATGCCGGTCAGCAGCAGGGTGGCGACCACCATCCACAACAGGAAGATGTGGCCCTGGGTGGCGAAGGCCCGGTCGCGCGGCGCGATGATGCGCAGCACGCCCTGCGGCTCCTGCACGCGGATGTCGACATAGGCGGGGTAACGGACAGTGTCGAACCAGAAGGGGCGGTCGAGGCGCTCCTGCAGGGCGGTCCCCAAGGCGCGGTCTAGGGCGAAGATCGAACGGTCGCCCGCGTTGTCGGGGAGCTTGCGGCCCGGCTGCAGGGCGATGGAGAGGCTGAGCGAGGCCTCGGCGCGGTCGGCGAGACGCTGCAGGGCGGCGGGGGTGGGGTCGTCCTCATAGCTTTCCACGGCCCAGGCGATGTCGCCGGCGAGGCCTTCGGAGAGGCGGCCGGTGACGGTCTGCCAGTGGGCGTCGAAGAAGGCCCAGGTGACCGCGATCTGCATGATCGCCACCGGCAGCACGATGATCAGCAGGGAGCGGCCGAACAGCGAGGTCGGCAGCCAGCGTTTGATCTGTCGCGGGACGAAGATTTTGAAGCGGCCGACCATCAGTCGGGGCTCAGGCGGTAGCCAACGCCGCGAACGGTCTGCAGATAGCGCGGGTTTTTCGGATCGGGCTCGATCTTGCGGCGCAGGCGGGTGACCTGCACGTCGACAGCGCGGCCGGTGGCGTCGGCGGTGTCGCGGGCCAGCTCCAGGCGGTCGACCGGCTCATGGGCGGCGCGGGCCAGCTGGCGCAGCAGCTCGACTTCGGCCTCGGTCAGGCGGATCGGCGCGCCGTCACGGGTCAGTTCGCCGCGGTCGGCGTCGAAGGCGCAAGCGCCGAGCTGCAGGGTCTTGGGCGTGATCGGGCGGGCGGCCGAGCGGCGCAGGATCGCCTCGATGCGCAGCAGCAGTTCCTGCGGCTCGAACGGTTTGGCCAGATAGTCGTCGGCGCCGGCCGTGAGGCCCTCGATGCGGTCGGCTGAAAGGTCGCGGGCGGTGAGCAGCAGCACGGGCGTGCGGCCGCCGTCGCCGGGCTTGGCGCGCATCTCGCGGGTGAAGGAGAAGCCATCCTGCCCCGGCATCATCACGTCGAGCACGATGAGGTCGAAATCGAGCAGGCCCATCAGCTTGCCGGCCGCCGCCGCGTCGGGGGCGGTGGTCACGCGGAAGCCGGCGCGGGCCAGGTATTCCTTGAGAAGGCCCCGGATGCGGTCGTCGTCGTCGACGACCAGCAGGTGACGCGCTTCGTTCGGGACGATGCTCATGCGGCTTCTCCCCGCGCTTTCGGGCCGACGCCGAGTCGGGGTCCGGCCATGGCCGACAGGATTCGCCGCATGCCGGCGACGCCGTCCAGCCCGCCCGTGCGGTAGGAGCGGGCGACGAGGCCGCGCAGCCGCTCGCTGACCCGAATCTCGAAGGCCCGGCCGGCGTCGGTGAGCGTCAGGGGGCGACGGCGCCCGTCGAGCTCCTCGTCCTCCACGGTGGTGACGAGGCCGAGGCGCATGAGGTCGGTGACGGTCTTGCTGGCTGCTTGCTTGGTGAGGCCCGTGAGGCCCGCGAGGTCCTGCACTCCGGCGCCCGGTCGGCGGCGCAGGAGCAGGGCGGCCCGCCAGTGTGAACGGCCGAGCTTGATGTTGGCTTCGCCGCGCGGCTCGCCCTCGAGGGCGGCGTCGACCGCCGACCACAGGGCCGCTTCGGCGAGCAGCAGGAGCTCCAGGCCGCTGTCCAGTTCGTCCTCGCGGAGGACAAGGCGGGTGTCCGTCGGTGTGTTCATCTCGAATAACGCGGCATTTTATTTGACCCGGCGGGCTCCGAGGCGTCTAAAGCCGCCGTTCTCGCAGCCGCGAAAGCGCCCGGCCAAGGAGGTTCCGCGCGATGTCTCTCGTTCCCATGGACGACCGTGATGGTTGGATCTGGCTTGATGGCCAGTTCGTCCCGTGGCGTGAGGCGACCGTACACGTACTGACCCATGGCCTGCACTACGCCTCTTCGGTGTTCGAGGGCGAGCGCATGTACGGGGGCGAGATCTTCAAGCTGCAGGAGCATACCGAGCGGTTGTTCAAGTCGGCGGAGATCCTCGACTTCGAAATCCCGTACACGGTGGCCGAGATCAACGAGGCCTGCAAGGCGACGGCGGCCAAGAACGGCCTGACCGACTGCTACGTGCGGCCGATCGCCTGGCGCGGTTCGGAATCCATCAGCGTCTCGGCGCAGATGACCAAGATCCACGTGGCCATCGCCGTGTGGGAATGGCCGAGCTATTTTGATCCGGTGACCAAGGCCAAGGGCATCCGCCTGACCTGGGCCAAGTACAGCCGTCCCGCCCCGACCACCGCCCCGGTTCACGCCAAGGCGGCCGGCCTCTACATGATCTGCACGGTGTCCAAGCATCTGGCGGAGAAGGACGGCTTCTCGGACGCGATGATGCTCGACTACCGCGGCTATGTGGCCGAGGCGACGGGCGCCAATGTGTTCTTCATCAAGGACGGCGTGCTGCACACCCCGACCCCCGACTGCTTCCTCAACGGCATCACCCGCCAGACGGTGATCGCCCTGGCGAAGGAGAAGGGCTTCGAGGTGATCGAGCGGCACATCAAGCCGGAAGAGCTCTCGACCTTCAGCGAATGCTTCATCGTCGGCAGCGCCGCCGAGGTGACGCCCGTGCGCGAGATCGGCGAGTACACCTTCACGCCGGGGAACATCTCCCTGTCGCTGATGGACGACTACGCCCAGCTGGTGCGCGGCGGCGCCAAGGTCGCCGCCTAGTCCTATGACCGTGACGCCGCCGTCCGAGCCTGCGCCCTGGACGGCGGCCGATCACCGCTGGCTGAACGAGCCCTTGAGGCTCGACCGTCTCTATCGTTCCGAGCGGGCCTTCCGCTTTGAACTGACGCGGCGCGGGCTGTTCTCCGAGCTCAACCTGCTGACCAATGCGGTCGCCTTCAGCCTGCTGGAGGGAGCGCACATCTTTGTCGATTGGACGAGGATGCACATCGACTGGGAGGCGCTGTTCGACACGCGCTTTGCCCCGGACGGCGATCCGGCGCTGGCGACCTATCGTGACGTCGAGATCATCAGCATCAAGAAACCCTCGCGGGCGGTCTTCGATGGGATGCGCAATGGCATCTGGAGAATGATCGCCGAAGGTGCGGTCGTTCGGGTCGAGGCGCTCGGCTTCGAGGGGACGATCGAGGCGCTCAACGGCTTGGTGGCCCAACGCCTGTTCCGGCCGAGCGCGGCGGTGATCGCGCAGAGCGAGATGGCCCGGGATCGCCTTGGCCTGGCGAACGAGCCCTACGTCGCCCTTCAGCTTCGGGGCGGCGACAAGACGGCGGGCGTGGTCAACACCAAGGGGCTACTGACCATCGAGGGCGATACCGTGGACGACGCGGTCTATGCCGCCCGGATCGCCGAGGCCGGAGCGAAGGCAAAGGTCATTCTCGTGATCACCGACGACCACGACGCCTTCGAGCGCTTCGCGGCCGCCATGCCGGCGCACCGGTGCGTGACCAACTGCCCGCCGGAGCTACGCGGCTATTTCCACGAGGACCGGATGGGCCTGGATCGCGCCAGCCAGACGCGGGACGCGGCGCGAATGATCGCGGACGTGAAGCTGGCCGCCGAGGCGGAGCTGTTCCTCGGCCCCTACCGCTCCAACCCCTCGACCTTCACCCACCTCCTGCGCGACGGACGCGCGTCGGTCAGCGTTGATCGCCAACAGGTCTGGGCGCCGCTCTAGGCGAGGCGGGCGCGTAGCTCTTCGACGCGCTCGCGGGTCAGGGCGAGGTCGCGGCCGTGGGCTTCAAAATCTTCAGCGGCGAGAGCCTGGGCGATGACGAGGCTTTCCTCGTAGAGCGTCAGGGCCTTGCTGCGAAAGCCGCGCGCCTCGCGGGCGTCGGCCAGGCGTTCGAGCGCCAGGCTCAGGAGGCGGCGGGCGGTGGCGACCGGGGCCTCGGCTGCCTGGGTGCGGCGCAGCGCCACCAGCTCTTCATAGACGCCTACGGCGACCTCGGGACGGCGGGCCTCCAGGGCGACGTCGCCGACGTCGGTCAGGGCGCCGGCCAGCAGGTCGGCGTCGAGCGGTTCGACCACGCGGGCCGAGGCCAGCGCCTGGTCGAAGGCCGCCCAGGCCTCGTCACGGCGGCCTTGCGAGCGGCGGAAGACGCCAAGGTCCTGAGCGGCCAGGGCGTCTTCCCGATTGTCGGAGGCCAGTTTCGGCAGGCGGCCGAGGATGGCGGCGACGGCCGGCCACTGCTCTTCGCGGGCCAAGCGGCGCAGCTCTTCGCGGACGGCGTCGAATTCGGAAGCGGCGGGTTCGGCGGGCATCGGAGTCTCGAAGATTGCTGAGCCGCCGCCTTAGCAGACGCAAAGCGGCGCCGGGATGCGATCCCGGCGCCGCGTCGTTACAGGGGGCGGCTTAGATCAGCCAGGTCTTCGGACGGGGGTGCGCTTCGTCGCGGCCCAGATAGACCAGACCGACGATGCAGCGGACGGTGAACCAGACGCCCGTCACAGCCATGATCGCCGCGCCGGCGACCAGGGCCGGGATACCGATCAGGATGATCGACAGCGGCAGGCCCATGACGAACAGCAGGCCGCCGATCAGGAACAGGCCGACCGACATCCACACCGTGCGGATCAGATAGTCGTAGTGGGTCTCAGCCTTAGGCCCGGCCGTGCCCTTCATCAGATAGGCGAGGATCAAGCCGAGCACGATCGTCAGACCGTTCACCAGGCCCACGAGGTAAAGGACATAGACGGCGCCCGGGAGGGTGCGGTCTTCGCCGACGTCGGCGGCCGGCGAAACCATGTCCGCAGTCGTCGTCGCAGCTTGTTGGGTCATCGCTTTCAAGTCTCCACGAGGCCGGCAGCGACCTCTTATGTCGCCTATGCTCGTGAAAACGCCTGAGGAAGGCAAATGAAGCCCGTGTCATGACGCGGAATCAATCTTTCGGCCTCTGAGCGCTGCGACCTACTGCAGCACGAACATGGCGATCGCCGCCGCCGCCATCACCGCCGTGGCGGCCCAACCGAGGATGCGCAGCGAGCGTGGGGCGGCGAACTCGCCCAGCTCGTCACGCCGACTGACCACCACCATCATGGCGACCATGATCGGCACGGCGATGACGCCATTGAGCACCGCGCTCCAGAACAGGGCCTTCATCGGATCGAGCCCGGAATAGTCGACGGCCACGCCGCACACCGTGGCGGCCACGATGACGGCATAAAAGCCCTTGGCCTTCCATGGCGTATTCTGCAGGCCATGCGTCCAGCCGCGCCATTCGCTGAAGCCATAGGCGGCCGAGCCGGCCAGCACGGGCACGGCGAGCAGGCCGGTGCCGATGATGCCGACGGCGAACAGCAGGAAGGCGAACTTGCCCGCCGCCGGCTCCAGGGCGCGGGCGGCGTCGGCGGCGGTTTCGATCTGCTGGCCGGACGCATGGATGGTGGCCGCGGCGCTGATCATGATGGCGATGGCGATGATGTTGGAGACGGCCATGCCGCCCAGCGTGTCCAGCCGAATACGGGCGAACTCTTCCGGCGCCTGCTCCGGCGCTTCGGTGAGGGGGTGGGCCTCGGGGCGATCCTCGATCTCCTCCACCTCCTGCGAGCTTTGCCAGAAGAACAGGTAAGGGCTGATGGTGGTGCCCAGTAGGGCGACCAGGGTCACGACGGCGTCCTTGCCCTCCATCTTCGGCACGACGAGGCCCTTGCCGGCCGCCGCCCAGTCGACGTGGGCGACCAGCACTACCGCCACATAGGCCAGCAGCACGAAGGTGAGCCATTTCAGCATGGTGGCGTAGCGGTGGTAGGGCACGCCAAGCTGCAGTCCGATGCAGAGGACGGCGAAGCCGATGGTGAACAGGTGCGAAGAGCCGCCGGTCACCAGATTGGCGGCGGCGCCCATGGCCGCGAGGTCGGCGCCGATGTTGATGCTGTTGGCGACGAACAGCAGCAGCACGAGCAGCCCGACGACGGGCCGGGGCAGGATGTCGTTCATCGTGCCGGCGAGGCCCTTGCCGGTGACCCGGCCGATGCGGGCGCTGACCAGCTGGATGGCGCACATCAGCGGGTAGCTGAGCACCATGGTCCACAGCAGGTCGTAGCCGAAGCGCGCCCCGACCTGGGAATAGGTGGCTATGCCGCTGGGATCGTCGTCCGCCGCGCCGGTGATCAGGCCAGGACCCAGGCGCTTGAGGACGTTCTTCATGCCGCCTTTAAACCCTCAAGGCCGTAGGCGATCCGCGTCGCCTCGATGCGCTCGAGCTTAGCGTAGAACGCGGACCAGTCATCAGCCTGAGCGATGGGGCCCCAAAGATCCTCAACCTCGTCGATCAGCATCTCCTCCGGGTCGGGGCGGGCGAAGACGGAATGATCCAGGCGTTCCGGCCGGTCGGGCGCGTAGGCGGCGAGTTGATCGCGAAAGGCGCGGAATTCCTCGCCGTCGTAGAGGGCCGCGCGCGGGCCGGAGAGGGCGCGGCCCTCCGAGGCAGGGCCGCAGAACCAGTCGAAGAAGAACGGCTCCCAGCGCAGCGCCTCGCCGCCTTCGGCGAGGGCGCGGAAGGCGGCCTGGGCCAGTGCGGCGTCAGCGTCGTCGCCGCGCGGAACGACGCCGAGCCGCGCGGTCATGGCGGCGGCCAGTTCACGACTATAGGCGGGGCCGAAACCGTTGAGCGCCTCGACCAGGGCGTCAGTGTCGGCGACGAGGTCGAGGCAGCCGGCGAAC
>JAFKGN010000075.1 GCA_017307205.1 Caulobacterales bacterium
GGTTGTCGATGCGGAAGTCGATGGTCACGTCATTGGCCACGGCGTTGAGGCCCACCGCCGTCTGGCTGAACACATCGATGTCGGCGGCGACGACGCTCTCCGCTCCTGCCTTCAAGGCGGCGATGGCGACGAGGCCCGAGCCGGTGGCGAAGTCGAGCACGCGCTTGCCGGCGACCTCCTCGGGGTGGTCGAGCAGGTAGCGGGCCAGGGCCTGGCCGCCGGCCCAGGCGAAGGCCCAGAACGGCGGCGGCAAGCCGATTTCAGCGAGCGCTTCCTCGGTCATGCGCCAGATCGGGGTGATCTCGTCGGCGAGATGCAGCTCGATCTCCGGCGTATGCGGCGGACGCTGCAGGCGGGTGTGGGAGAGAATGAAATCCCGGCGGGCCTCGGGGGTAAGGATCACCCGCCGAACCCGGTGATGGCGTGCGTCGCCGGTCGCCACAGGCCGGCGATCAGGGCGGCGAAGAGGATCAGGGCCGCCCAGGTGTTGGACTTGAAGAGGCGCAGCGCCAGATGCGGATCGTCGAGCCGCACGCGCGAGGCCTGCCACGACAGATGCACCGCATAGGCGGCTGCGAGCGGCAGGAACAGCGGGCCGAGACCGCCGACCCAGGCGGCGGCGACAGCCAGCAGGAAGGCGGCGACATAGAAGGCGAACACGCCGCGCTGGGCGCCGTCACCGAGGCGGCGCGCGGAAGACTTCACGCCGGCGAGGGCGTCGTCTTCCAGATCCTGCACGGCGTAGATGGTGTCATAGCCCAGGGTCCAGAACAGGCCGCCGACATACAGCAGGACGGCCGACCAGCTCAGAGTGTGGGTCGCGGCGGCGTAGCCGAGCAGGGCGCCCCAGTTGAAGGTCAGGCCCAGCCAGGCCTGCGGCCACCAGGTGATCCGCTTCATGAACGGATAGCCGGCCACGAGGCCGAGCGAGAGCACACCCAGGCCGACGGCCAGCCAGCCCATGCTGACCAGGATCGTCAACGATGTCAGGCTGCAGCCGAGGATGAAGCCCCAGGCCTGTTTGACGCTGATCTGTCCGGCCGGGATCGGCCGCAGGGCCGTGCGCGCCACCTGGGCGTCGAAGTCGCGGTCGACGATGTCGTTGAAGGCGCAGCCGGCCGCCCGCATCAGCGAGGCCCCGACCAGGAAGGCCAGCAGCAGCCAAGGGTTCGGCCACTGGCCCTTTTCCGCCGCCGCCAGGGCGATGCTTTGCCAGCCGGGCAGCATCAGCAGCCAGATGCCGGTCGGCCGATCGAAGCGGCCGAGCTTCAACCAGGGGCGCAGGGACGGCGGCGCATGGCGGTCGACCCAGTTGGCCGGCATCGCGTCGGGAAGAACGGCAGTCATGCGCCTAGCGGGCCAGGCGGCCGTCGGACAGACACGAGGGTTCGTAGGGGAACAGCACCGTCGGATCGGCCGCCTCGACGCCCTTGCGATCCGGCTTGGCGGCCAGCGTGTGCAGCAGGTGGCGGATGATCGCCAGGCGCGCGGGCTTCTTGTGGTCGGCGCGCACGCAGGTCCAGGGCGCGGCTGGATGATCGGTGCGGCTCAGCATGAGGTCGCGGGCGTGGGTGTACTCGTCCCACTTCTTCTCGGCCACGGCGTCGAGGGGGCTGACCTTGAGCGCCTTTAGGGGGTCGCTGCGGCGCTCCTTGAGCCGCTTGGCCTGCTCGTCCCGCGAGATGTCGAGCCACAGTTTCACGATGGGCACGCCGTTGGCGGCGATCATCGACTCCACCTTCGGCACGTCGTCGAGGAACTGCGCCTGTTCCTCCTCGGTGGAGAAGCCCATCACCCGCTCGACGCCCGCCCGATTGTACCAGGAGCGGTTGAAGATCACGAGTTCGCCCGCCGCCGGCAGGTGGTCGATGTAGCGCTGGAAGAACCACTGGCTGCGCTCGCGCTCGGTCGGCTTGGGCAGGGCCACCACTCGCGTGGAGCGCACCGAAAGATGCTCGGTGATCCGCTTGATCGCCCCGTCCTTGCCGGCGGTGTCGCGGCCTTCGAAGATCACCAGGGCGCGCTGACCGGTCTCGATGGCCTTGGTCTGGAACTTGACCAGGGCGACCTGCAGGGCTTCGAGCTGTTCGGCGTAGTCTTTCATATCGCCACCCTAGCCCCGCTCGTTCGCCGCACCTAGTCTCCGCCGCATGATCCGCCTGCATGTTCCCGCAGACCTGACCGCTGGCGCCGGCGTTGTCCCGCGCCATGACCAGGCCCATTACCTGACGTCTGTCATGCGGTTGAAGACCGGCGATCCCGTGCTGCTGTTCAACGGCCGCCATGGCGAATGGCGCGCCACCGTCGGCGAGGTGAGCCGTCGCGGCTGCCTGCTGGCGGTCGAGGAGCAGGTGCGGCCGCAGACCACGGGGCCGGACCTCGAGCTGCTGATCGCCCTTGTCAAGAAGGTGCGGCTGGAGACCATCTGCGAGAAGGCGGCGGAGCTCGGCGCCTCGCGCGTACGCCTCGTCGTCACTCGCCGCACAAACGACGACCGCGCGCGCATCGACCGCCTGCGCGCGATCGCCGAGGAAGCGGCCGAACAGACCGGCCGCCTCGATGTTCCGCCCGTCGGGGAAGCAGTGAAGCTGGACAAGCTGCTCGACGCCTGGCCCGCAGAGCGGCGGCTGATGTTCTGCGACGAGGCGGGCGACGCCCTGCCCGTCATCGAGGCGTTGAAGGATCAGCCGGCTGGGCCATGGGCCGTGCTGATCGGCCCCGAAGGCGGCTTCGCACCGGAGGAGCGCGAGCGCATTCGCGGGATCCCCGGGGCCGTGCCGGTTTCGCTTGGTCCGCGCATCCTGCGGGCCGACACCGCGGCGATCTCGGCGCTCACCCTGTGGCAGGCGGCGCGGGGCGATTGGCGTGGTTGATAGATAAGCTGAACCGCACTTGCGTTTGCGACAGTTGGCGCCCACCTGCGGCCGGTCTAGAAGGCGACGACCCACTCGGGGGGCACGTCCGAGGGTTCGCAGAGGCAGGGGCAAGCATGGCGCAGACGGATGACCGGCCGCTGACCCTTGACGACCTGACGGGCTATTTCGCCCAGGGCTGTAAGCCGAAATCCTATTTCCGCGTCGGCGCCGAACACGAGAAGTTCGGCTTCCAGCATGCTGACCGTCTGCCGCCGCCGTATGAGGGCGAGCACGGCGTCCACGCCCTGATGCTCGGCCTGCAGCAGCGCTTCGGCTGGGAGCCGGTGATGGAGGGGCCGACCTTGATCGGTCTGCATCGCGGCGGCGCCAACGTCAGTCTGGAGCCGGGCGGTCAGTTCGAGCTGTCCGGCGCGCCCCTGGCCGACATGCACGCCATCGACGCCGAGACCCGCGGCCACCTCGACGAAGTGGCGGCCGTCGCCGGCGATCTCGGCCTCGGCTACCTCGCCCTCGGTTTCCACCCGACCGTCACCCGCGAGCAGACGCCGGTAATGCCCAAGGGCCGCTACGCGATCATGCGGCGCTACATGCCGCTGGTCGGCGGCCAGGGCCTCGACATGATGTTCCGCACCTGCACGGTGCAGGCGAACCTCGACTTCGCGTCCGAGGCCGACATGGTGGCGAAGTTCCGCACCAGCCTGGCGCTGCAGCCGATCGCCACCGCCCTGTTCGCCAACTCGCCGTTCCGCGAGGGCAAGCCGACCGGTTTCCTGTCGACCCGCGCCAACGTCTGGACCGACACCGATCCAGACCGCACCGGCATGCTCGACTTCGTGTTCGAGGACGGCTTCGGCTTCGAGGCTTACGCCCGCTACGCCCTGAACGTGCCGATGTATTTCGTGAAGCGCGGCGACACCTACATCGACGTCGCCGGCCAATCGTTCGGCGACTTCATCGACGGCAAGCTGGAAGCCCGACCGGGCGAGCGCGCCTCGATCAAGGACTGGGCCGACCACGTCACCACCATCTTCCCCGAGGTTCGGCTGAAGTCCTACCTGGAGATGCGTGGCGCAGACTCCGGGCCGGCCGACATGCTGGTCGCCTTGCCGGCGCTGTGGACGGGCTTGCTCTACGACGACGCGGCCCTGGCCGCCGCGTGGGACCTCTGCAAGGGCTGGAGCGCCGAAGATCACGTCGCCTCGCGCGGCGAGGCGGCCCGTCATGGGCTGAAGGGCAAGGTCGCTGGCCGTTCAATGCGCGATGTGGCCGTCGATGTGGTGGCCATCGCCCGCGAGGGGCTGCAGCGTCGCGGCCTCGGCGAGGAGGTGTTCCTCGCCCCGCTGGAAGCCATCGCCGACAGCGGCGTCACCTTGGCTGAGCGTTGGCTCGAGAAGTTCAACGGGCCGTGGGGCGGTTCGGTACAGCCGATCTTCGAGGAAGCGGCCTACTTCTGATCAGATCGCCCCGACCCCGGAATAGGGCTTGTCGGGATCGGGCGATGACGGCGTGCTGACCGTCGGCTCCCAGGCCGCTTCCTGGCTGAAGCCGGCGCCCGAGTCGGTGTGCCGAACCACTTCGTCGACGTTGGCGCCCTCGAAGCTGGCGGATTCATCGGCGGCGAGGTCGGTCTCGTGGACCTCGACATGATCCGTCTGAAAGGCGATGCGTCCGGCCAGTTGCTGATACGGCGCCTCGGGGCGGACGTAGCAGCGGGCGACATCCTCGACGATCTGGCCGTCGCGCACGATGGTGAAGCAGCGCGCTTCGCCAAGGGTCGAGCGCGCGCGGCAGTCGCCTTCGCGCAACACCGCCATCTCCACATCCTTGCGGGCGAAGAAGTGGACGGGCGTTTGACCAGCCTGGCGCAGGACCAACACGTCGCCGCTGTCGGCCAGCAGGTGGCCGGCGAACAGCGCCTGCACGCGGCGCGGGCAGCGGGTGATGGTCGCCGACGGGGCGGAGGTAGTGAACGGAGCGTCGTTCATGGTGCGACTCCTAAGCTCTTTGCCCGGTCAAACGCGCCAGGGCCTGGGGGGCTCCTGCACGGCTGCGTGAGGCGCGAAAGGGTCGCGCAACCCTCGCTTGTGCGCGGCGTCGCGGCGTGTTTGTCTGCCCGGCTACAGTGAACGGGGTGGAAACGACCCCGCGTGAGCCATACCCGGGGCGGCTTTTTCCATGAACATCGTGATTCTGATCGGCGTGCTGATCACCGTGGCCACCGGCATTCCGGTGTTCCTGCAGCTGCGGCGGCACCCTCGGGGTCTGGTCGTCCTGTTCTTCGCCGAGATGTGGGAGCGCTTTTCCTACTACGGCATGCGCGGCCTGCTGATCTTCTACCTGACCCAGCATTTCCTGTTCGACGACAAGTTCGCCAACGGCCAGTACGGCTCCTACACCACGCTGGTCTATCTGCTGCCGCTGATCGGCGGCATCCTGGCCGACCGTTATCTTGGGACCCGCAAGGCGGTGGCGTTCGGGGCCCTGCTGCTGGTCGCCGGCCACCTGACCATGGCGGTCGAAGGCCCCTCCGCGAAACAGGTGCTCGACTATCAGGGCGCGCGCTACGAGTTCCAGATCGATCAGAAGGCCGGCGGCGCCGGCAAGCTGCTGGTGGGCGGCGAGGCCTACGCCTACGGCCCGGCCGCCGACGGCGGCATCGCCATGAAGAACCTCCCGGCCGGCGCGCCCCTCCCCGCGACCTTGAGCAAGGGCAGCTACACCCTCTCCGTCGAAGGCCGCGACCAGGGCTACGTGAATATCTTCTACCTGGCGCTGTCGCTGATCATCATGGGCGTCGGCTTCCTGAAGGCCAACATCTCGTCCCTGGTCGGCCAGCTCTATCCGCAGGGCGATCCGCGCCGCGATCCGGGCTTCACCCTCTACTACTACGGCATCAATCTCGGCTCGTTCTGGGCCGCGATCCTTTGCGGCTATCTCGGCCAGACGGTGGGCTGGTGGGCGGGCTTCGGCCTGGCCGGCCTCGGCATGGCGGCCGGCTTCATCGGCTTCGTGCTCGGGCGGCCCCTGCTGGAAGGCAAGGGCGAGCCGCCGAACCCGGCGCATCTGAAGCAGCGCGTGGTCGGGCCGCTCAACCGCGAGGGTTTGATCTACCTCGGCGCCCTGGTCGGCCTGGGTGTGGTGTTCTTCGTCGTCCAGAAGAACAGCCTCGTCGGCTGGGCCCTGCTGATCGGCGCCGTCGCCATCCTCACCTACGTCGGCCGCTACATGGTCACCCAGGCGAGCAAGGTCGAGCGCGAGCGCCTGATGCTGGCCCTGACCCTGGTGGTCGGATCGACCCTGTTCTTCACCCTGTTCGAGCAGGCGGGCAGCTCGCTCAGTCTGTTCGCCGACCGCAACACCCAGCTCGACCTGATCTCGGCCGCCAAGGTGATTCCCGGTGTGCTGGGCCGCGATCTGTTCTTCGGCACCCAGGCCATGCTGGCCGCGTCCGGCCGTGACCCCGCCTCGGTGTGGTTCATCGACATGGGCTTCACCGCCGCCCAGACCCAGTCGTTCAACGCCGCCTTCATCCTGATGGGCGCGCCGCTGTTCGCCACCCTTTGGACGGCGCTCGGCCGCCGGGGCAAGGATGGCGGGCCGTTGATCAAGTTCGGCCTCGGTCTGCTTCAGGTCGGCCTGGGCTTCCTGGTGATCGTGCTGTTCCAGGGGCTG
Organism: Caulobacterales bacterium; assembly: GCA_017307205.1. Taxonomy (GTDB): domain Bacteria; phylum Pseudomonadota; class Alphaproteobacteria; order Caulobacterales; family Caulobacteraceae; genus Caulobacter. The sequence continues at coordinate 6,549 of JAFKGN010000075.1, forward strand.
GTCGACGACAGCTTCCGCATGCCGCTGATTATCCTGGGCCTGCTCTATCTGCTGCACACGACGGGCGAACTCTGCCTCTCGCCGGTCGGCCTGTCTGCGACCACAAAGCTCGCGCCGCCGATCCTGATCGCCACCATGATGGCCGTCTGGTTCCTGGCGCAGTCGGGCGGCCAGTATCTCGGGGGCTTCATCGCCGCCACGGCCGGCACGGAGACGGTGGGAGGCCAGGTGCTCGACCCGGCCGCAGCCTTCGCCGCCTCGCTGAAGACCTTCAACATCATCGGCTGGGCCGGCGTCGGCTTCGGCGTGCTGTTCCTGGCCCTGTCGCCGCTGATCGGCAAATGGGCCCACGGCGCCAACGACACCGTCGAGCCGCCGGCGACGGCCACCGATGGCGAGCGTCAGACCGTGCCCGTGGACCGGGCCTGAAGGCCCGGTTCAGCCGCGGTTCAGCCAGTGAGGCGCACTCTCCACGGTGAAGGAGAGACGTCGATGAAGTCTTTGATGTTAGCCGCCCTGGCCGCTGTCAGCCTGGTCGGCGCCGCACAGGCGGCGCCGGTGCGTGCGCCTGCCGAACCGCAGGCGTCGATCCCGTTCGTGAACCAGGGCGCGATCCGCAACTGGCAGGCTCCGGATTCCCAAACCCTGTACCTGCAGGACAACCATAACCGCTGGTACAAGGCCGAGATGTTCGGCCCGTGCATGAACCTGCCCTACGCCGTCGGCATCCGCTTCGAGACCCGCGGCACGGATCGGCTCGACCGCTTCTCGACCGTGCGGGTCGGTCGCGACCGCTGCCAGATCGCCAGCCTGACCCCGAGCGAGGCGCCGGCCAAGATCCGGCACGGCCACTCGTAAGGCTCAGACAGTCACCTCGCCGAGCGAGGTGAACCCCGCCTTGGTCTCCAGCCAGGCGGGAGGCGTCGGGCCGGAGGAAGATCGCCCGGCGCTCGCCGGCCGCCAGCACGCGTTGGCGGCCGGCTTCGTCGTCAGAACGCCTGCCGCACCCGCACATAGATCCAGCTGTCGAACGGCACGTCGCGGGCTTCATAGCGATTGAACGGCGAGGCGCCGCGCGGGCCGGAGAAAATCTCCCGGCTGCGGACGACGCTACGGGCGCTGATGTTCTGCCAGTCCAGGCGGATGGTCAGGTTCTGGGTGCGCCGCCATTCCACGAAGGTCTCGAACTGCTCCTCCATGTCGAAGCGGAACACCTCGGCGACGCGGAACACCTTCACGTCGATCGGCGAGAAGTATTTGAAGCCGTAGCTCCATTTGCCGCCTGGGATGTCGTGGATGTAGGCGATGTTGGCCTGCGTCCCGGCCTGGTCGGACAGTCGGCGCTTTTCGCCGGTCGTCGGGTCGGTCACCTCGGACTTCACCCAATCGCCCTTGGCCTCGATGCGCGCGCCGGTGATGCCGAGGCGTTGCAGCGGAACGGTCAGGTTGACGCTGAGCGCATGAGCGACGCCCGAGCCGATATTGCCGGGGGCGTCGAAGCCTTCGACCGGGATGACGTCGACCACGTCGTCGTAGCGCGTTTCCTTCAGCGAGACCGTTAGGGCGCCCTTCTCCCAGAAGCGGCGCTCATACGAGCCTTCGACCACCCAGGATCGGTTGGGCTCGAGGTCGGCATTACCGGCCTGAACGCGGTTGAGATCGACCGAGGCCGAGCTGATGAAATCGCCGAAGTCGAGTTGGCCCACCTCGCGCTGCAGGCGCAGGCGGAACTGGTGGTTGGTGACCGGATTCCACGTCAGCAGAAGGCGCGGCTTGGGGTAGAAGAATTCCTTCTCCAGGTCGGTGTCGCCCGACTGGCTGATCCGCGAGACCTCGAAGCGCGAGCTGGCCTCGACGGTCATCTTGTCGCTCGGCCGCCATGTGGCGGTGCCGAACACCTCGCCGCGCAGCTCTTCCACCTTCACCGAGGCGGCCGGCAGGGCGATGGGCACGCCGCCCTGGCTGAAGCGGGTGTCGCTGTCGAGAAAGTTGTAGGCGGCCTCGCCGCCGCCTTCGAACGACCAGCGGTCGCCCCGCTTGGTGCGCAGCACGCCGCGCACGATGCTTTCGCCGGAGGTCGATTCCTCGCCGAAATCACCGGCGGCCACCTTCGATTTGGTGCCGTAGTCGGTGACTTCTATGCGCTGCAGGGCGACCACCTCCATTTCGCTCGAGGCGCCGAGCTTGCGGTCGAAGCGGCTGCCCAGCTCGTAGGCGGTCGAGCGGTAGCGCTCCGAGACGTATTCGCTGACGCCGGGGCCGGAGAGGATGTCGGTGGAGACGCTGCGGTCGAAGTCGTCCTTGCTGACCACCGCGTTGAGCCGGATCTTGCCGCCGAACATCGGCCGCTGGATCGCGCCGCGCAGCTGACCGCCGGTGACCTTGTCGTGCATGTCGAGGTTGGCCTGCTGGGCCGGACCGGTCGGGTAGACAACGGTCTTTCGACCGTCGGCGGTGTTGTCGGTGCGGTCTCTGATGAGCTGGCCGTAGATCTCGCTTTCCGACACGCCCTGGCGGCGCGAGACCTGGAACGACGGCAGGATGCCGAGATAGCCGTCGGGATAGAGATAGGCGTCGTAGTTGATCACCTTCTCGACGCGGGCGGCGGTCTTCAGCACCACATTGGCCAGCACCGCGCGGCCTTGCATGTCGATGCCCGGGGCGCCGCCGCGGATCAGCTCCACCCGCTCGACCGAATCCGACGAGACGCGGCGAAGCACCTGCTCCAGGCTTTCGGTCTTGGTCACCGGACGGTCGCCGTTGATCAGCACATTGCCGGCCGCGCCGTTGAAGCCGCGTTGCTGGTTGCCCTCGTTGCCGGCGTCGAAGTTGAAGCCGGGCAGCAGGCGGATCATGTCGAGGGCGGTGACGGGGCGCGCATTGGCGAAGAACGGCGTGTCGTAGACCAGCACGCCCTGCTGACCGGCGGCGGTCGTGTCCTGAGCCTGGGCGGCGCCAACTCCCAGAAAAACGGCCAGGGCCGCGCCCGCAAAATACCGCCCACGCATCCACAAACCCCCTGGCACAGCGCAGGAAACCTGCGGACGCGCGGCCGTAATCACCAGTTACAAGGGCGTAACGTCGATTAAATTTCCGCAATCATTACAAGGTCGTAAGGTGGGAAGGGCGACGGCCCAGCGAAATGCCGTCCTTCCCACCTCGCTCCGCCGCGACCAGCGCGACGCGATCAAGCTACACGCGTAATAATAAACTACAATAGTAATTTATCGGAGGTGAGCGAAAGCCGGCGACGCCGGCCCTAAGCCCGTCCTGTGGTTAGAGGCTGGTGCCGCCGACCGTGAGGCCGCCGATCTTCATCGACGGTTGGCCGACGCCCACCGGCACGCCCTGGCCGGCCTTGCCGCAGACCCCGATGCCGGGGTCGAAGCAGAAGTCGTCGCCGATCATCTGCACGCGGGTCATCACCGACGGGCCATCGCCGATCAGGGTCGCGCCCTTCACCGGGGTGGTCACCTTGCCGTCCTCGATGAGGTAGGCCTCGGTGCACTGGAAGACGAACTTGCCGTTGGTGATATCCACCTGGCCGCCGCCGAAGTTGGCGCAGTAGAGACCGCGCTTGGTCGAGCGGATCATCTCTTCTTGAGGCACGTCGCCGCCGAGCATGCCGGTGTTGGTCATCCGGGGCATCGGCATGTGGGCGTAGGACTGGCGGCGGCCGTTGCCGGTAGCCTCCAGGCCCATCAGGCGCGCGCTCATGCGGTCGTGCATGTAGCCCACGAGGATGCCGTCCTCGATCAGGATGGTGCGTGAGGTCGGCGTGCCCTCGTCGTCGACGGTCAGGGAGCCGCGGCGACCGGCGATGGAGCCGTCGTCGAAGATGGTCACGCCCGGGGCCGCCACGCGATCACCGATGCGGCCGGAGAAGGCCGACAGCCCCTTGCGGTTGAAGTCGCCTTCCAGCCCATGGCCGACGGCCTCGTGCAGCAGCACGCCGTTCCAGCCCGGTCCGATCACCACGTCCATCTCGCCGGCGGGGCAGGGGACGGCCTCGAGATTGACCAGGGCCTGACGCAGGGCCTCGTCGACCTGATCCTTCCAGCTTTCGGGCGTCACCCAGGTGTGGAAGCCGGCGCGGCCGCCGGCGCCGGACGATCCCGTCTCGCGGCGGCCGTCCTTTTCGACGGTCACCTGCACGTTGACGCGCACTAGTGGGCGCACGTCGCGGATCAAGCGGCCATCGGCGCGCAGAATTTCCACCACGCGGCGCTCGCCATGCAGCCCGCCCATAACCTGCACGATGCGCGGGTCGCGGGCGCGGGCGAAGGCGTCGATCTCCTGCAGCAGGGCGACCTTGTCGGCGAAGGCGGGGTCCGAGAGGGGATCGTCCTCGCCGTAGAGTTTGGCGTTGGTCGGGCGCGGCCCCTCGGTGGCGACGCCGGAGTAGCCGCGGCGGGCCAGCTTGGCGGCGTCGGCGGCCCGACCGATGGCGGCTTCCGAAATCTCGCTGGCATGGGCGTAGCCGGCCGTCTCACCGGCAACCACGCGCAGGCCGAAACCTTCGCCGGAATCGTAAGAGGCGGTCTTCAGGCGGCCGTCGTCGAAGACGAAGCTCTCGCTCTCGGAGCGTTCGAGGAACAGTTCGCCGTCGTCGGCGCCGGCGAGCGCGTCACCCAGCAGGGCGCGGGCGCGTTCGGGATCGACGCCGGCGGCGTCCAGCAGGGAGGGGGCGGTGATCGGAGCGGTCATGCCCAAACAGATAGGCGCGCGACCGTGGTCCGTCGAGCGCGCCAGATCGTCTCTCGGCGCGATGGCGACTTAGGAGGCGTATTCGCCGCGCTTGAACTCGTCGAGCACGGCGGCGCTCGCGCGCCAGGCGCCTCGGAAGCCCAGCGAGCCAAGGAAGGCGATCGCAACGGCGGGCGCGAGCAGAATGGTGTCGAGCAGACGCATGGAAGCCTCTCCAGCCAGGGGTCAGCGAGTCCCCATGGCAACGCTTAGATAGTGAGAAGGTTCGATGACGCCACGATGACGACGACGAATCTCGGGCAGGTTTTTTGGGTTAATTGCAGGGGCGCCACAGTCGGAGCCGGCGGAGCCGCCAGGACACACCGCAATTGAACCGCGAACGGCCCAAATGGTCTCCGGTTCCCGACAACTCTGCGAAAAAAGCGCGAAATCTTAAGCCTCGGCGCCGATCCTCCCGCCCGCACGCCGTCCCATGGCCTCGAGAAGGGGGCTCGGCGTCTAGTGTTGGAGGGTTCTCATGCGCAAATCGATGCTCGCTTCGGCGGCCGCGCTCACAGTTTTTGGATTCGCCGGTCAAGGCTGGGCGCAGGACGCCGGCGGCGTGACCGAACTCAGCGAAGTGGTGATCACCGGCGAGAAGGCCGAACGCCCGCTGAAGGACACCCAGACCAGCGTGGCGGTGACCACGGCCGCCCGCATTGACCGCGAGGCGATTCAGAACCTCAGCGAAGTCTTCAACCGCACGGCCAACGTCGCCGAGACCTTCGGCTCGCAAGGCATGACGATCCGCGGCGTCGCCAATGGTGGTGTCTCGGGCGCCGGTGATGCGCCCCTGTCGACCGTCTATATCGACGGCGCCCCGATGCCGAGCGGCGTGCTGTTCGACAGCCCGACCACTGCCTGGGACGTGCGGCAGATCGAAATCTTCCGTGGCCCGCAGTCGACGCTGCAGGGCCTGAACGCCCTGGCCGGCGCCGTCGTGTTGCGCACCCAGGAGCCGACCTACGATTGGGATTGGCGCGCCCGCGTGATGGCCGCCGATCCGCGAGATACGTCCTATGCCATCGCCGGCGGCGGCCCGCTCGTCGCCGATCAGCTGGCCTTCCGGATTTCCGCGGAAAAGCGCGAGTCCGAAGGCTTCATTCGCAACACCACCCGCAACACGGCCGAGGATCCGCTCGACGTCCTCACCGTGCGAACCAAGCTCCTGATGGAGCCGGCCGGCGCCCCGGGGCTGAAGGTTCAGCTCGGCTACACCTATTTCGAGACGCACGGCCCGTATCAGTATGTCTACGCCCGCACCGACGGGGCCGATCCGTACGGCAATCGCGTGGCGACCGACAATCGCCGCAACGGCAGCGACAACGAGACGGATATTCTCAGCGCCGAAGCCAGTTACGTGCTCTCCGATCGCCTGACGCTGAACGGCGTCTCCACCTTCAGCAAGGTGGACAACTTCCTCGAGTTCGACGGTGACAACGGCCCTCAGGACAGCGCCTGGGGCGCGGGCGGCTCGAAGTACACCACCTTCACCCACGAGCTGCGCCTGAACTACAAGGGCGAGCGCGCCAACGGCCTGCTCGGCGCCTTCTACTATGATCGCGAGCAACTGGCCGCCACCGGCAGCCGCACCGAGATCGCGACGCCCACCGCCACCATCGCCCAGCTGCTGGTCCAGGGCGGCCTGCCCGTCGCCAACGCCAATGCGCTGGCCGCCACCTATGTCCGCGCCTTGCCGGTGGTGCCGGTCGACTACAAGGTCGACGCGCCGCTGAACGTGAAGACCTACGCCCTGTTCGGCGATGGCGCCTGGAAGGCGACCGACCGCCTGTCGTTCCTCGGCGGCTTCCGCTGGGACCACGAGGAGAACGATATCGAGGTCCACCAGACCGCGACCTTCGCGGGGACCTATCCTAATCCCGCCGCCTTCGGGGCCATCGGCAGCCAGCTCTACCTGACCATCGCCCGCATCAACCAGGCGGTGGCCGGCTATGTGGCCCAGGCGGGCTCCAATGCACCGCCGGCCTCGCGCGACTTCGACGCTTTCCTACCCAAGGTCGGGGTCCGCTACGACTTCTCGGACGCCGTCAACGCGGCGTTCGTCGTGCAGCGCGGCTATCGCTCGGGCGGCTCCAGCTTCAACGCCGCCCGCTCTCAGGTGGTCGCCTATGATCCGGAATTCACCTGGAACTACGAGGCATCGCTGCGATCGGCCTGGCTCGACGGCGCCCTGACGCTGAACGCCAACGCCTACTACGTCGACTGGAGCGACCAGCAGGTCACCGTGAACTACGGCCTGGGCCTCTACGACTACAACACGGTCAACGCCGGCAAGGCCCACCTCTATGGCGGCGAACTCGAAGCCAGCCACCGGGTCTCCAGCGCTTTCAACTGGTACGGCTCGCTAGGTTACTCCAAGACCGAGTTCGACGATTTCCGCCTCGCGGGCTCGCTCAGCGATCTCTCGGGTTCGGAATTCGCCTTTGCTCCGCGCTGGACGGCCGCGCTCGGCGGCGACTGGCGGTTCGCGGGCGGCTTCGTGGCCAACCTCAACGCCAACTACCGCGGCAAGGTCTATACGGTGGTCGGCGACAATCAGGCCGCCAGCCAGGTGGGCGCCCGCACCATCGTCAACGGCCGGTTCGGCTACGATGCCGGTCCCTGGGGCGTCTATCTCTACGGCAAGAACCTGCTCGACGAAGAGTACGCCCAGCAGAAGCGCACGACCGCCCCGCTCGCCATCCTCGGCGCGCCGCGGGTGATCGGCGCCCAGCTCGAGGCGCGCTTCTAGGCCTGCTTCAGCGGGTCGTGGCCCCAGTTCATCAGCGAGTAGCGCCATCGGGTGCGTGAGACATCGCCATCCGGCCTCTGGGCCAGGTGGCGATGGACGTAGCCGACGACTTTGCGCATGTGGGCAAGGTCGTCGGCCGTCAGCTCGGCCTTCTTCTTGCGCTTGATGGAAACGATGCGGCGGCCGGAAGCGTGGCCGACCGACTCCTTGCCGCCGGCGCCGTGCTTCGGCTCGCCATCAACCCAGCCGACCTCGCGGCTCTCGTCGCGCTGCAGCCATCGCTCCAGTTGGGCCGGAGGCATGTTCACGGCTTCGGCGAAGGCGCGTCGCACCTGATCGACATCATCGGGTTCCATGTCGCTGGAAAACCGCCGGCCCGCCCGTGGTTCCGCGTCAGAGGAACGGCAGGTCGTCGTGCATCGGATCGTGGCCCCAGTTCATCAAGGCGTGACGCCAGCGGGACGACCAGGGGTCGCGCATCGGCCGCCCGGGCCGGTGACGGCGCACGAACCCGATGACTTTTCGCATATGGGCGTAGTCCGCGTCGTCCAGCGCCTCGTCGGGCTTTCCAAGGATCGCGATGATTCGCCGTCCCGACTGGCGGCCGACCGATTCCGTCTCGCCAGGCCGAGTGAAGCCCACGCGACGGCTATCGTCGGTGTCCATGAACGCCGCGATCTCATCGGCGGACATGTTCACCGCCGCCGCGAATGCGCGCCGAATTTCCGCTCGATCGGGGCTTGAGTGCTTCGCGGCCATCGTGCTCCGCCGGTTGAGTGAGACTTTGTAGCGTTTGGAGGCGCCTCTAGCGCCTTGGCAAGCCTTGGCGTTCCGCGTATGGACCCCAACAAGGCGGCGAGGGTGGGGTACCCGCTCGCGCGCTCAGACGTCAGGCGAGGCGGTCCATTTGTCAGGATCGTCCCCTGCTGAACGGACCGTGAGGGATATGAAGGCGCAGTTTTCGGGGATGCGGCGGCGGGCGACGGCTCTGGCCGCGGCTTGCGCAGGTATGGCTTTTGCCGGAGCGGCTTTCGCCGCGGATCTGATGGGGCAACCCACTCCGGGCGGCATCGATCTTCAGCCGGCCGCTTCGCCGCTGAAGTATGATGCGATCTGGTTCCACAACATGCTGCTGTGGATCACCGGCGGCATCACCCTGCTGGTGCTGGGCCTGCTGGTCTACATCATCGTGCGCTTCAACAAGCGCGCGAACCCGGTGCCGGCCAAGTTCACGCACAACACCACCGTCGAGATCATCTGGACCGTTCTGCCGGTCCTGATCCTGATGTTCATCGCGGTGTTCTCGTTCAAGCTGCTGTTCGCCTATCACGACACC
>JAFKGN010000076.1 GCA_017307205.1 Caulobacterales bacterium
AGGGCCACCGCTCGGCGGTCGCCGATCAGCTCCGGTGACTGCCGATTCATCACATAGGCGGCCGAAACGCGGTTCTCCGGGTCGGCGAAGATACAGCTGCCGCCCCAGCCGGAGTGACCAAACGCGGTCTGGCTCGGGCCGTAGAACATGTTGGGCGGATTGCGCAGGAAGCCGGCGGCCCAGGAGACGTCGTAGGGCAGGACCTGATCCGGGCCGGCGATCCGTTCGCGGCTGGCCTCGCCGATGGTCTCGGGCGTCAGCAGCCTCACGCCGTCGAGCATGCCGTCGTTGGCCAGGGCGCCCGCCAGCCGGGCCAGGGCCTCGGAGGTGGCGTGGATATTGGCCGAGGGAAACTCGGCCTTGCGCCAGGCGTCGGGCGAGCGCGCCCCGCCGGGGGCGGCCCAACGGGTCATGAAGGCGGCCTTCCGCGCCTCGTTCATCTTGCCGAAGTTGGGCAGGGAGCGCGGGCGCTCGACCTCGGCGAGGCGGGCGAGCTCGCTGTCCGGCAGCCCCATCGACAGGTCCAGGCCGAAGGGCTCGGCGATATCCTCGCGCAGGGCGGTCCCCATGGTCCGACCATCGACGCGGCGGAAGATCTCGCCGGCCACGAAGCCGAACAGACCCGGCGCATAGCCGCTGGCCGTGCCCGGCGGCCACATCGGGGCCATGGCGGCGACGCGGGCGCAGATGGCGTCCCAGTCGAACCACTCGGCGGCGTCCATCGGCTCCGTCAGGCCCGGCAGTCCGGCCTGGTGCGACAGGGCCTGGGCGACGGTGATTTCCGCCTTTCCGGCCTGCGCGAACTCCGGCCACACCGAGGCGACAGTCTGATCGTAGGACAGCTTCCCGGCGTCGATGAGGCGGGCGATCAGAAACGCCGCCACGGCCTTGGAGCTGGAGAACACCGGCGTCAGGGTCAGCTCGTCAAAGTCGCGCGTGTGGCTCTTGTCGGCGAACCCGCCCCACAGGTCGACGAACACCTGGCCCTCGACCAGGAAGGTGAAGCGGGCGCCCGTCTCCTCGTCGTTGTCGAAGCTGCGCTGGAAGACCTCGCGCACGCCCTCGAAGGCGGGCGGGCAGACGCCGCCGATCGATCCTTGCGCGCTCATGCCAGACGCTCCGTTCGCACTGCGGGACTGGTCTCCATCAGCCGGGCGCCCATGGCGACGATCGGCAGCTCCGGCGCGCCCCAGTCCCGGGCGGCGGCGACGGTCTCGTAGAGCCCGCCGACGGCGTGCGCCAGGGCTTCCGGCGCCTCGCGCCCCTCGATGAGCTGGGCGGCGAACAGGGCGGTCAAGAGGTCGCCGACGCCGTTCGGCGCGTGCGGCAGGCTGGGATGGGCGGCGAGCCAGGCTTCCTCCCCATCGACATGGACGACGCCGAGGCCTTCAGCCGTGGGGATCGAGGAGACCAGCACCGGTTTGCCGAGCGCCTGGGCGGCGCGCACGGCGCTTTCAGGACCCGCGATCTCCTGGCCGGTCAGATGCTGCAGCTCCCAGGCGTTGGGGGCGATGAGGTCGGCGCGAGGCAGCAGTTCGGCGACGACAGCCTCGGCCACCTCGACCGGCACATAGAGCCCCTTGCCGGCGTCGCCCAAGGTCGGGTCGATGATGATGCGGGCGGCGGGCGAATAGGCCCCGTAACGCGGCGCGGCGCGGACGGCGTAGATGGCGCGGGCGGCGGCCTGGACCTGCTCGGGGCTGCGGAAGTACCCAGTGATGGCGGCGTCGACCTTGCCGAACAGGCCGTTGGCCTCGACGCCGGTCAGCATGCCTTCGAAAGTTTCGATGGGGACGGCGGCCCCGCCGGGCGGGCCCCATCCGGGGTGGCGACCGAACAGCACAGTGGGAACCACCATGGCGTCGATCTTGAACGGCGCCAGGGCGGCCGCCTGCGCCGAGCCGCCGACGCGGCTGCCGGCGACGTGGCTGGAAAGGACGAGCGCGAGGGGCACGCCCGAGGCTTAGCGGAGGCCCGCGATGGGCGCCAGGGCGCACCAGGGTTAGGTGGAAGCCGGCTAACCCGTCCGGTGCGCCCTAAACATTGAGTTTGGAACTCTAGGACCAGGGGTCCTAGAGTTCCGGGGAAGCCGTCCTTTCCAGCCGTCTTGCGCCTCCTTAGCCGCGAGCGCGGCCTTGCTCCTTGTTGTTGTCGCCGCGGTGATCGCGACGGTCGTGGTCGCCGCCGCGGCCGCGCTGGTGATCGCCGCGGTCGTCACGACGGCCCTCGGGGCGGGCGCCGCGATGATTGTCGCCGCGGTCGGCGAACTTCTGCGGGCCGGCGTGCTCGTGGCGCTTGCCCTGACCGGGCTTGGCGGCCTGCGGCTTGGCGGGCGTCGCCGGTTTCGCGGAGCGCTCGGCCACCGGCGGCTTGCGGGCCGGGCCGGTCGTCTGCGCCGAGGCGATAGCCGGCAGCATGGTGAGAGCCGCGACGGCGGCCAGGGCGGTGTTGATGAAGGTCTTGGTCATCGTTTCGGTCCTCTAGGGTTTGTGCATCAGGTCGTTCCTGACGATCCCAGTGCTAAGGGCCGTGCGTAACGCCGCCGCGTCCGTCGATTGTCGCAACATGTCGAGCCGCGCCAAATGTGTGTCGGCGCTTGTCGGGGCCCGGCCGCGACACGGGCGGACATCGAAATCCGCCGCGCCTTTACAACGCTGCGCTTCCCCCCTCTCCTGCCCACATGGCGTCCGAAGTATTCGACCTGCTGATCGTCGGCGGCGGCATCAATGGCGTGGGCATCGCACGCGACGCGGCGGGGCGCGGGCTGAAGGTGCTGCTCGTCGAGCAGCATGACCTCGCCAGCCACACCTCCTCGCGCAGCACCAAGCTGATCCACGGCGGTCTGCGCTATCTCGAGCAATACGAGTTCCGCCTGGTGCGCGAGGCCCTGCAGGAGCGCGAGCGGCTGCTGAAGATCGCCCCGACCATCGCCTGGCCCCTGCGCTTCATCCTGCCGCACGATCGATCGCTGCGGCCGGTCTGGCTGATCCGCGCCGGCCTGTTCCTCTACGACCATATCGGCGGCCGCATCTCCCTGCCCCGCTCGCACGGCGTCCGCCTGCGGGAAGACCCGGTCGGTCAGCCGCTGAAGGCCAGTTTCACGCGCGGCTTCGCCTATTCCGACGCCTGGGTGCAGGACAGCCGCCTGGTGACGCTGAACGCCATGGACGCGGCCGAGCGCGGCGCCGTAATCCGCACCCGCACCCGCCTGACCCATGCCGAGCGCCAGGAAGGCGTCTGGAAGGCCGACCTGCAGCCGGAGGGCGGCCCCGCCGAGACCGTGCGGGCCCACGCCCTGGTCAACGCCGCCGGCCCCTGGGTCGACACCGTGGTCCGCAAGGCGCTAGGCCTGGAGGAAGCGGTGCATGTGCGCATGGTCAAGGGCAGCCACATCGTCGTGCCGCGCCTCTATGACGGCGACCAGGCCTACATCCTGCAGAACCGCGACAAGCGTATCGTCTTCGCCATCCCCTACGAAGACCGCTTCACCCTGATCGGCACCACCGACGAGCCGTTCAAGGGCGACCCGACCAACGTCGAGATCAGCGCCGAGGAGACCGACTACCTCTGCCGGATCATCAACCAGTACTTCGAGCGCCAGATCGCGCCGTCGGACGTGGTCTGGAGCTACGCCGGCGTGCGCCCGCTCTACGACGACGCGGCGGCCAACGCCTCCACGGTCACCCGCGACTACGTGCTGCGGGTCGACGGCGGCGAGGATGGGCACACCCCCCTGCTGTCGATCTACGGGGGCAAGATCACCACCTACCGGCGGCTGGCCGAACACGCGATGGAGAAGCTGGTCCGCTACTTCAAGCGCCCGGACCTGCCTGGCCTGAACACCGGCTGGACGGACACAAAGCCCCTGCCGGGCGGCGACATCGAAAGCTTCGAGGCCTTCCTCGCCGCCTTCCGCGCCCGCCATCCCTGGCTGCCGGAGGCGCTGTCCCTGCGCCTCGCCCACGCCTACGGCTCACGCGCCGAGCTCCTGATCGGCGATACCGAGCACCTCGAGGACCTCGGCCGCAACTTCGGCGGCGGCCTGACCGAAGCCGAGGCCGACTACCTGATGCGCCATGAATGGGCGCGCACGGCGGAGGACGTGCTGTGGCGGCGCTCCAAGGTCGGTCTGCATGCGCCGCCGGAAACCGCCTCCGCGCTCGACGCCTGGATGGCGATGCGCGCCAAGCAACTCGCCGCCGCGTGAGTTAGGCGACTAAGATCGTTGAAAGCGCCGAAAGTGCGCACATTCGGGGGAGTGAAATGACCAAGCCAAGCGGATGGCGCGCGCTGCGCGGAGAGATGATCTCCGAGGCCGTCGCCATGTTCATCATCATCTCGTTCGGCTGCTCGGTGGCGGCCATGTACACCCTCTACGACCCGAGCCCGTACCAGCAGGCCTACTGGGGCGTCTGCATCGCCTGGGGTCTGTCGGTCACCATCGCCATCTACGTCACAGGCGCGGTCTCAGGCACCCACGCCAATCCGGCCGTCACCCTGGCCCTGGCGGTCTACCGCGGCTTTCCGTGGAAGAAGGTGCCGCTCTACATGATCGCCCAGGTCATCGGCGCCTTCCTCGGCGCGGCGGTGGTCTACCTGCTGTTCTCGCCGGTGATCGACCACTACAACAGCGTGCAGCACCTTACCCGCGCGGGCGACGGCGGCGCCGCCGGGGTCTTCTTCACCCACCCCGGCTTGGCGATCACCCCGATGCGGGCGCTGATCAACGAGATCATCCTCACCGCCTTCCTGCTGCTCGGCATCTTCGCGATCACCGAGGAGTGGAACACCATGGCCCCGATGGCCAACTCGGGCGCCCTGATCATCGGCCTGCTGGTCGCCCTGATCGGCTCGTCCATGGGCTATCTGGAGGCCTGGGCGATCAATCCCGCCCGCGACTTCGGCCCGCGCGTCTTCGCCTATCTGATGGGCTGGAACACCCAGGCCTTCCCGTCGCCCGGAAACTACTGGTGGATCCCCATCGTTGGTCCGCTGATCGGCGGCCTGGTCGGCGGCGGCGCCTATCAGGTTCTGATCCGCCCCTACCTGCCCCCGAAGACCGACCGCGTGCAGCAACAGGCCGAGCCCACCACCGGCGCGCCGAACTGAGGACGACCATGAGCGAGACCTACATCGGCGCCATCGACCAGGGCACCACTTCCAGCCGCTTCATCGTGTTCGACCGCGCGGGCGATATCGTCTCCGTCGCCCAGCAGGAGCATGAGCAGATCTACCCGCAGCCGGGCTGGGTGGAGCACGACGCGGCCGAGATCTGGCGCAACACCGAGGCGATGATCGCCAAGGCCCTGCAGCAGAAGGGGCTGAAGCCGAGCGACCTGGCGGCCGTGGGCATCACCAACCAGCGCGAGACCACCGTGGTCTGGGACCGCAAGACCGGCCAGCCCGTGTGCAACGCCCTGGTCTGGCAGGACACCCGCGTCGACAGCCTCGCCCGCGACTACGCCCGCGACGGCGGCGCCGACCGCTTCCGCGCGACCACCGGCCTGCCGCTGGCCAGCTATTTCAGCGGCCTGAAGCTGCAGTGGGTGCTCGACAACACGCCCGGCCTGCGCGCCCGGGCCGAGGCCGGCGAGATCGCCTTCGGCACCATCGACAGCTGGATGGTCTGGAACCTGACCGGCGGCGCCGAGCACCTGACCGACGTCACCAACGCCAGCCGCACCCAGCTGATGAACCTCGAAACCCTCGACTGGGACGAGGGGATGCTGGCCGCCTTCAAGATCCCCCGCGCGGTCCTGCCGCGCATCGTGCCGTCGTCGCAGGTCTACGCCGAGGCGACCGGCGTGCTGGCCGGGACGAAGATCGCGGGCATCCTGGGCGACCAGCAGGCGGCCCTGGTCGGTCAGGTCTGTTTCGCACCCGGCGAGGCCAAGATCACCTACGGCACTGGCTGCTTCATGCTGATGCACACCGGGACCGAGGCCGTGCAGTCGACCGCCGGCCTCCTGACCACCGTCGCCTATCAGTTCGGCGACGCCGCGCCCTGCTACGCCCTCGAAGGCTCGGTGGCGATCAGCGGCGCCCTGATCCAGTGGCTGCGCGACAACCTCGGCCTGATCAAGACCAGCCCCGAGATCGAGGACCTGGCCAAGACGGTGGACGACAACGGCGACGTCTACATCGTGCCCGCCTTCTCCGGCCTCTACGCCCCCTACTGGCGCGACGACGCGCGCGGCATCATCGCCGGCCTGACCCGTTACGCCCGCGCCGGCCACTTCGCCCGCGCCGCGCTCGAAGCCGTGGCCTACCAAACCCGCGACGTGGTCGAGGCGATGGAGAAGGACAGCGGCATCGCCCTGAAGGAGCTGCGCGCCGACGGCGGCATGGTCGGCAACCAGCTCTTGATGCAGTTCCAGGCCGACATCCTCAACCTGCCGGTCGTCCGCCCCGAGGTGGCCGAAACCACCGCCCTCGGCGCCGCCTATGCGGCGGGCCTGGCGGTCGGCGTCTGGAAGGACCCCAAGGACCTCGCCGCCAACTGGAAGGCCTCCCAGCGCTGGGAGCCGCAGATGTCGGAAGACAAGCGCGCCGGCCTCTACAAGAGCTGGAAGAAGGCCGTGGGCCGCTCGTTCGACTGGGTCGTCTGACGCCCGCCTAGGGCTCGCGTTCGGCGCGGGCCCAGAGGGCGAACTTCAGCATCACCAGCCCCGCGAACCACAGGCAGGCGATCACCCGCAGCGGCGTCGCGGCGGCGGGCAGATGATGGCTGGCGACCAGCAGGGCGATGAACACCGCGCCGCCGATCAGGCTGACCAGCAGGCGGGCGGCAAGGTTGCGCTCGCGTGGGTTCAGCCGGGGCTTTGCAGCCGGACGCTGGGGCGCGTCCGGCTGCAAAGCCAGGTCGATGATCCACCAATCGGAAGGACGGATCATCTCACGCCGCCTTCAGCATGCGGGGACTGGAGCAGCGGCGGGCGAGGTAGAGATCACGGCGCACGCCATGCAGACGGCGCTCGACCCGGTAGCCATACGTCTCCAGCAGATGGGCCACGAGACCAGCGCTGATCGGCACGGCGCATTGAAAGATCAGTACGCCGCCGTCATGCACATGCGGCCCGGCGACCAACAAGTGTTCGAGGGCGGCCGCGTCGCAGGTGTGAGCCACGAGCAGGGCGTCGGGCTGCTCGGAGGGTCCGAACCCGGCTCGTTGGTAGCCGACCTGCTCGAAGCCGTGACGACACAGCCACAGCAGGGCCGAAAGGCCGCTGGGCCCGGTGACGCGGATGAGGCTTGAGCGGCGGATATCGGCCGCTTCGAAGAGCTCGATCAGCTCCGCGGCGCCCGTCGGGCGGTGAGAGGTTGGAACAGCTTGGGGCATGCGCCGCCGGCTCCTTCAGCGAGGACGCCGGGCGCCCTCCAATGAGGCGCAGCATCGCGCCGAAGCGCGTAAGCGTTCGATGTGGAAGACGCGCGCCCACATAAGCGCCGCATCAAGATCGCTGCGCGCCGGCTACTCCCGGCTGAAGCGCTTCACCACCAGGTAGAGCAGCAGCATGCCCATGGCGCTGAGGAACGGCAGGTTGGGATCGACGTAGACGCCGTTGGCGCTGAGGAACTGTTTCAGCGTGAAGCCCAGGCCGAGGCAGACAGCCGCCGCGCAGCAGAAAATGGCCAGAGTTTTGATCATGATCACCGCCCGAAGACGCCCCTCGGACAGCAGCTAACGCCCAGGCGCGGCGATAAACAAGAACAACGTTCTATGAACACGTGTTGTGTCTGATTTCGGCAACACCCGTTGCTGAGGCCCGCAAACGAAAACGGCGGGGCTTTCGCCCCGCCGCCTCGGATACTGAAATCGCCGTGCCGCCTAGTAGCGGTAGTGTTCCGGCTTGAACGGGCCTTCGACCGGCACCGAGATGTAGTCGGCCTGTTCCTTCTTGAGTGTGGTCAGCTTGGCGCCGAGCTTCTCAAGGTGGAGGAAGGCGACCTTCTCGTCGAGGTGCTTGGGCAGGGTGTAGACCGCGTTGTCGTACTTGGCGCGGTTGGTCCACAGTTCGATCTGGGCCAGCGTCTGGTTGGTGAACGACGCCGACATCACGAAGCTGGGGTGGCCCGTGGCGTTGCCCAGGTTCACCAGGCGGCCTTCTGACAGCAGGATGATCTTCTTGCCGTCAGGGAACTCGACGTGGTGCACCTGCGGCTTGATCTCGTCCCACTTCAGGTTCTTCAGGCCAGCGACCTGAATCTCCGAGTCGAAGTGACCGATGTTGCAGACGATGGCGTTGTTCTTCATCGCCCGCATGTGCTCGACGGTGATAACGTCCTTGTTGCCGGTGGCGGTGACGAAGATGTCGGCCTTGCCGGCCACGTCTTCGAGCGTCTGGACGTCATAGCCTTCCATCGCCGCCTGCAGGGCGCATATCGGGTCGATTTCGGTGACGATCACGCGGGCGCCGCCCTGGCGCAGCGAGGCGGCCGAGCCCTTGCCCACGTCGCCGTAGCCGCAGACCACGGCGACCTTGCCCGACAGCATGACGTCGGTGCCGCGGCGGATGGCGTCCACCAGGCTCTCACGGCAGCCGTAGAGGTTGTCGAATTTCGACTTGGTGACGCTGTCGTTGACGTTGATGCCGGGGAACGGCAGCTCGCCCTTGGCGGCCATCTGGTACAGACGGTGCACGCCCGTGGTGGTTTCTTCCGAAACGCCGGTGATCGCCGCGCGGATGGCCGAGTAGAAGCCCGGCTTTTCCTTCAGGTAGCGCTTCATCACCGCGTAGAGGGCTTCTTCTTCCTCGTTGGTCGGGTTGTCGAGGATCGAGGGGTCCTTCTCGGCCTTCGGGCCGAGCACGCAGAGCAGGGTGGCGTCGCCGCCGTCGTCGAGGA
Source organism: Caulobacterales bacterium (assembly GCA_017307205.1). Taxonomy (GTDB): domain Bacteria; phylum Pseudomonadota; class Alphaproteobacteria; order Caulobacterales; family Caulobacteraceae; genus Caulobacter. The sequence continues at coordinate 8,845 of JAFKGN010000076.1, forward strand.
TCAGGTTCGGGTAGCCGCCGTCGTGCCACTCGAAGATCTTGTGGGCGTAGTCCCAGTACTCGACGAGGGTCTCGCCCTTCACCGCGAACACCGGGGTGCCCTTGGCGGCGATGGCCGCGGCGGCCTGGTCCTGGGTCGAGAAGATGTTGCACGAGGCCCAGCGCACTTCGGCGCCGAGCGCCTGCAGGGTCTCGATCAGCACCGCCGTCTGGATGGTCATGTGCAGCGAGCCGGCGATGCGGGCGCCCTTCAGCACCTGATCCTTGCCGAACTCGGCGCGCGTGGCCATCAGGCCGGGCATTTCGGTTTCGGCGATGAGGATTTCCTTGCGGCCCCAGTCGGCGAGCGAGATGTCCTTGACGATGTAGTCGGCCATGAGCGGCGGGCTCCTATGAAGGTGTGAGCCGTCTATACCCGCGCGGCGGAATCCCCGCAACGGAGGTATAAGGATATCTTTATGTGAACCAGCTCAGCGCCAGAACGGCCTATCCGCGAACATCTCGGCCCAGGCGGCCTGGGCGGCCTTGAGGCGCCTGGCGTCGCGACGCGGGTCGGGGGCGAAGGCCGCGCCCGCCGCGAAGGCCGCTTCAGCGTTGCCGCTATCGGCGACCAGGCGGTGGGCGATCTCACGGCCGACAGCGTCGTCGTTGAGCAGGCCGAGGCACTCCTGGGCGTCCTTGAAGGCGGCGGTCATCCGCTTGCGGCGCTTGGGATGCGCGTCGAACAGCGCCGCGAAGGCGTCGGCGGCGTAGCGCAGCTTCTTGATCTTGATGCGCTCGTGATGGCGCTGCTCCACCGGCAAGGCGGCGAGGTCTTCCTTGGGGTCGAGCTTGGACAAGCGCTTGTCCAGCGCATCGGCCGCGAACTCGGCGATCGGCCGCTCGCGCAGCTGGCGCAGGTCACGCGTCCGACTGCGTCGCCAGCGACCGACCGTCAGCCACTCGGCGATCTTCAGCGGCAGGGCGCGGCGACGCGGCGAACTCAAGGCCGCCTGCAGGCGCACGCGGGCGGCGGCGCGGGCCGCCTCCAACACGCCGTGGAACGCCGCATCGGCGTCGGCGATGGACTCGGCCAGCACGTCGAGATCGCGCATCTCGTCCAATGCGTGGGCCAGCCACTTCAGCTCGGCGGCGACCCGCTCGGACTCCGGATCGACCAGCATCGCCTTGAAGGTGGAGCGGGCGCTGCGCAGGCGCTCGCCGATGGCGGTGAAGGCCGCGGCCGTGTCCATGCCGACCCGGACCACGGCGCGCTCGCGCTTGCCGCCGTCGACCAGCCGGAAGCCCCTTGCGCTCTTGGTCTCGAGCGCCAGCTCGACCGGCCGGCGGCGCTGCATCAGGCGGCGACCGAGGGCGAACAGGGCGGCAGGCGAACCGCGCAGCAGTTCGAGTTCGATCTCACAGATCGTCTCGCGCCGATCGCCGCCCTCGACCCAGCCGAGATCGAGGCAGATTTCGATCTCGGAATCGCCCTGTGCCACCACGGCCTTGCGACGGTGAACCTCGACGGTGAAGAGCGGCTGCAACTCCGCCCCATCCAGCACGGCTGCGGCGGGGGTCTCGGCGAGAACGGCGAGGTCGATCCCCGGCCCAGCGACGGCCTGCTCGTACTCGGCGCGGGCGAAGCCGCCCTCGGACGGGCCTTTCAACGTCTGGATCTTGGTCTTGCCGTCGTCGCGGATGCGCAGAGCCATGCCCGCGGCGGAGAGGCGGCGGTCGGACGTATCGAAGTAGGTCGAGACCAGGGTCTTGCCCTTGCTCCCCCGCGCATCGGCCGGCGCGAAGGCGGCCCAGACCGCCTCGGCGCGCTCCGGCGAAACCGCGAACTTTAGCTCGATTTCCTGGGCGGCCGACGCCAAGTTTTCCCCGCTTGCTGACGTTTTTTTGAAGGGCTAGGCCAAAGCGAGGGCCGCATCTACCGTGGCCGCCGGCTTTTTTCGGAGCTCGACGCCCTTGCCGATTGACGACGTCGCCGCCCAAGACCGTCCGCGCCATGACTGGACCCGTGCGGAAGTCGAAGCCCTGTTCGACCTGCCGTTCGCCGAACTGGTCTTCCAGGCCGCCGCCGTTCACCGCCGGCATTTCGATCCGGCCGAGGTGCAGATGTCGCAGCTGCTGTCGGTGAAGACCGGGGGCTGCGCGGAAAACTGCGGCTACTGCAGCCAATCGGCCCACTTCGACACCGGCCTGAAGGCCGAGAAGCTGATGCCGGCGTCGGACGTCATCGCCGCCGCCATGTCCGCCAAGGCCGGCGGCGCGCAGCGCTTCTGCATGGGCGCGGCCTGGCGGGACCTGAAGGATCGCGACCTGCCGAAGGTCGCCGCCATGATCTCAGGCGTGAAGGCCCTGGGCCTGGAGACCTGCGCCACCCTGGGCATGCTCACCGCCGACCAGGCCAAGGCCCTGAAGGCCGCCGGGCTCGACTACTACAACCACAACCTCGACACCTCGCCGGAGTACTATCCCACGGTCGTCAGCACCCGGACCTACGACGATCGGCTGGACACCCTGGCCCACGTGCGGGCGGCGGGGATGAGCACCTGCTGCGGCGGCATCGTCGGCATGGGCGAGACGCGGAGCGACCGCGCCGGCCTGCTGCAGGCTCTGGCCAACCTGCCCGAGCACCCGGACAGCCTGCCGATCAACGACCTGATGCCGGTGGTGGGCACGCCCCTGGGGAATTCACAGCCCGTGGACGGCCTGGAGTTCGTGCGCACCATCGCCGTGGCCCGCATCCTCTGCCCGCGCTCCATCGTGCGCCTGTCGGCGGGGCGTGAGCACATGAGCCGCGAGCAGCAGGCCCTGTGCTTCCTGGCCGGCGCCAATTCGATCTTCATCGGCGGCAAGCTGCTGACCACCGCCAATCCCGAAGTCGACGAGGACCAGGCGCTACTGGCCGACCTCGGCATGCGGCCGATGACCATGGCGAACGAGGCCACCGCCTAGCCTTCGCGGATCGATCAGCGCCGTTCGGAGTTCGCCTTCCATGACCCCCATTGTTCTGATCCCCGGCCTGGTCTGCACCGCCGAACTCTTCGGCCCGCAAGCCGCCGCCCTGTGGCCGCACGGCCCGGTGACCGTCGCCAACACACTGGACGGCGATACGATCGGTGAGATCGCCGGCTCCATTCTGGCCTCCGCGCCGCCGCGCTTCGCCCTCGGCGGGCTCTCCATGGGCGGCTACATAGCGCTGGAGATCATGCGTCAGGCCCCGGAGCGCGTGCTCAAGCTGGCGCTGCTCGACACGGCCGCCCGGCCGGAAGCGCCGGAGGGTCCGGCCAAACGGCGCGGCCTGATCGCCCGGGCGCACGCTGGCGAGTACGAGACGGTGTTGCAAGAGATGATGCCGAACCTCGTCGCCCCAGCGCACAAGGGCGACGCCACCCTGATCGGTCGCCTCGTCGACATGGGCCTGGCCATCGGCGCCGGCGGCTTCGCCCGCCAGCAGGAGGCGATCATCAGTCGACCGGACAGCCGCCCGTCCCTCTCGCAGATTAGCGTGCCCACCCTCGTGCTGGTCGGCGCGCAGGACGCCGTGACGCCGCCGGATCGATCCGAGGAGATGGCGGCGGCGATCCCCGGCGCCCACCTCGTCGTCGTGCCGGACAGCGGTCACATCTCGACACTGGAACAGCCGGGCGCCGTCAACCGCGCCCTGGTCGACTGGATCGAGGGCTGAGCGCCAAAGAAAAAGGGCGCGGATCGCTCCGCGCCCTTTCGTCATTCGCTGTGTCGCTGAAGCCTACGCTTCAACGAGGTTCTGTTCGAGCGCCGCGGCCTTCATCGCCTTCTGCAGCTTCTCGAAGGCCCGGACCTCGATCTGGCGGACCCGCTCGCGGCTGACGCCGTATTCCGAGGCGAGTTCTTCCAGGGTGGTCGGGTCGTCCTTCAGTCGGCGCTCAGTCAGGATGTGACGCTCGCGGTCCGAGAGTTCGGACATGGCTTCCTCAAGGAGGCTCATGCGGACCGACTTCTCTTCGCTTTCCGCGAAAGCCGTCTCCTGGCTGACCTGATCGTCGTCAGCCAGCCAGTCCTGCCATTCGCTTTCGCCGTCTGTGCGCAGGGGCGCGTTCAGCGAGGCGTCCGGCCCGGAGAGCCGGCGGTTCATGCTGATCACTTCCTCGTTCAGCACGCCGAGCTTGGTGGCGATGTGGCTGACCTGTTCCGGACGCAGGTCGCCTTCGCCGAAGGCGCTGATCTCGGCCTTCGCCTTGCGCAGGTTGAAGAACAACTTCTTCTGGGCGGCGGTGGTGCCCATCTTCACCAGGCTCCACGACCGCAGGATGTATTCCTGGATCGAGGCGCGGATCCACCACATGGCGTAGGTCGCCAGACGGAAGCCCTTTTCCGGTTCGAACTTCTTCACGGCCTGCATCAGGCCGACGTTGCCTTCCGAGATCACCTCGCCGATCGGCAGGCCGTAGCCGCGATAGCCCATGGCGATCTTGGCCACGAGGCGCAGGTGGCTGGTGACCATGCGGTGGGCGGCCTGCGAGTCCTGATGCTCTTTCCAGCGCTGGGCGAGCATGAACTCCTCATCCTTCGCCAGCATCGGGAACTTGCGGATTTCGGTGAGGTAGCGCGAGAGGCCGCCGTCCGGCGACATCACGGAAAGAGCTGAAGCGTTGGCCATGTTTTATCTCCCCTCACCTACTTGGACGCGCCGAACGCGGCGTCCTTCCCCAATCGGACAACGAACGAGATAGGAAGCCGATGCGTCCGGTTTAAGGCCATGACGCAATTGTAATCCTGGGCCCGACCCCAGAATTGCTACAACCTCTGTTGCCGTGCCGGCTTCAGCCCGGCAGACGCCCGAACCCGACCTCTCCACGCAGGCCGGCGGCCTTGCGGATGGCGAAGGGCGCGACGGCCTTCCAGTAGCCGGCGTCCTCGCCGCGGGCGAGACCGGCCCGCTCCACGGCGCGAAGGCGACGGGCGGCGGCGATGGCCAGCATGCGGGCGTGCTCACCGCGACAGGTGGGTTGCACGATCCACAATGGACGCGGCTGCGGCGCGGGCGCCTCGGCCACGGGATTGATGAAGGCTTCGACCAGGGCCCAGGTGCGGGCCTCCGGGGCGATCTTGGATACGTACATCAGCACGCTCGCGAAGTCTGAGGGGCAAACGCTTCAGCGCGGGCGCCTCTAGTCGAGGTGAAGATCGACTTCGCGATCATGGTTAAAATGTGCACTCGCACAAAACGTTCAACAGCCTGTGGATAAAATGTGGAATTCATAAGGCGATTCAACGGTCAAGCTGCGGCGGCAGGACGATTAAGCACGCGCGTTGCGCCAAAATCGGTCGCAGGACGGGGAAGCTTGGTCATTCCGTCGATGAATGCCGCTCATCGCCCAATGAGTTGGGGACAGGCCGCCTACTCCCATATGATGGCGGCGACGCCCTCGGGGCGCGCCTCCCCACGACCACGCCCATCCGGAGCCTCATCGCATGAGCAACGCAGCCGGTTACGCCGCCCAGAGCGCGACGTCCCCCATCAGATATTTCGACCTGCAGCGGCGCGAGCCTGGCCCGGATGACGTCGAGATCGACATCCTGTTCTGCGGCGTCTGCCACTCAGACCTGCACTATGTGCGCGGCGAATGGGGCCCGGTGCCCTACCCGGCCGCGCCCGGCCACGAGATCGTCGGCCGCGTGACCCGCGTCGGCAAGGACGTGACCAAGCTGAAGGTCGGCGACATGGCCGGCGTCGGCTGCATCGTCGACAGCTGCCTCTCCTGCTCGGCCTGCAAGGAAGACCTCGAGAACTACTGCGAGACCGGGATGATCGGCACCTACGGCGGCGTCGAGAAGCAGACCGGCCTGCCGACCCAGGGCGGCTACACCTCCAAGATCGTGGTGCGCGACCACCACGTGCTGAAGGTGCCGGAAGGCCTGGACCCGGCCGCCGCCGCCCCGCTGCTCTGCGCCGGCATCACCACCTACTCGCCGCTGCGTCACTGGAAGGTGGGGCCGGGCCACAAGGTGGGCGTCGTCGGCCTGGGCGGCCTCGGCCACATGGCCGTGAAGCTGGCCGCGGCCATGGGCGCGGAAGTCACCCTTTTCACCACCTCGCCGGACAAGGTGGCCGACGGCAAGGCGCTGGGCGCGACCAACGTCGTGATCTCCAAGGATCCCGAGCAGATGCAGGCGGTCGGCGCCTCACTCGACTTCATCATCAACACCGTGGCTGCCCCGCACAGCCTCGACCCGTTCCTCGCCGCCCTGAAGCGCGATGGCGTGATGACCCTGGTCGGCGTGCCCTCGGAGCCCCACCCCTCGCCCAGCGTCTTCGGCCTGATCATGAAGCGCCGGTCGCTGGCCGGCTCGATGATCGGCGGCATCGCCGAGACCCAGGAGATGCTCGACTTCTGCGCCGAGAAGGGCATCGGGGCCGAGATCGAGGTGATCCCGATCCAGGAGATCAACACCGCCTTCGACCGCATGCTGAACGGCAAGGTGAAGTACCGCTTCGTCATCGACATGCAGTCGCTGAAGGACGAGGCCGCCAAGGCGGCTTAAACCTGTGGGGCGCGGCGCCTTGAGTTCCGCGCCCCTTTCCTCTATACGCGCGCCTTCTCGTGGGTTCGCCCGTGAGAAACCTGTCCAAGAACTACGGGGTCCGGAGGTCATCCGGGCCATAAGTGAGGAAGAGCCCTTCCTCGCCGCAGGGAGATGGGGAAGCGACACAGCATCACCAGCGGCTCCGGCCGCTCGGGATGGGACGCATTCCTTCGGACAGCACTGACCGGCCAGGCTTCGCGAGCGATCGCGGCGCATGGCCAACGGCGTTTCGGGCAGTCCGAAACGTCGAACCGTAATGGAGACCGCAATGGACCGCGCTCAAAAGGCCGAGTCGATCGAGACGCTGAAGGGCGTCTTCGCCGATTCCGGCGCCGTGGTCGTGACCCACTACATGGGTCTGACCGTTGCGGAAATGACGGACCTGCGTGGCCGCCTTCGCAAAGAAGGCGCCTCGCTGAAGGTGGTCAAGAACACCCTCGCCACCAAGGCGCTGGACGGCGCCGCGGGCGAAAAGGGCGATGCCCTGTTCGTCGGCCCCGTCGCCATCGCCTACGGCCCCGACCCCGTGTCGGCCGCCAAGGTGGCTGTCGCCTACGCCAAGGAGAACGACAAGTTCACCGTGGTCGGCGGCATCCTGGGTCAATCGACCGTTCTGACCGAAGACGCGGTGAAGTCGCTCGCGACTCTGCCGTCCCTCGATCAGATCCGCGGCCAGCTCATCGGGCTCATCCAGGCTCCCGCGACCAAGGTCGCCGGCGTTCTGGCCGCCCCGGCGGGCCAACTGGCTCGCGTCTTCAACGCCTACGCGACCAAAGACGCCGCCTAAGCCCACCCGTCATTTTCCGACACATCCAACCTTATTCCTCCGAAGGAAAACCCAATGTCCAAGCTCGACAAGATCGTTGAAGACCTGTCCGCCCTGACCGTGCTGGAAGCCGCTGAGCTCTCCAAGCTGCTCGAAGAAAAGTGGGGCGTCTCGGCCGCCGCGCCGGTGGCTTTCGCCGCTCCGGCCGCTGGTGGCGGCGCTGCTCCGGCCGAAGCCGCCGAAGAGCAAACCGAGTTCACCGTCGTTCTGACGAACGGTGGCGACAAGAAGATCAACGTGATCAAGGAAGTCCGCGGCGTCCGTCCGGACCTCGGCCTGAAGGAAGCCAAGGACCTCGTCGAAGGCGCCCCGGCCAACGTCAAGGAAAACGTCTCCAAGCAAGAAGCTGAAGAGATCAAGAAGAAGCTCGAAGAAGCCGGCGCCACCGTCCAAGTGAAGTAAGCTGGACGGCGTCGATTTCGACGTCTTTCGGAAGCGGCCTCGGGGAAACCCGGGGCCGTTTTCTTTTGCGCCGCCCGGCTAGTAGGTGAACTGCAGCTGGGTGCGGATCAGGTCGCCCTCGGCGCGGCCGAGCCGGCGCTCGTCGGCCTCGCGGCGCTTCATGTTGGCGTAGGCCACGGTCAGCTCGATGTTGCTGAGGAAGCGCCATTCGACGCCGACCTCCACCTCGTCGGTCTGCAGGCGCGGTGCGTTGAGGCTGGCTTTCCAGCCGCCGTCATAGGTCTGCCAGCGGCCATAGGGGATCACCCGGCCGATCGGCGTCTCGCCCATGTCGTACATCACCTGCACATAGCCGCCGTTCAGCCGGTCCTCGGCGATGACGCCGGCGGCCTGGTCGAACTGCGGCGCCCGGCCGGTGGTCCACTCGGCCTGCACGCCGAACGGCTGCGGATAGAGGATGGCGTGCAGGGCGACGCGGCGGTCGTCGTAGTCGGCCTCGCTGACCCCGCCGCTGCGCAGCTCCGGCCGGTAGTCGTTGAACATCACCGAACCGCCGAGCTCCAGCACCTGGCGATCGCCGATCTCGAACGGCCAAGTGCCCATGGCCACGGTCATCAGGCTGTTGTTGCGCTCGGTGCGGTTGGTGCCCTGGCCGTTGTAGACGGCGAGGCCGAAGGCCCCATAGTTGCCGAACAGCTTCTGGCCGCCCTTCTCCAGCCGATCCCACACGGCCTTCACGTGATCCGGCGTGTAGTAGCCGACCACGCCGAGGTCGCGCTCGCCGGGGACGGCGCTGTTGATGGCGTCCGACCGGTCGAGCGGCACGCGGTTGGAGGACGACTGCAGGTTCTCCCAGCCGAACGGCACCTTCGACTGGCCGACCCGCAGGCGGAAGCGGCGGGACGAATCGAAGATATCGACATAGGCGTCGCGCAGCTGGCCGAAGCTCTCGCGCCGCTCGGTGGTCGACTGGTTGGTGACCGCCGTGCCGAAGTCCTCCTGCAGATAGAGCTCCAGCCGGTCGTTGATCTGGCCCTGCAGCACCAGGCGCACCCGGCGCAGGGAGAAGCCGGCGTCCTCGCTGACGGCGGAATCGTGCACCGAGCGCAGGCGCGACTGGCCGGCCGGGGCGTCGAAATCGCCGCTGAGCGGGGCGTTGTAGCGCACCTGGGTGTAGCCGCGCAGGCGCACGCGCTCGACCGGGCTGGAGGCCGAGACGGGGGCCGGGGCCGAAGACGCGGCCGACGCCGCCGCCTTCGGGGCGGGCAGTTCGATGACCGGCGGCGCGGACGACGCCGCGGCCACGGCGGCCGGGGCGGCGGTGGCCACGGGCTGGGCGGCCTGAGCCTTGGTGAGGGCCGCGATCTGCGCCTTCAGCTCGTCGATCTGGGCCTGCAGCTCCTGCACCGTCTGGGCGCGGGCCGGCGACGAGGCGAGCGTGAGGAGCAGGGCCGCGGCGGCCGCCCGGCGGATAGGCGCAGTCATCTGGGGAGCCCCGAGAACCTTGGTTGATGACGGCGGTACTGCAGTTTGACGACAGTTCCGTGACAGTTCGTCAGCGCTTCTGTGATGGATCATCGCCCGTTGCGTGACGGACGCGCGAAAGCGCCCGCGAAAGGCGGTCAAACCCCGGCGGACGCCCGACCCGCGGCGTCGCGCCGCGAAAATTCGTCATAACTGACCGGCGGGGGCGAAGGTCGACAATGCGGCGGCGGGGACGGGCTTCGCCGACTGTTCCCAGAGTTGAAGGTTGAGCCGGGCGATATCGGCGACCTTCTCGTGAACGGCGTTCTGAAGCGCGAAGTCGTGGATGACGACAAGATTCGGGAAGCCAAGAGCCGTATGAAGAAGGCGGAACAGAAGTTGGCGCGCGGGGCCAAGAAGGCGGCGGTACAGACCGCCACCGCGGCTTAGCTCCAACAAAAAGCCTGGGTCCCGGCCTGCGCCGGGATGAGCGGTGGTTGGGGTGGGAGCTTCAACGAAAAAGGGCGGAGCCTCGCGGCTCCGCCCTTCCCGTACGCTTACTCAGATAGCTCCAGTCGCCTGGGCGGACGTCCTTAGAAGTCCATGTCGCCCATGCCGCCGCCCGGCATGGCCGGGGCGGCCGAGGCCTTCTTCGGGGCTTCGACGATGGCGGCTTCGGTGGTGATCAGCAGGCCCGACACCGAGGCGGCGTCTTGCAGGGCGGTGCGGACGACCTTGGCCGGGTCGATGACGCCGGCGGCGACCATGTCGACGTACTCTTCGGTCTGGGCGTTGAAGCCGAAGGTGGCCGAGGCGTTCTCGAGCACCTTGCCGACGACGATCGAACCTTCGACGCCCGCGTTTTCCACGATCTGACGGATCGGGGCCTGCAGGGCGCGACGGATGATGTTGATCCCCGCCGTCTGGTCGTCGTTATCGCCCTTGAGGCCTTCGAGGGCCTTGGAGGCCTTCAGCAGGGCGATGCCGCCGCCGGGAACGATGCCTTCTTCCACGGCCGCGCGGGTCGCGTTGAGGGCGTCGTCGACGCGGTCCTTCTTTTCCTTCACTTCGACTTCGGTGGCGCCGCCGACGCGGATGACCGCAACACCGCCGGCCAGCTTGGCCAGGCGCTCTTGCAGCTTTTCCTTGTCGTAGTCCGAGGTGGTGTCCTCGATCTGACGCTTGATCTGGGCGATGCGGCCCTCGATGCCGTCCTTCTCACCCGAACCGTCGACGATGGTGGTGTCGTCCTTGGTGATGGTGACCTTCTTGGCGCGGCCGAGCATGTCGAGCGACACGTTCTCGAGCTTGATGCCGAGGTCTTCCGAGATGACCTGGCCGCCCGTGAGGATGGCGATGTCTTCCAGCATGGCCTTGCGGCGGTCGCCGAAGCCCGGAGCCTTGACGGCGGCGACGCGCAGGCCGCCACGCAGCTTGTTGACCACCAGGGTGGCCAGGGCTTCGCCTTCGATGTCTTCGGCGATGATCAGCAGGGGACGGCCCGACTGAACCACGGCTTCCAGCACCGGCAGCATCGGCTGCAGCGAGGAGAGCTTCTTTTCGAAGAGCAGGATCTGCGGATCTTCGAGGACGGCTTCCATCTTGTCGGCGTTGGTCACGAAGTAGGGCGACAGGTAGCCGCGGTCGAACTGCATGCCTTCGACGACGTCGAGTTCGGTTTCGGCGGTCTTGGCTTCCTCGACGGTGATGACGCCTTCGTTGCCGACCTTGGCCATGGCTTCGGCGATCATCTGACCGACTTCGTCATCGCCGTTGGCCGAGATGGCGCCGACCTGGCGGATCTCGTCGTTGGTGGTGACCTTCTTGGCCGAGGCCTGGATCTCGGTGACGACGGCCTTCACGGCCTTGTCGATACCGCGCTTCAGGTCCATCGGGTTGCGGCCCGAGGACACCGACTTCAGGCCCTCGACGGCGATAGCCTGGGCCAGGACGGTGGCGGTGGTGGTGCCGTCGCCGGCCTTGTCGTTGGTCTTGGAGGCGACTTCGCGGATCAGCTGGGCGCCGAGGTTCTCGAACTTGTCAGCCAGTTCGATTTCCTTGGCGACGGAGACGCCGTCCTTGGTCGAGCGCGGGGCGCCGAAGGACTTTTCGATGACGACGTTGCGGCCCTTGGGGCCGAGGGTGACCTTCACCGCATTGGCGAGGATGTTGACGCCGCGCAGCATCTTGTCGCGCGCGTCGGAGGAGAAATAGACGTCTTTAGCGGCCATGGTGGGCTCTCTCTAAAACTTGGGTTTTCCGGGAAGCGAGAGGGCGGGTCGAGTTACTCGACGACGCCCAGGATGTCGCTTTCCTTCATGATCAGCAGGTCTTCGCCTTCGAGCTTGACCTCGGTGCCCGACCACTTGCCGAACAGGATGCGATCGCCGGCCTTCACGTCGAGGGGCTGGAGCTTGCCGGAGTCATCCCGGGCGCCCGGGCCGACGGAGACCACGAGGCCTTCCTGCGGCTTTTCCTTGACGGTGTCGGGGATGATGATCCCGCCCTTGGTCTTCTGTTCTTCCTCGACGCGCTTCACGAGGACGCGGTCGCCAAGAGGACGAAACGCCATGGTTGTCTTCTCCATATGGGAGCGGTTGAAATAGGGTCCGACCGGCGGGCGAGCGGGGCTGTTAGCAATCCCACCCACCGAGTGCCAAACGGTGCGCGGGAGGTAGGGGGCGCCCCCCGGCGAGTCAAGCGCGGCTGGACCTCGAAGCCGTGGGAAACTTGGGAGACGACGACGTGATCGATCATATCGGGCTGTCGGTTTCCGACCTGGAGCGGTCGCAGGCCTTCTATGACGCGGCCTTTCTGCCGCTCGGATGCGAACTTCTGATGACGGTGACGCCGGAAATGACCGGCGACGGCTCGACCGTGCTCGGCTACGGGCCGAGGGGGACGACGCCGGAGGGGCTGCAGAGCGGCAAGCCGAGCTTTTGGGTTGGCAACACCATGGGCCATACGACCCCACGCATCCATGTGGCGTTCGTGGCCCGGACGCGGGGCGCGGTGGACGCCTTCTATGTGGCGGCGATGGCGGCGGGCGGGACGGACAACGGGCCGCCGGGGCCGCGGCCGATCTATCATCCCAACTATTACGGGGCCTTCGTGCTGGATCCTGACGGGCACAATATCGAGGCGGTCTGCCACGCTCCCGCCTGATATCGCGCTCACTCAGCGGACGCCGCGCTTGACGCGGAGCCTTGCTTGCAGGCCATTCGGACCATGTTCGCCCTGACCACCGTGAACCTTTCCCTGCTGCTCGCCGTCGTCGCCTGCGTGATCGGCGGCACGCTGGGCGGGCTGGTGCTGGCGGGGCGCGCGCCCAAGCCGCTGGGGCCGATCGTCGAGGCCGGCGGGGCGAACGCGCGGATGCTGGGCGGGGCGGTGATCGCGGCCCACGGCGTGGTCGCGGCCCTGCTGGGCTATGACCCGCGCATCGGCGCCTGCATGGCCCTGACCCTGTGCTTCGCCTGGCTGGGGGCCGCCGGCGGCCGGGTGCTGATCGGCAAGCGCCTGAAGCTGCCGATCGACAAGCAGACCCTGATCTTCGAAGTCCTGATGGCCATCGTCCTGGCCATGCCGCTATGGACCATCACCCACGCAATCAGCCGCACTGGAGTCCGCGTTTGATGAACCTCGACCACCGCGAGCTGGAAGGCGCCTGGGTGCGCCTGGAGCCGATCACCGACGCCCACAAGGACGGCCTGCGCGGCGCGCTGGACTGCGATCCGGCCAGCTGGGAGATCATGCCGCTGAACGGGTGCGGCGAGGGGTTCGACGACTTCTGGGCCGGGCTGACCGGCGAACAGGCCAAGGGCGGCCGCCTGGCCTACGCCATCGTGCGGCGCGAGGACGGGGCGGTGGTCGGCACCACCAGCTATCTGAACATCCAGCGACTGCACCAGAACCTGGAGGTGGGCTCCACCTTCCTGCGGCCGGAGGCGCGCTCGACGCCGATCAACGCCGAGAGCAAGCGGCTGCTGCTGGCCCACGCCTTCGACAGCGGGGCGGTGCGCGTGCAGTTCAACGTCGATGTCCGCAACGCCCGCAGCCAGGCGGCCGTGGAGAAGCTGGGCGCCGAGAAGGAAGGCGTGCTGCGGCAGAACAAGATCACCTGGACCGGGCATCTGCGCGACACGGCGGTGTTCTCGATCATCGACAAGGACTGGCCGGCGGTGCGTCAGCGCCTGGACTGGCGGCTGAGCGAAGATTTCGTGGCCTAGGGCGGTTGGCGAGGCGAACCGCCACCCTATCTGTGCCAGAACCGCAAGCCGGCTTCCAGGGAGCCCACGCCATGACCGACCTTTCCGCCTTTCCGATCACCCAGCGCTGGCCGGCCAAGCACCCGGATCGGCTGCAGTACTACGGGCTGCCGACACCCAATGGCGTGAAGGTTTCGATCCTGCTGGAAGAGCTGGGCGAGCCCTACGAGGCCCACCTCGTCGACATCATGAAGAACGAGAGCTGGACGCCGGAATTCCTGTCGCTGAATTCGAACGGCAAGATCCCGGCGATCCTCGATCCCAACGGCCCGGGCGGCAAGCCGATGGGCCTGTTCGAGAGCGGCGCGATCCTGCTCTATCTCGCCGACAAGTACGGCCGCTTCATCCCGTCCGATCCGGCCAAGCGCTGGGAGACCATCGCCTGGGTGTTCTGGCAGATGGGCGGGCCGGGGCCGATGTTCGGGCAGGTCGGCTTCTTCCATAAGTTCGCGGGCAAGGACTTCGAGGACAAGCGGCCGCGCGACCGCTACGTCGCCGAGAGCAAGCGGCTGCTGGGCGTGCTGAACGACCGGCTGGAAGGCCGCGCGTGGATCATGGGCGACGAGTACACCATCGCCGACATCAGCCTGCTGGGCTGGGTGCGCAACCTCGTGGGCTTCTATGACGCGGGCGAACTGGTCGGCTTCAGCGACTTCAAGAACGTCGGCGCCTGGCTGGAGCGGGGCCTCGCGCGCCCGGCGGTGCAGCGGGCGGTGAACATCCCGGCGAGGCCCTGAGCCTTAGCGCCAAGTGTCGAGCAGCGGCGCGCCGGGTTTGTCGAGGGGACCGACCGGAAGGCCCCGCTCCCGACGCGCCGCCTCCCAGTTCCCTGGCTTGAAGAGATCAGAAGCGGCGACGCGCCGGAATTCGGTGTCGTAGGCCTCGCGCTCGCGGGCGATCAAGGCGAGCCAATCGGTAGCGGTAACGCCGTCCGGCCTTCCGGCGTAGAGCGGCGCGTGAGCCTCGTAGGCGATGGCGCGGCTTGCGACCTCGATGACGGCCTCGCGGTCGCTGCTGATCCAGGCGTTGATCGGCCCGCCGATCATGCCGCTCAGCGCCGCGCGTCCCTGGGCCATCTCTCGATCCTGGCGGACCCACGGGCGAGTGCGGGCCTGGAACATGTAGAACCAGAAGGTGGCCTGCAGGCGATCGCCCCGCATCCAGAGCGACTGGGCCAAGAAGGCGAAGGCCGCGGGATCGACGATCTCGGGGTGAGCCATCACGCATTCAGCAGCGCGACGCTGCTCCTGAGGCAGGTCTATCTGGGCGAGGGCGGCGTAGATGACGTTGCCGTTCTCCACGCCAGCGTCGACGCGGCACTCGAATGGCAAGCGGTCCTGCGCCGAGGCTGAAGCGGAGAAAGCCGCGCCCAAGACGACGATAGCGCAAGCAACCGCGAACCGAAGACGTCTGACCCGCATGCTGGGCTCCTCTACTTCCCTCGCCGCGCCTTGAAAAAGGCCCGCAGCAGGCCCGCGCTCTCCTCGCCCATCACCCCGCCCTCGACGGTCGGGCGCCAGTGGATGGTCGGCTGTTCGAACAGCTTGGGGCCGTGGGCGACGGCGCCGCCCTTGGGGTCGTCGGCGCCGTAGACCACGCGGCCGATGCGGGCGTGGCTGATAGCGCCGGCGCACATGGCGCAGGGCTCCAGGGTGACGAACAGGGTCAGGTCGGTGAGACGGTAGTTGCCAAGCTTGGCGGCGGCCTCGCGGATGGCGGCGATCTCGGCGTGGGCCGTCGGGTCGTGGGCGCCGATGGGGCCGTTGCCGGCGGCGGCGACGATCTCGCCCGTCTTCGGATCGACGATCACCGCGCCGACCGGCGTCTCGCCGCGCGCGGCGGCGGACAGGGCCTCAGCCAGGGCGGCGCGCATGTAGCTGTCGTCGGATTGCATATCGAGCGGTTCAGGGGTCTAAGGACAACGCCCGTCGGGAGACGGCACGGCCACACAAGGGAGTTCAGCCATGGCGGAATACGACGTCTTCAAGCGTGATGAAAACGCGGCGGCGAATGAGGGGGACGGCGACCGGGTCGCCAAGGCCCTGGCGCGGGCGGGCGTCGCCTCTCGGCGCGAGGTGGAGCGGCTGATCGAAGCCGGCCGCGTGGCGCTGAACGGCAACATTCTGACCACCCCGGCGGTGAAGATCGCCCCCGGCGACATCCTGACGGTTGACGGCGAGGTCGTCGGCGACGCCGAGCCGACGCGGCTGTTCCGCTATCACAAGCCGGTGGGGCTGGTGACCAGCCACAACGACCCGCAGGGCCGCCCGACGGTGTTCGGCGCCCTGCCCGACGGTCTGCCGCGCCTGATCTCGGTCGGCCGCCTCGATCTGAATTCCGAAGGCCTGCTGCTGCTCACCAATGACGGCGCCCTGTCGCGCGAGCTGGAGATGCCGTCGTCCAACTGGCCGCGCGTCTATCGCGCCCGGGCTTTCGGCGACGCGACGCAGTCGAAGCTGGATCGCCTGAAGGCCGGCGTGACGGTGGAGGGCGTGAAGTACGGCCCCATCGACGCCAAGCTCGACAAGGCCAAGGACGGCGCCCAGGGCCGCAACGTCTGGATCACCGTCACCCTCAACGAAGGCAAGAACCGTGAAGTGCGGCGCGTGCTGGAGAGCCTGGGCCTGAAGGTCAACCGCCTGCTGCGCCTGGCCTATGGCCCGTTCGCGCTGGGCGACCTTGCGGTGGGCGCCATTGAGGAGATCGGCCCGCGGGTGATCCGCGAACAGTTGGCCGGGCTCGTTGAAGAGCAGAACATGCCGAAGGGCGACCGGCCGCAGTTCGTCAGCGCCCAGGGCAAGACCGGCGGCCGCCGCGCGCCGACGCCGCCGAAGGCCGCCGGGGCCGTGGTCCGCCGCCGAGCGCCCCCCG
>JAFKGN010000077.1 GCA_017307205.1 Caulobacterales bacterium
GGCGGCCGCGTATACTTGTTGAACCAGTTGATGGTCCGGTCCCAGGCCTCGGCGGCGGTGACCTTGTTGTAGCGCTCGGGCGTGGCGTCGTTGAAGAAGCCGTGCACCGAGTTGGGATAGATGTGGCCTTCGTAGGTGACGCCGGCGCCCTTCAGCGCGGCCTCCTGCGCCGGCCAGTTGCGCACGGCGTTGGCGTCCAGCGCGCCGTGGTGCACCAGCACGGCGGCCTTGATGTTCGCCACATCGGCCGCCGGCGTCGCCCCGCCGTAGAACGGCGCCGCCGCCGCCAGGTCCGGGCCCATCTTGCCGGCCAGGGCGTTGGCCACGCCGCCGCCGTAGCAGAAGCCGGTCGCCGCGATCTTGCCGGAACAGTCGGGCCGCGCCTTCAGGTAGCGGGCGGCCGCGAGCATGTCCTCCAGCTTCTTGGCGTTGTCGATCTGACCGAACAGCTGGCCGCCCTTGAAGTCGTCGCCGGGATAGCCGCCGAGCGAGGTCAGGGCGTCCGGCGCGAAGGCCATGAAGTTCTCCAGCGCGAAACGGCGCGCCACGTCCATGGTGTGGGGGTTCAGGCCGCGGTTCTCGTGCACCACCACCACGCCCGGCAGCTTGGCCGCCTCGGCGCTGCGGGTGTTGGCGCTGAACGGGCGGACCAAGTAGCCCTTGATCGTGCCGTTGCCACTGGGCGAGGGCACGGTGACCCACTCGGCCTTGATGCGGTCGTCGTCCGGCCGGATCTGCTGGGCCTCGGCGTACTTCGGCATCAGCGCTTCGATGATGGCGTTGGCCGTCAGGCCGGCGATGGCGAATTTCTTCACCCCATCGACGAACTGACGACGGCTGATCTCACCGTGAATGGCGCGCGTGTAGAGCTCGACGGCCTCAGCCGGAATCTTGATTTTCTCGGTCATGGAAGGTCCTCCCGAGCGGGACCGTAACACCGACCGGCGGTTGGTGAATGACGATGCAGAAACAGAACGTCGCGGAACTTCAGGCCTCGCGTTGGGCGGCGTACTCGGCCAGCAGGCGCGGGAAGTCTTCCATCGGAGGGAAGTGCTCGTAGGCGTGCTTCGCCGGCGTCGTCGCCCAGGGCATCTTCTCGGCCGTGACGGTCTCGACGAAGGGCTCTGACCAGGCCGGCGGCTCGAACAGCGCCGAGCGCACGTTGACGAAGAAGTCCACGCCCTCGGGCCGGGTGAACATCCAGCTCAGGCAATGGCCGCAGAAGTAGTGGCGCGAGGCGCCGTGCAGGCCGCCGACCACCGGCTCGCCGGACGTCACCTTGAACGCTTCCGCTGGAATGGCGGCGCTCAGCGAAAAGGCGCTGGCGGTCATCTGCTGGCAGCCCCGGCAGTGGCAGGCCATGGTGATCAACGGCGGGGCCGAAGCCTCGAAGGTCGTCTGTCCGCAGCGGCAGCGTCCTGTCCAGGCCATGCGACTTACCCCAGCTTTTCCTCAATGAGCGCAATCGTGCGGTCGAGCCCGAAGATCGCCGCGAAGGAGCCGAAGCGCGGGCCCTGGCTCTGGCCGAGCAGCACTTCGTAGAGCGCCGAGAACCAGGCGCGCAGCGGCTCGAAACCGTGCTCCTTGCCCACCGCGAAGGTCTCGTTCTGGATCGCCTCGGCGTCGGCGTCCTTCGGCAGCGCCTTCAGGCGGCCCAGGAAGTCGACCAGGGCGGCGCGTTCCTGATCGGTCGGGGCGCGGAAGGCTTTGTTCGGACGGACGAAGTCCTCGTAGTAGTGGATCGCGTAGCCCGCCAGGCGGTCGAGGAAGGGCTGGCTCTCCGGCGTCGCGCCGGGGATGTAGCGGGAAAGAAAGCCCCACAGCACGTCCTTGGTGCCGGCGTCAGCGGCCGAGACCAGGTTCAGCAGCAGGCTGAAGGTCACGGGCGAGCCCTGGGCCGGCGGGTTGGCCCCGTGCACGTGCCAGATCGGGTTGTCGATCTGCTTGTTCGGCTCCTGCCCGGCATAGGCGTCGAGCTGTTGCAGATACTCGTCGGTCGCCTTGGGGATCACGTCGAAGAACAGCTTCTTGGCGCTCTTCGGGCTCTGGAACATGTAGTAGGCGAGGCTCTCCGGCGCGCCGTAGCGCAGCCAGTCCTCCATGGTCAGGCCGTTGCCCTTGGACTTCGAAATCTTCTGATTGTTCTCGTCGAGGAACAGCTCGTAGTTGAAGCCTTCCGGCGGCGTGCCGCCCAGCGCCCGGCAGATCTGGGCCGAGGCCTTCACGCTGTCGATCAGGTCCTTGCCGCTCATCTCGTAGTCGACCTGCAGCGCGGTCCAGCGCATGGCCCAGTCGGGCTTCCACTGCATCTTCACGTGGCCGCCGGTCACCGGGACCTCGACCTTCGAGCCGTCCTCGTCCTGGAAGACGATGGTCCCACGCTCGACATTGCGCTCCAGCGTTGGCACCTGCAGCACCCGGCCCGTCGTCGGGCTGATCGGCAGGAACGGCGAGTAGGAGGCGCGGCGCTCCTCGCCCAGCGTCGGCAGCATCACGGCCTGGATGGCGTCGAACCGCTCCAGGGCGATCAGCAGGGTCTCGTCGAAGCGGCCCGACTTGTAGCAATCGGTGGCCGAGACGAACTCGTAGTCAAACCCGAACCCATCGAGGAAGGCGCGCAGCCGGGCATTGTTGTGGGCGCCGAAGCTGTCGTGGGTGCCGAAGGGGTCGCGGACCACCGTCAGCGGCTTGCCGAGGTCCTCGGCCAGGACCTCCTTGTTCGGCACGTTGTCGGGGACCTTGCGCAGGCCGTCCATGTCGTCGCTGAACGAGATCAGGCGCGTGGGATACTTGTCGTCGGTCAGGGCGCGGAAGGCCGTGCGCACCATGGTCGTGCGCGCCACCTCGCCGAAGGTGCCCATGTGCGGCAGGCCGCTCGGGCCGTAGCCGGTCTCGAAGATAACGCTGCGGCCATCCAGCCGCCCCAGACGCTCCAGCCGTTTCAGCAGGGCGCGCGCCTGCTCGAAAGGCCAGGACTTGGCGTCAGTCGCGAAGGGGGAGGTGGCGGAGAAAGACATGCGCGTGGCTATAAGCAGTGCGCGCCTGCAATTCCACTCTCGCCGGCCATTCGGCCAAGATTCAGAATACCTACGGTGAGACCGCCCACTGACAAATCAAGGTGATTTTGGTCGCTAGGATCCTATGCTAGCAGCATGGGTATGTCGCCTTTGACCACGATGATCATAAGCGGAATTGTAACGGCAGTCGCATCCGTTACTGCGCTTGTTTCTGGCGCGTATTTCAAGCGAGCGCTCGACGCATATCAGGCCCAATCGCACTCGACGACGGCGTCTAGTTCCGGCGCATCTAATGAGGCACAGGCCGTGGGTAGCAAGGGGGCGGTCCCTCGATCTCAAGTGGGAGTCGTTAAGTCGGTTGGCCAAAAGGGGGGGATTACAGCAGGCTATGTTGAATCAGTTAAGCAAGCGCCTCCGAAAAAATAGTCAATCCTAGTTAGAGGGTGGCAGCTGTAATGTCTTCAGGCGGAAAAAATCTGGAGGGCGGAGCCGCTGCGGCGGTGGATATACCGTCTGTTTCCTCGATTGATCAGCGTAACGGCGTGACTGCTGGATATGTAAACCAGCTTAATCAAACGGTACTTCCGACGCTCGTGCGTGGGCCACAGTTAGAGCGCTTTAAATCGACTTTCACCGCTGGGGCCAAACTCAAGAGGCAATTTACACGGGATGTTACGGACAGCCAGATAGATGAGCTGTGTGACTTGGCGGACAAATGGGTCAATGATACTTATAATTGGCTCAATGGTGATGTGAGCGAGTACGCGGCGGAGCGATTTATATTTCGGCCTCCGGGGAATGCTTATTCGTACAATCTCCCAGGTGACCATTCCCCAGGTTATGCGGATAAGTGGGGGGGGTGTCAGCAGGGAATCTCTGCATTGCTGGTAAATTTGGATCAGCTGATGCGTGACCCGTCGATCTATCCGGAAGGGTCGGTTGAAATTTGAATGTGAGCGAAAGGTCCTCACGTAAGTTTATCTTGATAGTGCCGCTTAAAGCCGCACCTCCCCAAACTTCCCCGCGTTGTAGTCCTCGATCGCCTGGATGATCTCCTCGCGGGTGTTCATCACGAACGGTCCGTGGCTGAACACCGGCTCGCCGATGGCGTCGGCGTGGCCGTACAGGATCACCGCGTCGCTGATCGCCGAGATCTGGATCTCGTCGCCGTCATTGGCGAACTCGACCAGTTTCCAGTGCTCGACCGGCGTCTCGCCCACGGCCACCCGGCCGCTGACCACATAGAAGAACACCGCCCGGTCGGCCGGCGCGGGCAGGCGGGCGACGCCGCCGGCCTGGAAACGGACCCCCGACATCTCGACGCCGGTGAGGGAGGTGATCGGCCCGATCTCGCCGTCGAGCCAGCCGGAGATCAGCTCGGCCGTCGCCTGGCCGCCGTTCAGCTCGATCTTCGGAATGGCGTCGGCCTGCAGCCCGACATAGGCCGGCGGGGTCATCTTCAGGCGGCTCGGCAGGTTGACCCACAGCTGCAGGATCTCCATCGGCCCGCCCGCCCGCTTGAAGCTCTCCGGCGAGACCTCGGCGTGCACCAGGCCCGAGCCGGCGGTCATCCACTGCACCCCGCCGGCGCGGATTATGCTTTCGTGGCCGCCGCTGTCGAGGTGGGCCAGTTCGCCTTCAAGGATGAAGGTCACGGTCTCGAAGCCGCGGTGCGGGTGCGGGCCGAACGGCAGGCCGCGATTGTTCGGCGCGTAGGTCTGCGGGCCGTGGTGATTGAGGAACAGGAACGGGTCCAGCTGCCCGATCTGCGGGCCGGGCAGGGGGCGGCGGGTGACCAGATCGCCGATGTCGTCGCGATAGGCGGCGTGGACGCGGAGGACGGAGCGCGGCGACATGGAAACTCTCCGGTTCGGTTCCATAGATAACGTCATGCTGAGCTGCGCGTCAGCGCTAGTCGAAGCACGCAAGGCGGCGCAGCCGTGCGTCCTTCGACTGGCCCGCTGCGCGGACCGCTCAGGATGACGCGGTCAGCGGGAAATTTCCGACTCCGGCGCTTCTTCGTCTAAAAGCCCCCGCATGTCTTTCGACGCCACCGTCCTGACCATGTTCCCCGAGGCCTTTCCGGGCCCGCTCGGCGTTTCGCTGATCGGCACGGCGTGGCGCGAGCGTGGGCTTTGGACGCTGGAAACGCTGGACATTCGCGGCTTTTCCAAAGATAAGCGCGGCTTCCTTGACGACACCCCCGCGGGTGGCGGCCATGGACAGGTACTTCGAGCGGACGTGATCGCCGACGCGCTGGATAGCGTGGACCGGCGGGGACGGCCGTTTTTGTACATGAGCGCCCGGGGTCGGCCCCTGACCCAGGCGCGTGTTCGAGAGTGGGCGACCGGGCCGGGCGTCATCGTCCTGTGCGGCCGTTTCGAGGGGGTGGATCAACGGGTGCTCGACGCCCGCGGGTTCGAGGAGGTCTCCGTCGGAGACGCGGTTCTCGCCGGTGGCGAGGCGGCGGCGATGGTGGCGATCGAGGCGTGCGTGCGTCTGGTCCCGGGGGTTCTGGGCGAGGCAGGTTCGCTGAGTGAAGAGAGTTTCGAGGACGGGCTTCTCGAGCATCCGCAGTACACGAGACCGCGGAGCTTCGAAGGGCTGGACATCCCCGAGGTGCTGCTGAGCGGCGACCACAAGAAGGTCGCGGCATGGCGGCGCGAAATGCGTGAGACCACAACCCGCGAGCGGCGGCCCGATCTCTGGGAAGCCAATCGTCAACTGACAACCAAGGGGCGTTTCAAGCCCGACGGAGACTAGAAGACCATGGCCGCTAACATCATCAAGCAGCTGGAAGCCGAAGAAGCCGCTCGCCTGGGCGCCCTTCGCAAGACCCCGGAATTCCGCCCCGGCGACACCCTCCGCGTCAACGTGCGCATCAAGGAAGGCGATCGTGAGCGCGTGCAGGCCTACGAAGGCGTCTGCATCGCCATGGCCGGCGCTGGCATCCACGCCAATTTCACGGTGCGCAAGATCAGCTTCGGCGAGGGCGTGGAGCGTTGCTTCCCGATCATGTCGCCGATGATCGAAAGCATCGAAGTGAAGCGCCGCGGCGTCGTCCGTCGCGCCAAGCTCTACTACCTGCGTGACCGTCGCGGTAAGTCGGCCCGTATCGCCGAGCGCACCGGCGGCGCCGCCGCCAAGGACGACGCCGCTTCGGCCGGCGAAGAATAAGAGCTCCCACGAGCTTCGAGTTACAGAAGGCCCGGCGGTGACGCCGGGCCTTTTTCGTTGCGAAAAACCCAAGGTCGGCGAAACTCCCGCCATGACCGAAGAGGGCGGACCCAAGCGCAGGGCGTTGGTCGCGATCGCGACGATCTTCGCCTGTGTCGTGACGGGCGCCGCCGTCTTCGTCCTGTGGCCCGGCAATCAGCGGGCCTGGTCGGTGGTCAGCCAGCGCTCGGGCGGCATCGCCGAGGGCGAGAAGTTCGGCGTCGAGGTCGGCATGCCCTGGAAGGACGCCGACCAGGCCCTGCGCAGCCAGTTCGAGCCGAGCTACGTGCTGTGGGAGCGCGCCAGCCCCGAGCGGAACCAACGCTTCCCCTCCGTCCTCTGCGACGGCCCGGTGCTGAAGGGGCCGGCGGAGGTCACCTACCGCGACGACGCCGGCGCCATCATGCTCGAACTGCGCGACGGCCGGGTGCGGAAGATCTTCTGGCGCTACCCAGTCCGGCTGGCGACCGCCCTCTGAAGGGGGCGGCCTACATCAGGGGGAGGCGCGAGGCCGCGAGGGAGGAGCCGCCCCTGCGATTGATGGATTGAAGTCCCTTCGGGCCCTCATCCGCAGCAGCCGCTCCCGCGCCCGCCCGTCTCGCAGCAGGCTGGCGGGAAATTCGCCCAGCATTTTCAGCCCGGCTACCGGCGACAGGTTCCGCACCGAGCGGCGAGCCTGCAGCATTACCTCGGTGACCATCGCCCGCCGGTCGATCTCGCCCTTCTCCCGCACCAGGCTCAATCGGTGAAGAGCATAGAGGCCTAGGGCGGCGGCGATCAGGAAGTAAAAGTCCCAGTTGGAGAGGCGGAACGGTGAAATGGCCAGCACACCGTCCGGGCTTGTCCAACGCAGCACCACTTCCAGACGGCGGGCGGCGAAGAAGTCTGCAAACAGCCCGCCCAGGATGGGCGCCGAGCCCGCGGCCAGATTGGTGATCAGGGCGTTGGTGGCGATGTAGGCGGTGGCCGATCCCGTGGGGGAAAGCTTGAGCGCGATATTGGCCGAGGTCAGGGTCACGCCGGCCACGGCGAGGCCCATCAACAGGTGCAGGCCGACGAGATAGACGCCGATCATGGTGCGGTCGGTCAGCTGCGACGCCAGGATCATGCCGGCGATGCACACGATATAGACCGGGGCGGCGACGCTCAGCACGGACTTGTTGGTGAAACGGTCGGAGAGAAGACCCCACGAGCGTAGCGCCACGAGGTTGGCGACCTGGGTCAACACGCTCAGACCCATGACGAAAGTCATCGAGAATCCGAGCTGACGCACGAAGAACACCGTGAAGAACGGCGTCGCCAGGTTCACCGCGAACTGCCAGCTGGCCAGGAAGGCGATCAGACGCCGGAAGTTCCTATCTTTAAGCGGAGCCCGCAGGAGGGGCAGCAACCGTATCGTCTCGCCGGGCGGTGGCATGCCCGGCTCGGGAATCCGGGCGACCACGGCCACGCTGATCTGCCCGAAAACAAAACCGAAGGCGTAGAGCCCGGCGAAGGTCCAGGCCTGCATCGGGCCGGACCCGAAGCGGTCCAGGGTGAAGGCGGCGACCAGCCCTGCCGCCAGGCTGACGGCGGTGGCGTAGGTGGTGCGGCGAGCGAATACCGCGCCCAGCCGATGCTCGGGCACAAGGTCCTTGATCCAGGCGTTCCAGGCGCAGCCGCCGACGGCGCCCATGGCGCAGTAGACGAACTGCAGCGCCAGCAGCGTGCTCACCGTCGCTGCCGACGGACCGATCACTGCCAGCACCGCCATCAGGCCGAGCGCCGTTCGGCCTGTCACGCTGGCCCAGACGGCGATGCGCTTGCGCGCCCGCAACCGTTCAATCAGCAGCACCGTGGGCGCCTGCAGCACCTGCATCAGGAAGGGGGCGGCGGCCAGTAGGCCAATCGCGAAGTTTGACGCCTTTAGATAGAGCGCGAAGGCGGTCAGGATTACGCCGGTGGTCACGGCGGCGCAGGCGTTCGAGAAGCCGGCTTCGACGATCATCTTCTGCAGACCGCGCTCGCGCGCCTCGGCGGACACCTCGGGCGCCGGAGCCAGAGTCATGGGCCGTCCTTGATTGCCTGATGATCAGGGAATGGACCCGGCGCGGCTCCGGTTCCGCGAAGAACGACGTTCGTGCTGTGGCTTCGCCGCACGTTCATGCCCCAAATCGCCCCCTGCCCCTAGACGAAGGGGCATGTGCGGACCTATGTCCCCGCCCATGGCCGGCAAGACCCTCTACGACAAGATCTGGGACGCTCACGTCGTCGCTCAAGATGGCGGCGAGGCGGTGCTCTACATCGATCTCCACCTGATCCACGAAGTCACCTCGCCCCAGGCGTTCGCCGGGCTGCGCGCGCATAACCGCAAGGTGCGCCGCCCCGATCGCACCCTCGCGGTGGCCGATCACAACATTCCGACCCAAGGTCAGGCCAAGGGCGTCGACGCCGTGGCCGACGACGAGTCGCGCCTGCAGCTCCAGACCCTGGCCCGCAACGTCAAGGACGCCGGCATCGAGTTCTTCCCGATGGGCGACGTGCGTAACGGCATCGTCCACGTGGTCGGCCCCGAGCAGGGCCGCACCCAGCCGGGCATGACCATCGTCTGCGGCGACAGCCACACCTCCACCCACGGAGCGTTCGGCGCCCTGGCCCACGGCATCGGCACGTCCGAGGTCGAGCATGTGCTGGCGACGCAAACCCTGCGCCAGCAGAAGGCCAAGAACTTCCGCGTCCTGATCGAGGGCAAGCCGCGTCCCGGCGTCGGCGCCAAGGACTACGCCCTGGCCGTCATCGGCGCGATCGGCACCGCCGGCGGCACCGGCTACTGCATCGAGTACGCCGGCGACGCCATCCGCGATCTGTCGATGGAGGGCCGCATGACCCTCTGCAACCTGACCATCGAAGGCGGCGCCCGCGCCGGCCTGGTAGCCCCCGACCAGACCACCTTCGACTACCTGCTCGGCAAGCCGGCGGCCCCGAAGGGCGCGGCCTGGGAGATGGCGGTCAACTACTGGAAGAGCTTCTTCACCGACGACGACGCCGTCTTCGATCGCGAGATCCGCATCGACGCCGCCGCCCTGGTCCCGCAGGTCACCTGGGGCACCTCGCCGGAAGACGTCGTCGGCATCGACGGGGTCGTGCCCGACCCGGCCGCCTTCGATGATCCCGAGAAGAAAGCCCAGGTGCAGCGCGCCCTGGACTACATGGGCCTGACCGCCGGTCAGAAGATCGCTGACGCCCGCATCGACCGGGTGTTCATCGGCTCCTGCACCAACAGCCGCATCGAAGACCTGCGCGCCGCCGCTGCCGTCGCCCAGCAGGCGCTCGACGAGGGCAAGAAGGTCGCTTCGCACGTCAGCGCCATGGTCGTGCCGGGCTCCGGCCTGGTGAAGGCCCAGGCCGAGCTGGAAGGCCTGGACGATGTGTTCATCGCCGCCGGCTTCGACTGGCGTGAGCCGGGCTGCTCGATGTGCCTGGCCATGAACCCGGACCGCCTGGAGCCGGGCCAGCGCTGCGCCTCGACCTCGAACCGCAACTTCGAAGGCCGCCAGGGCCGCGGAGGCCGCACCCACCTGATGAGCCCGGCGCTCGCCGTCGCCAGCGCCATCGCCGGCCACATCACGGATCGCTTCTGATGGACCCGTTTGTTCGCCTCGACGGCCGCGCCGTCCCGCTCGATGTCGCCAACATCGACACCGACCAGCTGATCCCCAAGCAGTTCCTCAAGACGGTGGAGCGCGAGGGGCTGGGCAAAGGCCTGCTGTTCGACTTCCGCTTCGACGAGGCCGGAAATCCGAAGCCGGACTTCATCCTCAATAAGCCGGAATACAAGGGCTCGTCGGTGCTCATCGCCGGGGACAACTTCGGCTGCGGCTCGTCGCGCGAGCATGCCCCGTGGGCCCTGATGGACTACGGCTTCAAGGCTATCATCGCCCCGAGCTACGCCGACATCTTCTACAACAACTGCTTCTCCAACGGCCTGCTGCCGGTGGTCCTGCCCGAGGCGCAGGTGCGTGAGCTGATGGCCGAGGCGCTCGGCGGCAACCACGTCTTCACCGTCGACCTCGCCGAGCAGGTGGTGGTCTCGCCCTCAGGCAAGACGTTCAGCTTCGAGATCGACCCGACCCGCAAGGAAAAGCTGATCAAGGGCCTCGACGCCATCGGCGAGACCCTGCAGCGCGCCTCCGACATCGACCGTTTCGAGCAGCGCATGGCCGTCGCCGAGCCCTGGCTGGAGAAGGCGTCGTGAGCACCCTCATCCTCGCCGGCTCGATCCGCGTCCCGGCCGACCGCATGGCCGACTTCCGGCCGCATGTGGCGGTGATGGTCGCCGCCAGCCAGGCCGAGCCGGGCTGCATCGCCTACGCCCAGTCCGAGAGCGTCTCGGACCCGGGCCTGATCCACATCTTCGAGCATTTCGAAAGCGAAGAGGCCCTGGCCTTCCACCGGGCCAGCCCGCACATGGCCGCGTGGCGCGCCCTGTGGCCGCAGTTCGAAGTCGGCGGGCGCGACATGCGCTCATACGACGTCTCCGATTTCCGTCAGATCTAACTGGCGCCAGACCTAGAAGAGACCTTCCATGTCCACGCTTCTCCTGCTGCCCGGCGACGGGATCGGCCCCGAAGTCTGCGCCGAAGTGCGCAAGGTCGCCGCGGCCCTGACGCCGAACTTGACCATCCAGGAAGCCATCTACGGCGGCGCCGCCTACGACGCCCTCGGCACGCCGCTGCCCGACGATACGCGTGATGCGGCGCTGGCCGCCGACGCCGTGCTGATGGGCGCGGTCGGCGGTCCGAAGTGGGCGGGCGTGGCGCGCGACAAGCGCCCGGAAGCCGGCCTGCTGAACCTGCGCAAGATCATGGACGTGTTCGCCAACCTGCGCCCGGCCTACTGCTTCGACGCGCTTGCGTCGGCGTCGAGCCTGAAGCCCGAGCTGGTGGCCGGCCTGGACATCATGATCGTCCGCGAGCTAACGAGCGGCGTCTACTTCGGTGAGCCGCGCGGCATCGAGACCCTGCCCAGCGGCGAACGCCGCGGCTTCGACACCCAGACCTACACCACCAGCGAGATCGAGCGCGTCGCCCGCGTCGCCTTCGAACTGGCCCGTGGCCGCTCCAACCGCGTCGCCTCGGCCGAGAAGTCGAACGTCATGGAAAGCGGCCTGTTCTGGAAGGAAGTGGTCACCGACCTGCATAAGCGCGAATACGCCGACGTCCAGCTGGAGCACATCCTGGCCGACAACTGCGCCATGCAGCTGGTCCGCGCGCCCAAGCAGTTCGACGTCATCGTCACCGACAACCTGTTCGGCGACATCCTGTCGGACGCCGCCGCCATGCTCACCGGCTCGCTCGGCATGCTGCCATCGGCCGCCCTCGGCGCCCCGGGCGCGCCCGGCCTCTATGAGCCGATCCACGGCTCGGCGCCGGATATCGCCGGCAAGGGCGTGGCCAACCCGCTGGCCGCCATCCTGTCGTTCGAAATGGCCCTGCGCTGGTCGCTCGGCCGCATCGAGGAGGCCGACAAGCTGCTCGCCGCCGTGAAGACCGCCCTCGACGGCGGCGCCCGCACGCGTGACCTCGGCGGTTCGCTCGGCACGGCCCAGATGGGCGACGCGGTGATCGCGGCGCTCTAAGCCTCAAGATTGCGTCATCCTGAGCGGTCCGCGCATGCGGGCCAGTCGAAGGACGCACCGCAGCGCCGCTCTGCGTGCTTCGACTTGCGCCGCGCGCAGCTCAGCATGACGCAGGTTTTTTGATGCGCTCCATCGCCTGCTTCACCGCACCGCAACACGGCGGGGTGGCGTTTTGGCGTGGTCTCGCGTAGAAGCCCCCCGCCTCCCGAAAAAGTTAGAATCCGAAGCCCGCACCCATGTCTATGCGCAACGTCGCCATCATCGCCCACGTTGACCACGGGAAAACCACCCTGGTCGACCAGCTCCTCGCTCAGTCCGGCGTGTTCCGAGCCAATGAGGCGACCACCGAGCGCGCCATGGACTCCAACGATCAGGAGAAGGAGCGCGGCATCACTATCCTGGCCAAGTGCACCTCGGTGCTCTGGAACGGCAAGGCCGGCGAAACCCGCATCAACATCATCGACACCCCTGGCCACGCCGACTTCGGCGGCGAGGTGGAGCGCATCCTGGGCATGGTGGACGGCTGCGTTCTGCTGGTCGACGCCGAGGAAGGCGTCATGCCGCAGACCAAGTTCGTGCTGACCAAGGCGCTGAAGATGGGCCTGCGTCCGATCCTCTGCATCAACAAGGTCGACCGCGCCCACGCCGATCCCGACCGCGTGCACAACGAAGCCTTCGATCTGTTCGCCGCCATCGGCGCGACGGACGAACAACTCGACTTCCCGCACATCTACGCCTCGGGCCGCGCCGGCTGGGCGACGCTCGACCTCAACCAGCCGAACGACAACCTCGCTCCGCTGTTCGACCTGATCGTCGACCACGTCCCGCCGCCGAAGCAGGAAGCCAAGATCGACCAGCCGTTCCAGATCCTCAACGTGCTGATTGAAAGCGACCCGTTCCTGGGCCGTCTGCTGACCGGTCGCATCGAGAGCGGCAAGGCCGTACCCGGCATGGCCATCCACGCACTCGACCGCGACGGCAAGGAAATCGAGCGCGGCCGCATCACCAAGGTGCTGGCCTTCCGCGGCCTGAAGCGTCAGCCGGTCGACTTCGCCGAGGCGGGCGACATCGTCGCCATCGCCGGCATGAGCAAGGCCACCGTGGCCGACACCCTCTGCGCGATGGAAGTCACCGACGCACTGCCCGCCCAGCCGATCGACCCGCCGACCATCTCGATGACCGTGGGCGTCAACGACAGCCCGCTGGCCGGTCGTGAAGGCGACAAGGTGCAGAGCCGCGTGATCCGCGACCGCCTGCTGAAGGAAGCCGAGTCCAACGTCGCCATCCGCGTCACCGAAAGCAAGGACAGCGACGCCTACGAAGTCGCCGGCCGCGGCGAACTGCAGCTGGGCGTGCTGATCGAGAACATGCGCCGCGAGGGCTTCGAGGTCTCGATCTCGCGTCCGCGCGTGGTCTACCAGACCGGCGAGAACGGCGAGCGCTTGGAGCCGATCGAGGAAGTCGTCATCGACGTTGACGACGAGTACTCGGGCATCGTCATCGAGAAGCTGTCGGCTCGTAAGGCCGAGCTGAAGGACATGGGCCCCTCGGGCGCCGGCAAGACCCGCATCAACCTGCATTCGCCGTCGCGTTCGCTGATCGGCTATCAGGGCGAGTTCCTGACCGACACCCGTGGTTCGGGTGTGCTGAACCGCGTGTTCAGCCACTACGAGCCGCACAAGGGCGCCATCGAAGGCCGCGCCAAGGGCGTGCTGATCTCCAACAGCGACGGTGAGACCGCCGCCTACGCCCTGTGGAACCTCGAGGAGCGCGGCGTGATGTTCGTCGGCGCCGGCGAGAAGACCTACGAAGGCATGATCATCGGCGAGAACAGCCGCGCCGACGATCTCGACGTCAATCCGATGAAGGCCAAGCAGCTGACCAACGTCCGCGCCTCGGGCAAGGACGAGGCCGTTCGCCTGACCCCGCCGCGTCGCCCGACCCTCGAACAGGCGATCGCCTACATCGAGGAAGACGAGCTGGTGGAAGTCACCCCGAAGTCGATCCGCCTGCGCAAGCAGGTGCTGAACCCCTCGTTCCGCAAGCGCCGCGCCAAGGAAGACTAGGTCTTTCGGGATTGCAGATGATGCGAAGGGCTCCGCCGCGAGGCGGGGCCCTTTCTCTTTGCGCTCACAGCCAACCCGGGACCACCAGCACCAGCCAGGCCACGATCGGCCCGATGGCCACGATGACCCCGCTGTAGATCAGCAGTTGCCGCAGTACGCGCTCGCGGTCGGGCTCGGGGGCGTTGGCGACCACCAGGGCGCCGTTGGTCGAGAACGGGCTGGTGTCGACGATGGTGGTGCAGATGGCGATGGCGGCGATCACGCCCACGGCGCTGACGCGGCCTTGCATCAGGAACGGCATGGCCAGCGGAATGACCATGCCGAGCAGGGCCGTCGAGGAGGCGAAGGCCGAGACGATGGCCCCGGTGAAGCAGAGCATCAGGGCGGCCAGCAGGGGCGAGCCGATGCTGGAAATACCCTGGCCGACGCTGGTCACCGCCCCCGCCGTCTGCATCACCTCGACGTAGGTGACCACGCCGCAGATCAGCAGCACCGTCGACCAGCTCACCTTGTCGATGGCGCCCTTCTGGCCCTTGGGCGACAGCAGCGAGAGCGCAACGGCCACCACCATCGCCAGCAGGCCGACGTTGAGGTTGAAGGCGATCGCCCCAACGCCGAGGGCGAGCAGGCCGGCCAAGGTGATGACTCGATGCAGGTCGAGCGGCGTGCGGCCGGCGGGCGCCGCGTCGGCGGGATGGGTCACTGTCGCGGTCGCCGGCGTCCCGCCGTGGCCGCTCAGCGAACGTGAGGCGAGGTCGGGGTGTGGCTCGGTCGCCGGCGCGGCGCCCTTCGGATTGTGCAGCTTCAGCCCGCCGAAGATCACGAACAGCAAGGCGGCGATGGCCAGGTTGAAGGCGAAGCTGGCCAGGAAGATCTGGGTGGCGCCCGACGCGAGCCCGGCCTTGGCGACGAGGCCGTTGACGATGCCGCCATAGACGCTGATCGGCGAGAAGCCGCCGGCCTGGGCGCCGTGGATCACCATCAGCCCCATCATCACCGGATTGATCCGGTACTGGGCCGCGAAGGTCAGCGCCACCGGCGCCAGGATCGCCACCGCCGCCGGCCCCAACGCCCCGAAGGCGGTCAGGGCCGCGGCGATCAGGAACATCACCCAGGGAATGGCGACGACGGATAGG
>JAFKGN010000006.1 GCA_017307205.1 Caulobacterales bacterium
GTCGTCGCCGGTCGCGGGGCTCGTAGCGAATACCCCGCCCGCAACTGCTGGTCGCACCTCCTGGAACACATGGTGTTCAAGGGCGCCGGTCAGCGCTCGGCACGAGACATTGTCGAGGTCGTCGAGGCCGAGGGCGGCAGCGTCAACGCCGCCACCGGATACGAGCGCACCAGCTTTCAGATCCGCGCCCTCGCCGGCGGACTGCCGCTCGGGCTTTCGGTCTGCGCCGATCTTGTGCTGCGCCCGACGCTCGACGCGGGGGATCTGACCAAGGAAAAGGCTGTCATCGCCCAGGAGATCGCCGAGGCGGCCGATACGCCCGACGACCTGGTGTTCGACCTCGCCCAGGGCGCGGCCTTCGCCGGCCAGCCGCTCGGTCGCCCGATCCTCGGCTCCGTCGAGACGCTGGAACCGGCCGATGTCGCCGCCCTCGCCGAATGGCGCGCCGCCCTCTACGCCCCCGACCGCCTGGTGATCAGCGCCGCCGGCGCCGTCGACGAGGACGAACTCCTGCGCCTTGCCGAGGCCGAGTTTGGCCGTCTCGCCGCCGTCGACAACCGGCCTGCGCCGGAGGCCGCCGCCTTCACAGCCGGTCACGCCGGCGAGGCGCGCAAGTTGGAGCAGACGCATGTGGTGCTGCTCCTCGCAGCGCCGGGCGCGCGCGATCCCGACTATTTCGCCCTGCGCATCTTCGCTGAGGCCCTTGGCGGCGGCATGTCGTCCCGCCTGTTTCAGGAAGCGCGGGAGGCGAGAGGGCTCGCCTACGCCATCGACGCCTATGCCGAGACCTATGCCGACGTCGGTCTCCTCGGCATCTACGCCGGGTGCGCGGCCGGTGACGCCGCCGAACTGGCCAGCGTCGCGGCGGGCGAGTTGAAGGCCCTGGCCGGAAGCATCCAGGACGCCGAGTTGGCCCGCGCCAAGGCACAGCTGAAGGCCGCCCTGTTCATGGCTCGCGAGCAGCCGCTGCACCGCGCCGAGGCCGCCGCCGGCCAGGCCCTGCTGTTCGGCCGCCCGTTCGGCCCGGGCGAGCTGGCCGCCGCCATCGACGCGGTCACCGCGGCTGATATCGCCCGCCTTGGCGAGCGCCTGCTGGAACCCCGGGCCAGCGCGGGCGCTGTGCTGGGCGCGAAGTCGGCCCTCAAGGCGACGGACATGTTCGACCGCGCGTTGTTCGGTTAATCTCCCGACCAACGCCTCAGCCGCCGGAGCCCTGCTTGGCCCTGCTCGACTGGACATCTCCCGCGGATCCCCTGGTTCTACAGGGCGACGGCGTTCGCTTGCGCCTGCCGCGCTGGGGCGACTATCGGCCGTGGCGTGACCTTCGTGAGCAGTCGCGCGGCTTCCTGCAGCCGTGGGAGCCGACCTGGGCGCCTGATGATTTGAGCAAGCCCGCCTTCCGTCGGCGGCTCGCGGCCTATCGACGCGAACTCGATCTGGGCGAGGCCTACGCCTTCTTCATCTTCCGCCAAGACGACACCCTGGTGGGCTCGCTACGCCTGTCGAACGTGCGGCGCGGCTCGGCGCAGACGGCATCTCTCGGATACTGGATGGGCGTGACGTATGCGGGGCGCGGCTACATGCGCGAAGCCGTATCGACACTGTTGCCCGTCGCATTCGGAACGCTTCGCCTGCACCGCATTGAAGCTGCGTCGATGCTGAACAACGCCGCCTCCATTCGCGTCCTCGAAGTATGCGGATTTGAACGCGAAGGCATCGCCCGCTCATACTTGAAGATCAATGGGCGCTGGGAAGACCATATCCTTTACGCGCGCGTCGCGGGCGCGCCTCTGTCCGAGGTTCCACAGGGCGGAGGGACCTGATGCGCAAGGGGGGACGGGGGAACAAAAATTCGGGATTGTCACGGCTCGCGGTGCTGGCCGTCGCAATGCTTTGGATGCTCGGCCTCGCCGGGCACGCCGCCGCTCTGACTCCGATCCCGATTCAAGACGACCAAGACCGGGTTGAAATCACCAATCTCGGCGAAGCCTACGAAGGCCGCGGCGATAGCCTGCAAGTCGAAACCTCCGCCGGGCAGGATGGCGTGTCGGGCCGCATGACGGTTCGCGCCTCGGTGCCGGGCACCAGTCCCAACTGGATGGTGTTCGCACTCACCAACAAGACCGACAAGTCGCTCGAACGCCTGCTCGCAGCCGACCGTTATTCCATCGTCGGATCGGGAACGGTCTG
>JAFKGN010000007.1 GCA_017307205.1 Caulobacterales bacterium
GGCCATTTGCAAGGCCACGAGGCGGGAGTAAGCACGCGATATGAGAACACCCGCCGTCTGGACCGCCTTCGCCCTGGTGCTGGCCGCCTGTTCGGACAGCGCGTCCAAGACGCCCGCCCCGCCGCCCGCGCCCAGCGAGGCGCCGCCGGCATCCTCGACTCCCGCGCCCGCCAGCGCGGCCGTCACGCCCGCTGCGGCGCCGGCCGCATGCGCCACCCTGCGCAATCCACACTCCGGCGCGCTTGAGCCGCTGGAAGCCGTGACCGGCTCGGGCGTTGTGAAGTTCCAGGTCGAGATCGCCGACACCGACGCCGAGCGGCAGTATGGCTTCATGTGCCGCCCGAATGTCGCGCCCGACCGCGGCATGCTCTTCGAGTTTGAGGCATCGCGCCCGCAGGCCTTCTGGATGCACAACACCCTCGTGCCGCTGGACATCATCTATATCGGCCAGGACGGGAAGGTGGTGTCGATCGGCCGCAACGCCCGTCCGCTGGACGACAGCGCGGTGCCCTCGGGCGGCCCGGCCATCGGCGTGCTCGAACTGGCCGGCGGTCGCGCGGCCGAAATCGGCCTCCTGCCGGGCGACCAGATCAGGCATCCGTTCTTCAAGCCCTGATCGACAAGCTCCGATCAACAAGCTCTGGGCAATTGCCCGGTAAGAGAAACGCCTGTAGCTACCGGGCGTCGCGAAAGCTTCGGGGTGTAGCGCAGTCTGGTAGCGCATCTGCTTTGGGAGCAGAGGGTCGGAGGTTCGAATCCTCTCGCCCCGACCATCGTGACGACGACGAACTAAGAGGCCGCCATGCTCGCTCGCATCTTCCGCCCCGCCAAGACCGCCATGCAGTCGGGCAAGGCCAAGACCAAGGATTGGGTGCTCGAGTTCGAGCCGACCGCCGCGCGCAAGGCCGACCCGCTCATGGGCTGGACCCAGTCGAGCGACATGAACGGTCAGGTTCGCCTGGCGTTCGAGACGCGCGACGAGGCGATCGCCTACGCCCAGCATCGCGGCATCCCGTTCCAGGTGTTCGAACCCAAGACGCCGAAACGCATCATCAAGGCCTATGCGGACAACTTCGCCGCCGGCCGCAAGATTCCGTGGACCCACTGACCTCTGGTCGGCGCCCATAGCTCAACCGGATAGAGCACCCGCCTTCTAAGCGGGATGTTGCAGGTTCGAGTCCTG
This sequence comes from Caulobacterales bacterium, assembly GCA_017307205.1. Taxonomy (GTDB): domain Bacteria; phylum Pseudomonadota; class Alphaproteobacteria; order Caulobacterales; family Caulobacteraceae; genus Caulobacter. The sequence continues at coordinate 1,184 of JAFKGN010000007.1, forward strand.
CTGGGCGCGCCAGGGCCTCAGGCGTCGGCGTAGACCGCCAGACCCCGGGCGAGGTCCGCGATCAGGTCGTCGGGAGATTCCAGGCCGATGTGCAGGCGGACCAGCGGTCCCGCCAGGTCCGGCTTGAACTTCCGGTTCGAGAACTGCGGGTCGCAGTGGATCGCCAGGCTTTCGAAGCCGCCCCACGAAAAGCCGAGGCCGAACACCTCCAGCGCATCGAGGAGCGCCTCGACCGTCTTCTGCGACGCCGGCGTCAGCTCGAAGGCGAACAGGCCGTTGGCGCCGCTGAAATCGCGCTTCCAGAGCTCGTGACCCGGCGCGCCGGGCAGGGCGGGGTGCAGCACCCGCGCCACTTGCGATTGGCTCTTCAGCCAGCTCGCGACCGTCAGGGCCGAGGCCTCGTGCTGCTTGAGGCGGGTCTCCAGCGTCCGCAGGCCCCGCAGCGCCTGATAGGCGTCGTCGGGCGAGACAGACCAGCCGATGTCATGTCCGGCCAACTCCAGCGTCTTGCCGAGCTTGGGATCGCGTGTCGCCGCCGAGCCGAGGAACACGTCGGCGTGGCCGCAGATGTACTTCGTCAGCGCCTGGCAGGAGACATCGACGCCATGGGCAAGCGGCTTGAACAGCAGGCCCGCGCCGTAGGTGTTGTCCATCAGGGTCAGCACCCCGCGCTCGCGGCAGAGGGCGGCGATGCCGGGCACGTCTTGAATCTCGAAGCTCAGCGAGCCGGGCGACTCGAGGATCACCGCCCGAGTCCGCTCGCCGATCAGGGCCGCGACGCCCGCGGCATCCAGTTTCGGGTCGTAGAGACGCGTGGTGACTCCGAAGCGGGCCAAGACGTTGTCGCAGAACCGCTTGGTCGGGCGATAGGCGCAGTCGACCAGCAGCACCTCGTCGCCGGCCTTGAGCAAGGCCAGCAGGGCGCCGGTCATGGCGGCGAGGCCGGAGGGGTAGAGCGCCACGCGCTCCGCGCCTTCCAGGGCCGCCAGGGCCTCGC
>JAFKGN010000078.1 GCA_017307205.1 Caulobacterales bacterium
GTCGAGCCGGTCGCCGTCCGGCGAGATGATGGCCTCGGGGCCGATCTCGTCGCCGCTCGCCATCAGCACCGCGCGGTGCATGGTGTTCTCAAGTTCGCGCACGTTGCCCTGCCAGCGATGGTGGGCCAGGCGGCGCTTGGCCTCGGCCGACAGCGGCAGCACGGGCACGCCGTTGGCGGCCGAGTATTTCTTGATGAAGTGGTCGGCCAGGGCGACCACATCGCCCGGCCGGTCGCGCAGCGGCGGCAGGCGCAGGTTCACGACGTTCAGGCGGTAAAGCAGGTCCTCGCGGAACTCGCCCGACTTCACGGCCGCCGCTAGGTCGCGGTTGGAGGTGGCGATGATGCGGATGTCGACCTTCACAGGCTTGGAGCCGCCGACCCGGTCGATCTCGCGTTCCTGCAGGGCGCGCAGCAGCTTGGCCTGCAGGCGCGCGTCCATCTCGCTGATTTCGTCGAGCAGCAGGGTGCCGCCGTCTGCCTCTTCGAACTTGCCGACGCGGCGAGCGACGGCGCCGGTGAAGGCGCCCTTCTCGTGGCCGAACAGTTCGCTTTCCAGCAGGTTGTCCGGGATGGCGGCGCAGTTGACGCTGATGAACGGCTTGGCCGTGCGGCGCGACTTGCTGTGCAGGTAGCGCGCCATGACTTCCTTGCCGACGCCGCTTTCGCCGGTGATCAACACCGAGGCGTCGGAGCCGGCGATGCGGTCGGCGAGGGCGATCACCGGCTCCATGGCCACGTCGCGGGCCACCATCGGGCGGTTGTCGTCGGAGACGGCGGCCAGGACGGCGGCGATCAGCTCGGCGTCGGGCGGCAGGGGGATGAATTCCTTGGCGCCGGAGCGGATGGCGTCGGCCGCCTCGCGCGGACCAATCCCGACCCCGCAGGCCACCACCGGCACCCGGATGCGCTCAGCCTCGTTGGCGGCGATCAGCCCGGCGATGTCGAGCTCGACATCGACCATCAAGAGGTCCGCCCCTTGGCCCGCTCGCAGGGCGTGGGTGGCGGCCGCCGTGGTCTCGACGTGCGCCACCTTGGCCCCCGCGCCCATCGCCATTTTCACGGCGAGGGACAGCTGCCCGTTCAGTTTTCCGACGACAAGAAGCCGCATGATCTCAGTTCCTTACGCTTCCGACGCGGCCTAGGAGGCCGTGTCGCCGTCCTTGATGATTTCCGTCATGGTCACGCCCAGGCGTTCGTCGACGATGACGACCTCGCCCCGCGCCACCAGGCGGTTGTTCACATAGATGTCGATGGCCTCGCCGACCTTGCGGTCGAGCTCGAGCACGCTGCCCTGGCCGAGTTGCAGCAACTGGGCGACCGAGAGGTTGGCCTTGCCCAGCACCGCCGAGATGTTGACCGGCACATCGAAGACCGGCTGCAGGTCGGTCGCCGTCTTGCTGTCGGTGTCGATGGCCGCCTCGGAGGCGAGGCTGCCATCGAATTCGTCGAGCGGGATGTTGGTGTCTGACATGACGGGCTTTCGGGTCAGCTGTCGGCGGGAATGAGGGGTTCGGCGTGCAGCCCTTCGGCGGCCAGGGCCGCGGCGACGGCTTCGGCGACGCGCGCCTGGGCGGCGGCCGGGTCGAAGGCGGCGCGGCCGTCGCCCCAATCGATGACGAAGGCGGCCGGGGCCAGGGCGTCGCCGCGCACCAGGATCTGGCCGGGGAAGCCGATGGCGGCGGCGGTCTGCTCCAGCGTCGCCTGCAGGCGTTCGACCAGCTCGGGGGCGGCGCGGACCAGCAGTTTCGGCTGGGCCTCAACCTCGCGGGCCAGGGCGGTCAGGGCGGCGGCGATCACCGCCTCAGGGAACTGGGCGAGGGCGGCGTCGGCGATCTTGCCGGCGCAGGCCAGGGCCAGCTCGGCCGAGCCGGTGCGATGTTCGTGGGCCACGGCGGCCAGGGCGCCGAGCGCCGAATGGCTGGCGGCGGCGATGCCCTGCAGGGCCTGGGCGGCGGCGGCCTCGGCCTGGGCGACGGCGGAGCGTTCGCCCTCCGCATAGGCCTCGGCGCGGATGGCCTCGACCTCCTCGGGCGTGAAGCTGCGCTTCGGGCGCGGCGGCTGATAGGCAATGCCGCCGGCGTCGTCGAAGGCCGTGTCGAAGGAGAACCGGCGCATTTGGGGGGCGGTGTCGCTCATCAGTAGATCAGCTCATCGTCGCCGCCGGCCCCGGCCAGCATGATTTCGCCCTTGGCCGCCAGGTCCTTGGCGATCTGCACCATGGCCACCTGGGCCTGGTCGACGTCCTTGAGGCGCACGGGGCCCATGCTCTCCATGTCCTCGCGCATGATCTTGGCGGCGCGTTCCGACATGTTGGAGAAGAACATCTCGCGCAGGCCGTCCGACGCGCCTTTCAGCGCCAGGCCCAGCTGCTCCTTGTCGACCGCGCGCAGCAGGGTCTGCACCCCGCCCGGGTCGAGCTTCGACAGGTCTTCGAACACGAACATCAGCGCGCGGATGCGCTCGGCGCTTTCGCGGCTGCGCTCCTCCAGGGCGGCGATGAAGCGGGCCTCGGTCTGGCGGTCGAAGTTGTTGAAGATGTCGGCCATCATCTCGTGGCTGTCGCGCTTCGAGGTGCGCGCCAGATTCGACATGAATTCGGTCCGCAGGGTCTGCTCGATCTTGTCGAGAATCTCGCGCTGCACGGGCTCCATCCGCAGCATGCGGGTGACGCATTCCAGGGCGAAGTCTTCGGGCAGGGCGGCCAGGACGCGGGCGGCGTGCTCGCCCTTGATCTTTGACAGCACCACCGCGACGGTCTGCGGGTATTCGTTCTTCAGATAGTTGGCGAGCACGGCCTCGTTCACGTTGCCGAGCTTGTCCCACATGGTCCGGCCGGCCGGACCACGGATCTCCTCCATCAGGCCTTCGACCTTGTCGCCCGGCATGAAGGCGGCCAGCAGCTTCTGGGTCTGTTCGAACGAGCCCATGATCGCGCCGGTGCCGGACATGCCGGAGACGAACTCGACCAGCAGGGTCTCGACCACCGAGGCCGAGACGTTGCCGAGGCCGGCCATGGCCTGGGAGATTTCCTTGATCTCCTCTTCGTCGAGCGCGGCCCAGATGCTGGTGTGCTCCTCGCCGAGGGCGAGGAGGACGACGGCCGCCTTCTCGGGCCCGCTGAGGCGGGCCGGATCGACGATATTTTTCTTACTCGCCCGACTCATGCGGATTCATGCAGCCAGCTGCGGAGGATCGCGACGCTCTCCTCCGGGTGCTTCTCAGCGAACTCCGAGACCTGCTTGATCGAGCTGGCCTTCACCTGGCCCTCGATCTTGGCGATGTTGATCCGCTGCTCGGTGTCCGGTCCCGGCAGGGCGGCCATCATGTCGCCGCCGGCGCTGGTGGCGCCCGCCGACAGGGTGACCAGCTGGGTCGTGCCGTCGGGGCCGGCCATGGCGATCATCTGCTGGCCGCCGGCCGCGCCGCCGCCCGCATTCTTCAGCAGCGGGCGGACCACGAAGAGCATGATCAGAATGGCGACGATGGCGGCGATGCCGAGCTCGGCGAAGCGCATGATGTCGTTCTTGTCGAAGCCCATCAGCGGGCTGGCGGCGGTCACGCCCTCGCCATCGACCGCCTCGCGGGGGAAGCGGACGTTGACGACGGTGACGGTGTCGCCGCGCTCCTGGTCGAAGCCGACGGCGGCGCGGACCAGTTGCTCGATCTGCTGCATCTCCTGGGCGGAGCGCGGGGTGTAGGCGCCCGGCTTGCCGTCGGCGCCCACCGCGGTGGCCCCGTCGACGGCCACGGCCACCGAAAGCTTCTTGATCGTGCCCGGCTCGGTCACCTCGGTGCGCACCGACTTGGAGATCTCGTAGTTGGTCACGCTCTCGTTGGCGCCCGAGGTGGTGCCCAGCGGCTGGAAGCCCTGCGGGTTCTGGCCGCCGGGGATGTTGGCCGCCGCGGTGACGCCGCCATTGGCGTTCTCGCGCTGCTCCTGCGAGTTCTCGGCCGAGGTGCTTTCCGAGCGGACGACCTGGCCGTCCGGATCGAAGCGTTCTTCCTGGGTGGTGATCCGGTTGAGGTCGACCTGGGCGGTGACCTTCACCTGGGCGCGGCCGGGGCCGACGATGCCTTCGACCAGTTCCTTGACGGTCTTGCCGATGCGGCCTTCGACCTCGGCCTTGCGGTCCTCGGCCATCTTGCCGGCCAGGCTGCCGTCCGAGCCGGACGACAGGGTCTTGCCGTGCTGGTCGACGACGGTGACCCGGTCGACCTTCATGCCCAGCACCGCGCCGGACACCAGGTTCTGAACGGCGCGCACCATCTCGGCCGACGGATCGCGGCCGCCAAGGCCGATGGCGACGGTGGCGGAGGGGGCTTCGGCCTCTTCCTCGAACAGCTGGCGCTTGGGCAGGGCCAGGTGAACGCGGACGGATTGCACGCCGTCCCACTCGCGAATCGTGCGGCCCAGTTCGCCTTCGAGGGCGCGCTGCTGGTTCAGCTTCTGAACGAAGTCGGTCTGGCCGAGGGCGTTGGTGTTGTCGAAGATTTCGTAGCCGACCGACCCCTGGGTCACGAGGCCCTTGCCGGACACCAGCAGGCGCGTCGAGGCGACCTGGTCGCGCGCCACCATGATCGTCGAGCCATCGCCCTTGACGGTGTACTTCACGCCGGCCTGGTCGAGCGCCTGGGTGACCGAGGACGCTTCCTTGAGGTCGAGGTTGGAATAGAGCAGGGCCTGAGGCTCGCGGCCCAGGGTCATGGTCAGGGCGACCAGCGCGGCGGCCACGCCGGCGCCGACCCCCAGGATCATGAACAGGCGTCCGATCCCGAACTTCTGAAGCGCGTTGGTGAACTGTTCCAAGCCCGCGACGTCCCTTGCCCAAAGCGGGGCCGCTGGAGCGCCGCTAGGCAGGAATTACCGGGTGCAAGGTAAACGCGGGTTTAAGGTCTGTGCGGCGCGGCGTCGCGCCAGGCCGGAAAAGGAAACGGCCGCACCCGCTGGAGACGGGGCGGCCGAACCGGTTGGGGCCGTCCGTTCGGCCGGAGGGCCGCCGGCGATTCCTTAGCGGTACTGCTGCAGGCGCGTCGTCCGCAGCCCGGCCAGGCCATGGCGGTCGATCGACTGCTGCCAGGCAAGAAATTCCTCGTTGGTGAGGCGGTAGCGGTCGCAAGCCTCGTCGAGCGAGAGCAGACCGCCGCGCACGGCGGCGACCACTTCCGCCTTGCGGCGGATCACCCAGCGCTCGGTGTCGCTGGGCGGAAGGTCGGAGAGCGTCAGCGGCGCGCCGGTCGGACCGATCACGTACTTCTCGCCACGGCTGTTGGTTCGCTGCTGCTGCAACATCGGCTTCTAGCCTCTCAAGCCATCACTGTTGGCGAGGACCATACGGCCGAGCCGATAACAGCGACTTAATTCCACTAGTAAAAATGCAAGAAACCATCACGAATGACCCCCTAATGAGAGTGTCCCGAAATGAAACGGGTCATTTCTCATGAGTTAAAACCCAAGTATTAGCGCTTGATGTTGATGAGTTCCTCAAGCATTTGGTCTGCGGTCGTTATGATCTTCGATGAGGCGGAGTAGGCTCTCTGCGTTACAATTAGCCCGGTGAACTCCGTCGACAGGTCGACAGTCGAGGATTCAAGCGTCGAAGGGGCGATTTCACCGGCCCCGCCGGTCCCCGCGGCCTTCAGGCTGAACGGGCCGCTCTGTTGCGAGACGCGGTAGCTGTTGCCGCTCAGGGCGATCAGGCCGTTGGGGTTGGCGAAGGTCGCCACCGCCACCTGGGCGATCCGGCGGGTCACGCCGTTGTCGAACACGGCGGTGACGAAGCCGTCCGGGTCGATCTCGACGTTGGTCAGGTTGCCGAAGGCCGTGCCGTTGGTGGTCACCGCCTGAACAACCGAGGCGCTGTCGGCCTGGGTGAGGCCGCCGGCCCCTTCCGAGAGGCTCAGCTGAATGTCCTGGGCCGAGATGCCGAGGCCCGGAGCCCAGCTCACTTCACCGGCGGCCGGCGTGTCGGAGGACGCGCCGATCGAAACCAGCGAGCCGCCCGGGCCGAACAGGGTGGTGGAGTCGAACTGGCCGTCCGAGGTGAAGGTCACCGTGCCCGACTTGATCAGGCCGTTGGTGCCGCCGGAGCCGAGCGTGACATCGCTGGCCGGATCGGCGCGGACTTCGGCGTACCACTCGTTCGGCGTCGCGCTCTTCAGGAACGAGACGACCAGGGTGTGCTTGCCGCCCTTGGAGTCGGAGACCGGCACCTGGACCTCGAAGTCCGGCTTCACGCCGGTGCCGGCGTCGGCGTCGTAGTCGGCCATCGAGTTGCTGGCCGCGTTGTAGGCCGTGGCCGGCGGGGTCGGGGTGACCGCCATGTCCTGCACGGCCTGCGAGACCGGGGTCGAGGACTTCAGGTTGGCGGTGAGGCTGGCGCGGGTGGTCGGCTCGGCGGTGCCGCCGACCGAGGCGACGTTGATCGACTTCAGCCGCGACAGGTCCGACGGATCGGTGAGGATTTCGCCGTCGGCGTTGACCGGCCAGCCCTGCAGATAGAGGCCGGCGTCGTTCTTGAGGTAGCCGAGGCTGTCCAGCTGGAACGAGCCGGCGCGGGTGAACGAGCGGGCGTCGCTGTCCTCGATGTTCTCCGGCTTGTCGGTCGCCACGAAGAAGCCCGAGCCGTTGATGGCCAGGTCGAGCGACGAGCTGGTGGCCTGGGTGAGGCCCTGTTGGGTGACGTACTGTCGCGTCTGGGCGTGCACGCCGCCGGCGCTGTAGCTCGTGCCGTGGCCCTGGGCGGTGACCAGGGTGGAGAAGTTGGCGGCGTTCCGCTTGTAACCAACGGTGTTGACGTTGGCGATGTTGTCGGAGATCGCGGCGAGGGCCGAGGAGTTGGCCATCAGCCCCGAGACGCCCGCCAGCATGGCGCTGTTGATGCTCATGTCAGGTCGTCCTTAGTTGGAAGCGGTTTCGGTGGGCGTCGGCGTGGTCACGCTGACGACGGAGTTGAGATCGACCTTGCGGTCGCCGATCGAGAGCATGGTCACGCCGTCCGCGCTCTCGACGCCGGTCACGATGCCGGCGAGGAGGCTCTTGGCCGTCACCGCAATGGCCGAGCCGGCGGCGTCGGTGGCGGTGGCCTTCAAGGTGTAGGTGCCGCCGTTCGGCTGTTGCGTGCCGTCGGTGGACTTGCCGTCCCAGCTGAAGGTCTTGTCGCCCTTGGTCAGGTCGTCCGGATTGATGGTGGCGACCGTCTTGCCGAAGCTGTCGACCACCTCGAGCTTCAGGCCCGTGGCGGCGCGCGGCAGGTTGTAGGTGAAGTCGATCTTGCCGTCGGTCAGGACGCCCTTCTCGGTCTCGGTGGTCACCTGCTTGCCGATCAGGTTGACCGAGTTGGTCAGGCCGCCGTCGTTCATCCCGACGAGCATGGTCAGCAGGTCGTTGGTCAGCAGCTGCTGCTCGACGCCTGTCATCTGCACGATCTGCTGGGTGAAGGCGTTGGAATCCATCGGCGAGAGCGGATCCTGGTTCTTCAGCTGCGTCGTCAGCAGCGCCAGGAAGGTCTCCGTGCTGGAGGCCAGGTTCTCTCGCGAGGTCGCCATGCGGTTGGCGACGGAGTTCGGATTGGAGACGGCGTCGACCATGAGCGGCTCCTAGATGCGGATGTCCACACCGTCGCTGGGCGCGGTGCGGAAGTAAGGGATGTCGGAAACCAGGGCCTCGGCGCCGCTGAGCGCCGCCTCGAACACGCGACCGGCATGGGCGCCGCCGCGACCCTGACCATCGTCCTGGAAGCCCCAGGTGGACTGGCCGCCGTTGCGGCCGCCGCTGTTCTGGTTGGCGACGTCGAACGAGAGGGCGTTGTCGGAAACGTCGAAGCCGGCCTGCTGCAAGGCGCTGCGCAGTTCGCCGGAACGGCCGCGCAGTTCAGCGGCGGCGTGAGCATTCTCGAACGACAGGGCCGCGCTCATCCGGCCGTGCTCGGAAATCTCGACCTTTACGGACACGTGGCCGAGCCCCAGGGGATCGAGGGCGACGTCGAAGCGGGTCGAGCGGCCGTCCAGCTTCTTCAGGATGTCGGCGGAGAGGCGAGCGACGGTGTCGGGCGAGCCGCGCACCGGCTGGCTCTCGGCGCCGGGCGCTGCGCCTTCGGCGGCGCGGGCGGCCTGCGGGGCCGCCATGGCCGTGGCGGAGTTGGCGTCGGCGACCTTGGCGGGCTCGCCGCCGAGATCCTTCGCGGCCTCTTCACCGCCCTTGGAGGCGGCGGCGAGGGCGGTGACGGCGTCGGCGGTCTGGGTTTCGACAGCCTTGGCGGCAGCGGCGGCGCGGGCGGAGGTCTCGACGCCGGGCGTCGGCTCGGCGCGGGCCGGCTTGTCGGCCTTGGCGGTCTTTTCCGCGGGGATCGCGGTTTCGGTCCCCGGCTGGGCGGCGGCCGGCGTTTCGACGGCGGCTGCAGAGGCGGCGGTTTCCGTCGTCACCACGGCGTTGGCGTCCACCGCCGCGAGGGCCGCGTCGGCGGCTGCGGTGTCTTGAGCCGTGACTTCGCCCGCCGCGGCATCCACGGGACCGACGGGGACCGGAGCGACGGGCGGCTGGGTCGTCCCGACGGCCGGCGAGGCGTCGGTCGCGGCAACCTGGCCGGCGGTTTCGGTCGGGGTCTTTGTATTCGGCGCGAGGAGCGCGGCCATGACGGCGGCCGTCGGGTCGGCTGCGGTCTCGGTCGTCGACTGGTCCTCGTCGGACTCAGCCTCGTCGTCGTTGGCGACCTTGTCGGACGTCTTGGAGGTCGTCGGCTTGGAAGCCTCGGCCTTGGAAGGCTTCGCGGCGGGAGGAGGAGCGGGGGCGTCGTCGTTCGAAGCGCCGACTTCCGCCATCAAGCTGTCGAATCCGCTCGCGGCGCCTTTCGCCGACGCACCGGCGGCCGCGCCCTTGTCGGCGGCGGGAGGCAGAGGCGGAGAAGCGGCGGCGGAGACGTTCAAGCGAGGCGACCTTCGAAGCGGCGCCGCAGGAGCGCGGCGATCCCACACTCATGGAGCAACCCTCGGGCCAACTTCCGAAAGCGAAATCAAAGCATTGTAAAATAAGGAAAACTGTCGGGTCTGGGCTGACTGCTGTTTTGCGGGCGGTGGCGCTTTTTGCCGGGGCGTTCGTCGCCCTGGCGGTCAATCCCTGCCGATCCCTCGGGCGAAAAATGCTTCTGGCGCCAGTCTTGCGCCTCTGGTTGCACGACCGTCCGCTTCCGGATCGGAGATGTTATGAAAAACAATGACTTGGCTAAACGCCACGTCCGCGCCAGAACCGGCGCCCGGCAGAATGCGCCGGTCAGCTTTGCCCAGTGCGCAGGAGCTGCCGCATGAGTCTCGCCGCCATCATGGCCACCGCGACCACGGGGCTGAACGCTGCGCAGGCCAGCCTGCGGGTGGTCTCGGACAACATCGCCAACGTCAACACGCCCGGCTACGTGCGCAAACAGGCCGTGCAGACCAGCCTGGTCTCGCAGGGCATGGGCGTCGGCGTCGACATCAGTTCGATCAAGCGGGCCGCCAACGCCTATCTGCAGGGCGCGAGCCTGATCGCCGCCGCGGACGCCAGTCGCGCGGGCGCTCTGTATGAAGGGCTCGACGCCGCTCAGCGCCTGTTCGGGGATCCCTCGGAGACCGGCAGCTTCTTCGACAAGCTGGAAGATGTCTGGGCGTCCTTCTCGGCCGCCTCGGACGATCCGAGCTCGACCCTCGCACGCGGGAACAGCATCAACACGCTGCAGACCTTCCTCCAGGAGTCCGATCGCATCTCGCGCGGTCTGACCAGCCTGGGCGTGACCACCGACACCAAGATCAACGCCGACATCTCGCAGGTGAACGACCTGCTGAGCCGCATCCAGTCGCTGAACACTGACATCCAGCGCGCGACGCTGCAGGGCGGCGATCCCACCGGCTCGGAGAACCTGCAGAGCAACCTGGTCGACGAACTGTCGTCGCTGATGAACATCAAGATCGACCAGCGCGCCCAGGGCGGGGTCAACATCCGCTCGGCCGAAGGCTACGCCCTGGCCGGCGACGGCGCGGCGACCCTGAGCTTCAACAAGACGAGCGGCGCGGAAGGCTACATCACCGCCAGCCTGCCGCTCGGCTCGGGCCAGCCGGTGCGGCTGAACATCACCACCGGCGACCTCAAGGGCCTACTTGAGCTGCGCAACACCGAGCTGCCGGCCATGGCCGCCCAACTCGGCGAGTTCACCGCCCAGGCGGCGGAGGAGATCAACCGGGCGTCCAACGCCTCCACCGCCGTGCCGGCCCCGGCCAGCCTGACCGGCCGCAACACCGGCCTCGACGCGACGGAGGCCTTCGCCAACTTCACGGGCAAGACCAACATCGTCGTCACCAACGCCAGCGGCGTCGTGCAACGCCGCGTGCTGGTCGACTTCGACGCCCAGACCATGAGCCTTGACGGCGGCGCCACGACCACGAGCTTCGCCTCGCCGGCGACCTTCCTCAGCGTGCTGAATTCCGCGAACGGCCTGGGAGCCGCAGGTTCGGCCAGCTTCACCAACGGCGTGCTGTCGGTCTCGGCGACCGGCGGCAACGGCGTTTCCGTCGTCGACGACGCGACGACGCCGTCCGACAAGGCGGGCAAGGGCTTCAGCCACTTCTTCGGCCTGAACGACCTTGTGCGTTCGACCGGCATGTCGACCTACGCCACCGGCATGACGCCGAGCAGCCTGCACGGTTTCACCAGCGGCTCGATCAGCCTGCGCCTGATGGGACCGGACGGCACGCGCCTGAAAGACATCACCGTCACCCCGACGCCGGGTGACGACATGCAGGACCTGCTGAACCAGTTGAACGCCACCACCAGCGGCGTCGGCGCCTACGGGGCCTTCTCGCTCGACGCCGACGGCGAACTAAAGTTCGCGGCCTCGGGCAATTCGGGCGTCAGCCTGTCTCTGATCTCCGATGACACCCAACGCGGCGCAGGCGGCCCGTCGATGAGCCAGCTGTTCGGCATCGGTCCGGCCGAGCGCGGCGCCCGCGCCCAGCGGTTCAGCATCGACGCCAATGTGCTCTCCAAGCCCGGCCTGCTGCCCTTCGCCCAGGTTGACCTGTCGGTCAGTCCGCCGGCCGCCTCGCTGAAGGCCGGCGACGGCCGCGGGGCCCTGGCCATCGCCAAGGCGGGGGAGGTCGCCACCAAGTTCGCGGCCACCGGCGGGCTCGCGGCTACCACGACGACGCTCTCGAACTTCGCCATGCAGATGAGCGGCGATATCGCCCGCAAGGCGGCCAACGCCGAGAGCCGCAAGGACGCCGCCGAGGCGGTGCAGACCGAAGCCGACAGCCAGCGCCAGTCCGCCGAGGGGGTGAACCTCGACGAGGAGCTGATCAACATGACCACCTACCAGCAGGCCTACAACGCCTCGGCCCGCCTCATCCAGGCGGCCAAGGATATGTACGACGTGCTGACGAACATGATCTGACGGGAGCCTGAGCCATGACCCGTGTTTCGACCGCCGGAAGCTACTCCGCCGTCCTCGCCAACATCCAGCGCGCCCAGGTCCGCCAGCAACAGGCCGGCGAGCAGGTCTCCAGCCAGGTGGTGGCCACCGACTACAAGGGCTACGCCCGCACCGCCGAGACCCTGACCGCCATGCGCGGCGTGCAGGTGAAGGTGAACGGCCTGATCGATCAGAACAAGGCGCTGGGCGCCAAGCTGGAGATGCAGGCCACCGGCCTCTCCCAGGTGTCGGACGCCGCCAAGGGCGCGCGCGAATCCATCGCCACCGCCGTGGCCGCCGAGAACGGCGACACCCTGATGCTGGAGCTGCAGAACTACTTCGCCAGCGCCGTCTCCGGGCTGAACACCAAATACGCAGGCAACTACCTGTTCTCGGGCGGCAAGGTGGATACCCAGCCGGTCGCCGCCACCCGGCTGTCGGACCTGACCGCCGCCCCGGCGACCGCCGACCTGTTCAGCAACGACACCTTCAAGGCCAACAGCCGCCTCGACGAGAACACCAGCATGCAGACCGGCATGCTGGCCAGCGAGGTCGCCACGCCGCTGTTCGACCAGCTGAAGGCGATCCAGGCCTATGTGGACACCAACGGCCCGTTCACCGGCCGGCTGACCGAGGCGCAGAGCGACTTCCTGAAGTCGACGCTGAACGGCTTCGACACCGCCTACAACGGCCTGACCTCGACCGAGGCCGCCAACGGCGTGATGCAGAAGCGCGCCGACGAGGCCCAGACCGCGCTGAGCGACCGGGCGGACATGCTGGAAGGCATGACCGGCGACATCACCGACGTCGACCTCGCCGAGGCGGTCTCGAAGCTCGAGCAGGTGCAGCTTTCCATGCAGGCGGCGGCGCAGGTGTTCTCGTCGCTGCGCAGCTCGAGCCTGCTCGACATCCTGAAATAGGCCGTAGCCTCGCATTCAGCGCCTCGCGTCGCTAAATAGCCGCGATGGATCTCGATCTCGCCCTCACGGAGACGCTCGGCGTCGCCCCGGCCCCCGACGCGCTCGACGCGGCGACGGCGGCCGCGCGCGAGGCCGTCGGCCTGCCGCAAGGCACGCGGGTGGTGGTCGCCATGTCCGGCGGCGTCGACTCGACGGTCACCGCCGCCCTGCTGCACCGCGCCGGGTACGCCGTGGTCGGCGTCACCCTGCAGCTCTACGACCACGGGGCGGCCATCCAGAAGAAAGGCGCCTGCTGCGCCGGCCAGGACATCCTCGACGCCCGCATGGCGGCCGAGAGCCTCGGCGTGCCGCATTATGTGCTCGACTACGAAAGCCGCTTCAAACAGCAGGTGATCGATGATTTCGCCGACGCCTATCTGCGCGGCGAGACGCCCATCCCCTGCGTGCGCTGCAATCAGACGGTGAAGTTCCGCGACCTGCTGGACGTCGCCCGCGATCTGGGCGCCGAAGCCATGGCCACCGGTCACTACGTACGGCGCACGGTCGGCCCCAACGGACCGGAGCTGCGCCGCGCCGTCGATCCGGCTCGCGACCAGAGCTATTTCCTGTTCGCCACCACGCGCGAGCAGCTGGACTTCCTGCGCTTTCCGCTCGGCGGGCTGGAGAAGCCCGACGTGCGCCGCGCGGCCGAGGCCATCGGCCTGTCGGTGGCCGACAAGCCGGACAGCCAGGACATCTGCTTCGTGCCCGAGGGCAAGTACACCACCTTGATCGACCGCCTGCGGCCGCACGGCGCCGAGCCGGGCGAGATCGTGCATCTCGACGGCCGCGTCCTCGGCCGCCACGAGGGCGTCACCCGCTACACCATCGGCCAGCGCCGCGGGCTGAACATCGCCGTCGGCGATCCCCTGTTCGTGGTGCGCATCGACGCCGACCGGCGGCAGGTCATCGTTGGCCCGCGCGAGGCCCTGCTGACGGCGTCGCTCACCCTCAAGGAAGAGAACTGGCTCGGTCCGCAGCCGACCCTGGCGGACGCCGCCCGAGACGGTGTGGCGGTCCTCGCCCGCGTGCGCTCGACACGCGATCCCTCGCCGGCGCGCCTGCTGCAGCAAGGCGATGCGCCCGCTGTGGTGTTCGATAATCCGGAAGAGGGCGTCGCCCCCGGCCAGGCCTGCGTGCTCTACGCCGCGAACGATCCAGAGCGCGTTCTCGGCGGCGGCTTCATCGCCGGAACGACGGCGGCGTCCTAAACCTCACCGAGCGGTGAACAGCGGCGTCTTGGACCCGTCATCGACTCGGGCGTATGCTCGAATCGTTCGGGGATGACCTCGGTGTCGCTCCCCGCAGCTGCGTGTGAGGGGAGGCTTCGTCTTCAGTCCTTTTGCGTCGCGTTTCCAGAAGCTCCGGCAGGCGTGCGCGCCATGCATGTGAGCACCCGCCCGCTGACGGGCCATCCGTGTCTGGTGCTCAACGCCGACTTCCGGCCGTTGAGCTATTATCCGCTGTCCCTCTGGCCGTGGCAGGAGGTGATCAAGGCGGTGTTCCTCGATCGGGTCGACGTGATCTCGACCTATGAGCAGGAGGTCCGTTCGCCCTCCTTCTCCATGCGGCTGCCGAGTGTGGTCGCTCTGAAGCAGTATGTGGTGCAGGACCGGCCGCCGGCCTTCACCCGTTTCAACCTGTTCCTGCGCGACGCCTTCGCCTGCCAGTATTGCGGCTCGCCCAGCGACCTGACTTTCGACCACGTTGTGCCGCGCTCGCGGGGCGGCCGCACGACCTGGGAAAACATCGTCACGGCCTGCGCGCCCTGCAATCTCGCCAAGGGCGGGCGCACGCCTTACGAGGCCCACATGCAGCCGTTCCGCGAGCCGCGGCGGCCGAGCATGTTCGAGCTGCAGGAGCGGGGGCGGCGCTTTCCGCCGCACCACCTCCACGAAAGCTGGCTGGACTACCTCTATTGGGACATCGAGCTCGAAGCCTGAATCGGCTTCAGCAGCTTAGTCGCGCCCCGTCCTCAGCGTCTTGCTGTGACGTTCAGGCTGCGACGTGTGGCCACATCTCAAAATTGACAATACCGACAACAACGGCGGGATTGTTGTCAAAAAACATAGGTCACAATTTGCGGGTATGCCAAAGCGGCCCGCTTTTGGCCTCAGGTGTGTCTCCGCCGCGTCACTTTTTGTAGCAATTCCGGCAAAGGTGGTCACAAAAAGGCTTTGTGACGCGCCTGACATGAATTACCGTCACGGCTGAACGTCGGTTTTTGACTCGGGGGGTAAGGTCCATCGTTCGCCGCTTCGGCGATGTGGGCTTCTCGATCCAGCAACCAGCATTCCGAACGCACCGCCGAAGGCGGGCGGTCGTGGGAATTACCAAGGTCGTCAAGGCGTCGTCGAACTAACGAGCGGCGCGTAACGCAAGGGGAGCAATCCAGTATGAAGAGATCCTATTTCCGCTCATCCAAGGCCATGATGGCCGCGGGGGTCGCCGTCACGGCGCTCCTGTCAGGCGGGCATGCGTTCGCGCAGGACGGCGCCGCCGTTGAAGAAGTGGTGGTCACCGGTTCGTCGATCCGCGGCGTGGCGCCGGTGGGCTCGCAGCTGATCGGCGTGACGCGCG
>JAFKGN010000079.1 GCA_017307205.1 Caulobacterales bacterium
CTGGATCCTCGGCCTGGCCTTCCTCGCGTTCGCCGGCTGGGCGCTGATTCCCGACAAGCTGGAGGAGGACGAGGCCGAGCCGAAATCGATCGGTCACGGCTCGATCTTCCTGACCACCGCCGTGGCCTTCTTCCTGGTGGAGATGGGCGACAAGACGCAGGTGGCGACCGCCGCCCTGGCTGCGCGATTCCATGACGTGCTCACCGTGGCCGCCGGCACGACCCTGGGCATGATGCTGGCCAACGGCCCGGCCGTGTTCATCGGCGAGAAGGCGGCGACCAAGCTGCCGCTGAAGTACATCCGCTGGGGCGCGGCGGCGTGCTTCGCGGCGGTGGGCGTGTGGGTGCTGGTGGCGGGTTAGGCGCGAAACCCTCGTCCTTCGAGGTTCGCTGCGCTCGCACCTCAGGATGAGGCTTTCGAATGCGACGCCTCAGTCGTCCTCACCCTGAGGCGCCGCGAAGCGGCCTCGAAGGGCGAGGACGGCCGCTCAGAGGTTCAGCAGGCTGGGGTCGCCCCCCTGGGCGGTGATGTTGACGCTCACCGCCCGCTCGACCGCATAGCGTGACAGGGCGTTCGGGCCGCCGGCCTTGGGGCCGGTGCCGGACAGGCCCTCGCCGCCGAACGGCTGCACGCCGACCACCGCGCCGATGATCGAGCGGTTGACGTAGACGTTGCCGGCCGGGACCGCCTCGCGGACTTCCTCGGCGAAGGCTTCGATGCGCGAGTGGACGCCGAGGGTGAGGCCGTAGCCCTTGTCGGCCAGGGCGGTGGCGACGGCCGCAAGCTCGCTCGGCCTGTAGCGGACGATGTGGAGAATCGGGCCGAACACCTCGCGGTCGAGGAAGCCGGCCCCGGCGACCCCGGACGGCAGTTCGGCCAGGACGGGGCCGAAGAAGGTCCCGGTCGAGGGCGTCGGCAGGGCGTGCAGCACCTTGGCCTCGCGGGCCAGGCGCTCGCGGTGGGCTTCGAGGGCGGACCTGGCGTCGAAGTCGATCACCGGGCCGACGTCGGTGGTCGAATCGGCGGGGTCGCCGACAACCAGCGCGTCCATCGCCCCCTTCAAGCCCTCGATCAGCGAATCGGCGACATCGTGCGGCACGAACAGCAGGCGCAGGGCCGAGCAGCGCTGGCCGGCCGAGCCGAAGGCCGAGAGGATGACGTCGTCGATCACCTGCTCACGCAGGGCGGTGGAGTCGACGAACATGCCGTTCAGCCCGCCCGTCTCGGCGATGAACGGGATGATCGGTCCGGCGCGGCGGGCGATCGAGCGGTTGATGTGGCCGGCGGTGTCGGTGCCGCCGGTGAAGGCGACGCCGGCGCAGAGCGGATGGGCGACCAGGGCGGCGCCCACCGTCTCGCCCCGGCCGGGGACGAGGGCCAGCAGGGCCGGGGCGAGGCCGGCGGCGTGATAGAGGCGCACGGCCTCGGCGGCGATCAGCGGCGTCTGCTCGGCCGGCTTGGCGACCACGGCGTTGCCGGCGGCCAGGGCGGCGCAGATCTGGCCGGTGAAGATGGCCAGGGGGAAGTTCCACGGGCTGATGCAGGCGAAGACGCCCCGGCCGCGCAGCTCCAGGGTGTTGGTCTCGCCGACCGGCCCCTTCAGCACCTCGGGTCCGGCGAACTTGGTCAGGGCCAGAAAGGCGTAGTAGCGGCAGAAGTCGGCGGCCTCGCGCACCTCGGCGATCCCGTCCGCCAGGGTCTTGCCGGCTTCACGCGTGCACAATGCGATGAGGTGGTCGCGGTTGGCCTCCAGGGCGTCGGCCATGGCGCGGAGCACCTTGGCGCGGGCCGGACCGCCGGCGGCGTCCCAAGCCGGTTGAGCGGCCTTGGCGGCGGTGAAGGCGCGGTCGATCTCCTCGGCGTTCGCTTCCTTCACGTGGCCGACCACGTCGCCGGTCGCCGGGTTGCGGACGGTTTCGGGGCCTGAGCCGATCCGAGGCAGCCGCTCGACGGCGGAGACCAGGGCCGCCCGCTCGGCGGCGACGCTGAGGTCGACGCCCATCGAGTTGACCCGATCACCGCCGTAGACGTTGAGCGGCAGGGGAATGCGCGGGTGCGGCCCGGCGCCGGCCGCCTCGACCACGCCGATGGGATCGACCACAACCGTCGAGGGCGGGGTGTTCTCGTCGAGCAGCAGGTGGACGAAGGAGCTGTTGGCCCCGTTCTCCAGCAGGCGGCGGACGAGATAGGGCAGCAGGTCCTCATGGCCGCCGACGGGGGCGTAGGCGCGCAGGGTGACGTCACCGTAGAGCTCGCGCGCGGCGCCGTAGAGCGCCTCGCCCATGCCGTGCAGGCGCTGGAACTCGATCTTCACCTTGGCCTCGTCGGTCATGCGGCGCACGGCGGCCAGGGTGTGGGCGTTGTGGGTGGCGAACTGGGCGTAGAGGTGCGGCGCGGCGGCGACCAGGCGTCGGGCGCAGACGAGGTAGGACAGGTCCGTCGCCGCCTTGGTCGTGTAGACGGGAGAGCCGGGACGACCGGCGACCTGGGCGCGCTTGATCTCGCTGTCCCAATAGGCGCCTTTCACGAGGCGCACCATCAGCCGGCGACCGCTGTCGCGGGCCAGGGCGGCGACGGCGTCGATCACCGCCGGGCCACGCTTCTGATAGGCCTGCACGGCCAGGCCCAGGCCCCGCCAGGCGCCGAGCGACGGCTCGCGAGCCAGGCGGTCGAGCAGTTTCAGCGACAGGACGAGGCGGTCAGCCTCCTCGGCGTCGATGGTGAAGTTGAGGTCGTGGCGGGCTGCGATCTCGGCGAGGCGCAGGAGGCGGGGGTAGAGCTCCTCCCACACGCGGGCTTCGTGGGTCGCTTCGTAGCGCGGCGACAGGGCCGAGAGCTTGACGGAGACGCCGTGGCCGACTTCCGGACCGGCGCCCTTGGACGCGCGGCCGACGGCCTCGATGGCGGCGGCGTAGGCGGCTTCATAGCGGGCGGCGTCGCCGGCGGTGCGGGCGCCCTCGCCCAGCATGTCGAAGCTGCAGAGATAGCCCTCCGACCCCGCGCGTTTCAGGGCCGCCTCGATGTCGCGGCCGAGCACGAACTGCTCGCCCATGATGCGGATGGCCTGGGCGACGGCGGCGCGGATCACCGGCTCGCCGACCCGGCCGGCGATACGCTTGAGGAAGCCTGGCAGATCGCGGCGGGCGTCCTCATCGACCTCGACCAGCTTGCCGGTCAGCATCAGGCCCCAGGTCGAGGCGTTGACGAACAGGCTGCCGGACTGGCCGAGGTGCGAGGCCCAGTCGGCCGAGCCGATCTTCTCGGCGATCAGCCGGTCGCGCGTCGCCTCGTCGGGGGTGCGCAGCAGGGCCTCGGCCAGGCACATCAGCGCCAGGCCCTCGCGGGTGGAGAGCGAGAACTCCTGCAGAAAGCCTTCGACCACGCCCTGGCGGCGGGCGCTGGCGCGGGCGGCGCGGACCAGCATCTCGGCCTCGGCGCGCACGGCGGCGCGCTCACTGTCGTCCAGCGGGCGGGCGGCGAGCAGATCGGCCAGGGCCTGGCGCTCGTCCCGCGACTTGCCGGCGTCAAGATCATCCCAGGCCATGCGCTTCCTCGCGTGGTTTTTTCTACGCGGCGGACAATGGTGGGTCGCAACGTGCGCCGCAAGCGGCATCGCTCGTGATTTTCATCCCGCGCGACAACTTACCGGGGCCGGGCGCATCGCCTCAGCCCAAATGCAAAGAGCCCGGCCTTTCGGCCGGGCTCCCGCAAGTCGTTGGAGGCTTTGCCTCCGCTGACGATCGACGTCTTAGAAGTTGATGTCGATGGTCGAACGGCGGTTCAGCGGTTCCTTCACGCCGTCGCCGGTGGCGACCGCAGGCTCGCTCTCGCCCTTCCAGTCGACCGACAGGGTCGCGGCGGCGACGCCCGAGCCGACCAGGGCGTCAGCCACGGCCTTCGCACGGCGTTCCGACAGACGCACGTTGTAGGCCGGCGAACCCGAGGTGTCGGCGTGACCCACGACCACGACGCGGGTGGCGTTGCCGCCCTTGGCGTAGTTGGAGGCCTCGGTGACCACTTGCTGGGCTTCCGGCGTCAGCACGTACTGATCGAACGGGAAGTAGACGATGAACTGCTTGGCCTCGAAAGCCGGCGGCGGCGGAGGCGGCGGCGGCGGGGGAGGCGGCGGCGGGGGCGGCGGCGGCGGGGGAGGCGGCGGCGGCGGCGGGGGCGGCGGCGGCGGCGGCGGAGCCGCGAACGAGTACCGCGCGCCGACGGTCACGGCCATCGTCGTCATGTTGCCGCCGAAGGGCTCGGCGATGCGCGTCGCACCCGGACCGGCGACGACTTGGGTCCTGCCGTTGAAGTGCAGGTTGTCGAAGCGAGCCACACGACCGGTCAGGTCGAAGTTCCACTTCGGCGAGGCGTTCCAGGTCAGGCCGGCCAGGGCCTGGTAGGCCAGGCTGTTGTCGTTGTTGTCGATGACGACGTTCTGGATCGGCGCATCAGCCGGGCCAACAGCGGCCATCTGGCCGGTCATCTTCATCTTGGCTTTGACGACGCCGACGCCGATGCCGACGAACGGCTGGATCGTGCTGCCCGGCATGAAGTCGTAGATCAGGTTGCCCATAACCGAGGTGGCGCTGAACTCACCGTCCGGGTTACCGCAGGCCGGGGCCGCGGCCGAACGGATGCGGCTCGGGTCGCACAGGCGGAGCGGCAGGTTGCCGTCCTTGTAGCCGGCATAGTCGATATCGCCGGCGAGGTAGTGGGCGCCTTCGAGCTCCACGCGCCAGTTCGGCGTGAAGCGGTAGCCACCGCGCAGGGCGCCAACCGCGGTGTCTTCCACCGAGAAGCTCGTCTTGGTGCCTTCACCGCCGTCGTTCGTCGCATAACCGACGTCGGCGCCGACATAGAAGCCCCGCTCCTGAGCGTGAACGCCAGTCGCCGCGCACAGCGCAGCGAAGGCCGCACAGGCCAACCACTTGTTCTTCATGAGTTTAACCCCTTACTTTTTGGTCCCCGCTTGCCGCGGGCGACATACAAACGCGGCTGCAGCCAAAATGGGTGTTGCACCTTAGCCACAGACGCCGATGATCGCGCGATAGGCGCCGAACGAGCGGGCGATAACGAAGAGTTTGAGCCGGAAACCAGCTCACCATCCCAGAACGCCGCCGCAAATTCAGCGCCCAAGCCGAATCCCTCCGGAAACCAGCCCATCATCCAGTAAGCGTCGTAATGCCGCACTCTAAACAACTCGACAACAACTTTGCCGGGTGCGGCGCCCGCTGGCGGCTCTACAGTGCTCGCCGTGCTTATTGGGCCACAGGGCAAAAAACCCCAAGACTCGCAACAGTCACAATGTCGGTAAATTGCTGAAAGCCCAGAACCGGGACTGATCGCCCCTCGTCACACCCTGGCAGCGCAACAAAGTCCTTGGGCTTGGTACCACCTCTCGGGTTCGAACCGAGGACCTCTAGATCCACAATCTAGCGCTCTAACCAGCTGAGCTAAGGCGGCACGCCAAGCGCGAGGCGTTCGTTTAGGGGAACTCCCCTGCCCGATCAAGCGATTGCTGAGAGCATTTTTGGCGCCGGCGCATACCGGTCACCGGCGGCGTGCGCGCGCCGCAAAAAGCAAACGCCCCGGAGCGAGGCTCCGGGGCGTCAACTTTCCGAGGATCGTTCTGAATGTCCTTAGGAGGACATGCGGAACGTCAGCGGGATGGTCACCTGGCCACCTTCGACGGGGTTACCGTCAGAGGTTTGAGGCCGCATCTTGAAGAGTCGGGACAGACGCAGAGCGGCGTCCCCGAACCCGTAGTCAGCCGGCGTTTCGGAAACCACTTCGCAGTTCTGCAGCGTGCCGGTAGCCGTCACGATGCAACGCAGAGTGGCCGAACCGTTGGTCTCCGTCCGCTGAGCGCGGTCCGGATAATAACGGGAGTAGTCTTCCGCACCCGGACGACGCAGCCAGTCCGGACGAGTGATGACCGAAGGACGCGGCGGCGTGGGAGCCGGCGGGGCCTGGGTGATCACCGGCGGAGCCGGTTGCTCAACCCGCTTTTCAACGGGCGGGATCGGCAGCGGCGGCGGCGGCACCACATCCGGCGGAGCGGCGATCGGAGGACGCGGCGGCACCGTGGCGGGCGGCGGCGGCGCGTTCGTCGGCTGCTGCGGCGGCGGCGGAGGCGGCGGAGGCGGCGGTTTAACGATTTCCACCTGCGTCGCATCGTCGACGTACTGCTTGTACTTCGGCTCGAACTTCACCTTCCAGAGATAGAAGATGAGGCCGGCGTGGAGCACGAACGCGACGATCGTCGCGATCATGAAGACTCCACCCTTCTTGCCCTTGGGGCCCCCTTCCGCGGTTAGCGGATCGTAGTAGGGACGTTCCTCGGGCGTCTGCTGTTTGTCAGCCATGCGTCCGTGCCCCTAGCTATTATCCGCGCCGACCAGCGCAACGCTGTAGAAGCCGTTGTCCTGGAGCGTGTTCATCACCTGCATAAAGGTGCCGTAACGGGCCTCTTTATCACCGCGGATGAAGATACGTTCCTTGGTCGGATCGCGCTTCCCGATGTTCTCGGTCAGGTCCTGACCGAGGGTCGCCACGTCGACCTTAGTGTCGCCGAGGTAGATGTCCCCCGACTTCTGGATCGAAATGTAGACCGGTTTGGGCGGGTTCCCGGCAGCTTTCGCCACCGCAGGAGGTAGGGCCACTTCGACCGACACGGAGGCGAGCGGTGCCGCCACCATGAAGATGATCAGGAGGACCAGCATGACGTCCACGAAGGGCGTGACGTTGATCTCTGAATTCTGTTCGACGTTGAACCTACCGCCACCACCCCCTGAGAGTTTGGCGGCCATGGGTGTTAGGCTCCCTTGTCGAGCTGACGCGAGATGGCGTTGATCAGTTCAGCCACAAAGCCTTCCGAACGGGTGCCGAAGCCCGAGATCTTCGTTTGGAAGAAGTTGTAGAAGATAACCGCCGGGATAGCGGCGAACAGACCGATACCGGTGGCGAGCAGGGCTTCAGCGATACCCGGCGCAACGACGGCCAGGTTGGTCGTGTTGGTGTTCGCGATACCGATGAACGAGTTCATGATCCCGTAAACGGTGCCGAACAGACCGATGAACGGACCGGCCGAACCGACCGAGGCCAGGAAGGTCATGCCGCCGCCCAGGCGCTTGGCCAGGTTGGCTTGCACCGCCGCGATGGCGGTTTGGACGCGAAGCAGGGTCGAGTCGCGGTGATCGCCGACCACCGAGAGGCCAGCGGCCTTCGACAGTTCGATTTCGTGAGCAGCCGCGGCGGCCATGTCGGCCATCGGGTGGCCTTGGAATTCTTCCGACGAACCGATCTTGCCCATGTCGGAGATCGAACGAGCGCCGCGGAAGGCTTCGAGGAAGGCGTCCGACTTCTTGTTGAGCGCGCCGAACTCGAAGAGCTTCGTGATCAGCAGGATCCAGGAGAAGACCGAGGCGAGCATCAGGCCCACCATGACGACCTTAACCACCGGTTCGGCGTCGAGGAACATCTGGATCGGCGTCAGCCGGCCCGCATGCTCGATGGTGGCCGGGGCCTGAGCCAGGGCCGGAGAGCTCAGAGCCAGCGCAGCGACGCCGGTGAGAGCGATGAAGGAGATCAGTCGTTTGTTGTCGAGCATCTTTCGCCAGTTCCTGATTGGTCTAGCACGTTTGGACCGAAAGGGTCGTCGCGCGAGAGCGTCGCCACCCTAGTTAAAACCCCGGCGCCCCCCGATCCGAAGATCCGAACGCCGCCGCTATCGCTACGCCGACCCGATACGCCCGGTCCGACCCCTGAGGGAACGGAATTGGCGTCTCGAAGGCGCTTGTTGGGTCTCCGACACACTTTGTGAGCGCGCAGAGACCAAGCCGTAAACGGAATTTACGGCATGGGTTCTTTGGCGAACGGCCGCGACATCGTCAAGGGCTTTAACAGGGCACGAGATTGCCGAAGCCTGCCCCCTCGGGAAATTATACTGCACTGCACAAAGTCCAGGCGCCGTGTTTGCAGCATTTTATCCCGCACAAGGGGAAACGCGATGCTGCTATGCAGCATAAGCTGCGCCGAAGACGTAGCTGAGCCACAGAAGGCGCCGTCCTGAGCCCCTAGATGTTGGGGCCCAAAGGGATAAACCACCCAAGAAATCGGCGTTAACGAACGCCCCAGACAAGCTTGGCCACGGCCTCCATGGCGCCCCGTACGACGGCTGCACGCCCTGGGGCGCGTTTCGCTCTCATTGAATGGGAGATGACCACCTGAAGGCAGGGTTCGCCGCCGATTGGGCAGGAAGCGGATTCGGTTGCACGCATAGATGGAAATCGAGCCTTCACTCGCCGTCCAGCCCACTCATGAGCGACGGCGCCGGAACCCGGAGGCGATGTCGGAATTCTAGCGTCGCCATGATCGACCAATCGCCCTTCACCCACCCGCTCGAGCGCGAAGTGTACGCCGTCGTCCACTATCCGGAGGGATGGCGCATCCTGACCCACGGACAGCGTTGGGGCCGCTTCGCCTTCCGCGTCGACGCTGAAGAGGCGGCCCTGCGCCTCGCTGCTAAAGCGGAGGCCGCCGGCCAGCGCGCCGAGGTGTTGGTGCAGGATACTTCCTGCGAACTTTCGCGCCTCGATACCGGCAACGTCTGAGCTCAGCCGTGACGCGGGCGTTGGGCCGCGCCGCGGGGGGTGCGACACGGCCCGGCGCGCGCTTGGGACGCTCGCCTCCACGACCGGTATTCAGGCCGCAGCGCGTGGCGGATGACATCGCCTCACAGCGCAGGCGCGCTGACAGGCGCTGAACAGCCCGCGAAGCCGCAGGTTAGGCGGCGGCGAAATTTTCACGCGTGCAGAAAATTTGAGGGGAAGTGGTGCCTGGGGGCGGATTCGAACCACCGACACGCGGATTTTCAATCCGCTGCTCTACCAACTGAGCTACCCAGGCCCGTGAGCCCGGCGAGGGCGTCACCCCCGCGAGAGGGGCGTCTATAGGGGAGGCCCGGACGGAAGTCCAGCGGGCGAAAGCGGCGATTTATTCGTCGTCTGACGGCGGCGCGTGCGGGCTGTGATCGTCGTCGAGTTCGCCGCTCCGATCATCGCCGGAAAGCGTGTAGCCGCCGACCAGCCAGCGTTGCAGGTCCACATCGGCGCAACGCTTGGAGCAGAAGGGGCGGAAGGCTGGATCGACCGGCTTGCCGCAGATGGAGCATCCCGTTTTCATTCCGCCCAGACCTCCTGTCGCGCGGGCGCCCAGTCGGCGCGCGCCTCGACGGTGAATCGCTCGCCGAGCTTCGCCGCCAGGCCCGTCCTGAGCGGGGCGAACGCAGCCGCCACGGCGGGAGCGCAGGCCGCCTTCAGGCGGGCGCCGCCGGCCTTGCGCCCTTCCCGCTCTATGGCTCGCGCCAGTCGCAGGGCCAGGGTCTGGGCCGAGGGTGCTCCGTTTTCGTCCAGCAATGTATCCAGGACCGGCCGCTGACGCCGCGGCGCCGTCAGCTCCAGCACGCCGAAGCGGCTGATCGGCCCGAAGGCGACGCCGGGATTGTCGGGCCCGAAGGCGATACGGGCCGCGTTGAGCAGGGCTGCGCCGTCGTGACCGCGCCCCGCCAGATCGATCGCGACCAGCCCGCCGAGGCCCTTCAGGCGCAGCAGACGCGCGGCGGCGGCGAGGCCGGAAAGATTCGCCTCGCGGGTCACACGCTTGGATTCGGCCCCAGGCCGGTCGCCCACATCGATGTCGATCGCCACCAGGGCGCGGGTCGGCTCGATGCTGACCCGACCGCCGCCCGGCAGGCCATGGACGACCTCCATGGCCTCCGCCTCGGCCTGGTCCGCCGCATCGCGCGCCGCACCGCCTTCGACGATGGGCGCGTCCTTGGCCAGCAGCGCCAGGAGTTCAGCGACGTCCGGCGCGGGTTTGAGGAGGCGCGGCGCCCCCTCCCCCGCTTCCAGAAAGCGCGCCACGGCCGCCTTGTCGCGGCGGGCCTCGGTCTTGATCTCGATGCTGATCGCCTGGCCGACGGTCAGAGGCCCGTCCTCCGCCCGCAGCGGCAGAATCGCCGGCGCCCCGCCCGGCAGCTCCAGGAACGCCGTGCCCAGGGCCTTGTCGATCTTGCGGACCCGCACCACGGCCTGGGCGCCGGCTCCGACCGAGCGATCCTCGCCGTCGCGCTGGACGAACAGGCGTTCAGGCCGCCCGTCGAGCAGCACCACGCCACGCGTCTCGCCCACCGACCGGTCTATAAAGAATCGCCGCTCGCTCATTGCGCCCAGCCTGACCCGCGCAACAGCGCCAGGGTCTCATACAGCGGCAGGCCGACCACGCCGGTGAAGGAGCCGGACAGTTCGGTGACAAAGGCGCCGGCAGAGCCCTGGATCTTGTAGGCGCCCGCCGCGCCCTTCCATTCGCCGCCGGCGATGTAGGCGTCGATCTCCCGCGCCTCCAGGCGTTTGAACTTCAGACGGGTCTCGCTGATCCGCGAGGAGAGCTTGCCCTCGGGATTGACCACGGCGACGCCGGTCATGATCCGGTGGGCCCGGCCGCTCATCAAGCCGAGCATACGGCGCGCGTCGGCCTCGTCTTCCGGCTTGCCGAGGATCCGGAGACCGACGGCCACCAGGGTGTCGGCGGCCAGCACATGGGCGCCGGCATGCCGTGCGGCGGTGGCCTGCGCCTTCTCGACGGCCAGACGCAAGACGAGCCGGCGGAGGGTTTCGTCCGGCCGGGCCGTCTCGTCGATATCGGCGGGGTCGATGTGGTCGGGCGTGATCCCGACTTGCGCCAGCAGCTCGCGCCGGCGCGGACTGGCGCTCGCCAGTACAAGCACCGGCTTACTTGAACCGGTAGGTGATGCGGCCCTTGGTCAGGTCGTAGGGCGTCATTTCGACCAGCACCTTGTCGCCGGCCAGCACGCGGATGCGGTTCTTGCGCATCTTGCCCGCGGTGTGGGCAATGATCTCGTGGTTGTTCTCAAGCGTCACGCGGAAGGTCGCGTTCGGCAGCAGTTCGCTGACCGTACCGGGAAACTCGAGCAGTTCTTCCTTAGCCATCAGGCCTCTCAACAATGGCGAGCGGGTAAGACAAAAAGCCCGCACCGACCTTGCGAGTCGGAGGCGGGCCGCGTCTTCGGACGCGCTGTATAACGCATTCAACCGCCGGGCGTCGATGGCGCGGCGAAACGGGCCTTCAAACGCCGACGCAACCCATCCCGCAGCTGACGATAGGCCGACAGCGTCGCCTCGCGGGAACGCTCCTCGCCGAGCGTCGGATCGGGGGTCGGCCAGTATTCCAGCGTCACCGCGCGGCCGCGCGACAGCTCCATCGCCCGGTGGTGCGCCTCGGGCGTCAGCGAGATGACGAGGTCGAACATCTCGTGCAGGTCATCGAAGCTTTTGGGCGCGTGCCGGCTCATGTCGAGGCCGATCTCGTCCATCACGACGGTGACCATGGGATCGGCGTCGTCCTCGCGCGTCGGCTTCAGGCCGCAGCTTTCGACGAACACGGCGTGGCCGAACATCTCGCGCATCATCGCCGCCGCGATCGGCGAGCGGACGCGATTGTAGTTGCAGGCGAACAGCACTGTCTCGGGCAGGCCCCTCATCGCCGGTCCCGCCTGTGCAGGGCGCAGATCAGGGTGAAGAGGCGCCGCGCCGTCGCCAGGTCGGTGGCGACCTTGCCCTCAAGGCGGGCGGCCAGCAGCGACGAGCCCTCGTTGTGCAGCGCCCGGCGGCTCATATCGAGGGCCTCGATCTGATGCGGCGTCGCGTTGCGGATGGCGTCGTAGTAGCTCGCGCAGACGATGAAGTAGTCCTTGATCACCGCCCGCAGGGGTGTGAGCGACAGCAGCAGGGCGTGGTGGTAGCCCTCCGAGCTGATGTCGAGGGCCAGGCGCTGGTCGATCAGGCCGATCTTCAGGTCATAAGGACCGACGTCCGCGCCCTCGGGCGCGAAGCTGTTGTCTTCCAGCAGATCGAAGATGGCGACCTGGCGCTCCTGCTCCTGATCGCGCGAGACCGCCGCGAGGCTCTCCTCGTCGATGACCACGGAGCGGAGGCGCTGATCGCTCATCGAGCCGTGAACCCTCAGCGATTCAGGCGGATGCCGGCGGATCGGGCGTGGGCGGGCAGGCCTTCCGCCTCAGCCAGAGCCCGGGTGGGCGGGCCAAGCTTCGCGAACGAGGCGACATCGCAGCGCACCAGCGAGGTGCGCTTCAGGAAGTCGTAGAGCGACAGACCCGACTGGAAGCGCGCCGCGCGGCTGGTCGGCAGCACGTGGTTCGAACCGGCCACATAGTCGCCCACCGCTTCCGGCGTGTGACGGCCGAGGAAGATCGCTCCGGCGTGCCGCACCCGGTCGGCCAGGGCGTCAGGATCCTCGACGGCGAACTCGACGTGCTCGGGCGCAATCAGATCCACGAGACCCGGGCTGACGTCCAGGGGAGCGATGATCACCGCGCCGTGGTCGCGCAGGGAGGCGCGGGCGTCCTCGGCGGTCGACAGGGCCTGAAGCTCGGTCTCGATGGCGGCTTCGACGGCGTCGGCGAAGGCCGCATCGTCGGTGATCAGGATCGATTGGGCGGCGGGGTCGTGCTCGGCCTGGCTCAGCAGATCGGCGGCGATCCAGGCCGGATCGTTCTGATTGTCGGCCACGACCACGATCTCGGACGGCCCGGCCAGGGCGTCGATGCCCACCACGCCGTAGAGACGGCGTTTGGCTGCGGTGACATAGGCGTTGCCAGGGCCGACGATCTTGTCGACCGGCGCGATCGGCCCGGCGCCGTAGGCTAGGGCGGCGACGGCCTGGGCCCCGCCGATACGCCAGATCTCCTTCACGCCGGCCGCCTTGGCCGCGGCCAGCACCGCCGGCTGCAGCTTGCCTGGCGGGGTGACCATGGCGATGCGGTCGACGCCCGCCGCCTGGGCCGGCACGCAATTCATCAGCACGGTCGAGGGATAGGCGGCGCGGCCGCCCGGCACATAGACGCCCACCGACTCCAGCGGCGTCCAGCGCCAGCCGAGTTCGACCCCTGCCTCATCGACGAAGCGGGCGTCGGCCGGGCGCTGACGGGCGTGGTAGGCGGCGATGCGGGCGGCGGCGAAGTCGATGGCCTCGCGCACCTCGGCCGGGCACGCCGCGGCGCCCTCGTCGATCTCAGCCTCGGTGACGCGGACGGTGTCTTCGGTCAGCTCGACCTTGTCGAAGTCGCGCGTGAAACGCAGCACGGCCTCGAGGCCTTCGGTGCGCACGGCGTCCAGCACCTTGGCTGCGGCGGCGTCGACATCATGCGGCGAACCACGGCGCTCATCGAGAAAGGCGCGGAAGTCGGCGTCGAAGCCGGGCTGGGAAAAGCTGAAGCGGCGCATGGCGCCTAGATGCGGGTTTTACGCGGAGTAGCAAGGGTCAATCGCCGATCTGGCGCCTTGGTATGGACGCGGGGCGAAAACCGACCTAGGCCTCCCCCACGCTGGGGTGGGCGTGATTTTCGCCCGAAGATGGATGCGTCATGGCTTCGAAACAAATCGCCGGAACGTTGCGGACAGCCGCCAAGTCGCTGCTCGGCGTGTCCGACGATCCGAACGTCCTGAACGCCGCGGTGCTCAACCCGTCGTTCCTGCTGAACGATCCGACCATCCGCGCCCCGCTTGAGCGCGCCGACGCCCTGATCAACGACACCGCCTCCATCGACCGTCCGCGGCTATTCGACGATGTGTCGCTCGACACCTTCGCCCTGCTGGCCGCCGGTGAGTACGAAGGCCTGCCCAATCTGCGGGCCTGGCTGCCGAAGATGCCGACCCCCGAACAGCAGGTGGGCTCGGTGGGAACCTCGGGCGTCTGGGCCATGCTGCAGGCCGCCGATTTCGTGCGGAACGCCGTCGCCGGGCTGCTGGCCGACGGCAAGTCGATGCATAATGTGCGCATCCTCGACTACGGCATCTGCTGGTCGAGGCTTTCGCGCCTCTTCTACAAGTATACGCCGGTGGAGCGGCTCTACGGCGTCGACGCCTGGCCGGACAGCCTGAACCTGTCGCGCATCGCCGGGTTCCGCGGCAACCTGGGCCTGGTCGATCGCGTCCCGACCACCCTGCCCTTCCACAAGCCGTTCAATCTGGCCTACGCCTTCTCGATCTTCACCCACCTGTCGCCGGCCTCGGCCGACGCGGCGGCGCGCACCATTCGCGCAGGCCTGGCTCCAGGTGGCCTCTTCGCCCTGACCATCCGCCCTTCCGAGTACTGGACCCTGTTGGGGGATGACGGCGCGGCGCACCGGGCGCAGCTGCAGGAAACCGGGTTCGGCTTCACGCCGGACGCCTGGGCCGTTCAGTCGGGCAACCCCGACTACGGCAACTCCACCGTGTCGCTGGACTACATCCGTCGCAACTGGGCCGGTTTCGCGGTCGAGCGCGTCGAGATCCGGCCGATCGACGCCTACCAGATCTTCGTGCTGCTGCGGGCTGTCTAGACGCCTCTAGGCGTCATGTCCGGGCGTGCGCGGGGTGGGCCAGGCGGTTGAGACATCCGCCAGGGCGGCGTCGATGCATTCCACTTCGCAGCGCAGTTCGCCATCGCCTGCGAACAGCAGGCGGATCACGCCTCCGGGCGCCTCGCCCGGTTCGAAGCCGACCGAAAGCAGGCTGACCACGGCGCCGCGGGCGTCGCGGCGCAGCCGCCGCGCCTGGACGTTGAGCACCGACGCCAGCTGCAGGCCGCTGCGCACGCGCTGACCGGCCTTGCGGTCTGATTCCCAGCGGAAGCGATTGAAGCCGATGGTCAGGCGGCGCCCGGCCGCATCCCAGCGGATGTCGCCGATCTTGGCCACGGCGTCCTGCAAGGCGGCACTGATCACCGCCAGGTCGTCGGCGTCCTCGGCCAGCAGGCGAAGGGGCCCGGGCGCGCGCGCCACTAGTGCTCGCCCCCGTCGCCCTTGAGGCGGCGAACGTCGGCGCCGCAGGCGCGCAGCTTTTCTTCCAGCCGCCCACGGTCTCGCCCTTGGCCGCCAGGCCGGCGATCACCAGGCTGACCGAGGCCCGCAAGTCGGTGGCCATCACCGGCGCGCCATAGAGGCGCTCGACGCCGCGCACCACGGCCTCGCCGCCGTGCACGGAGATATCAGCCCCAAGCCGCGCCAGCTCCGGCGCGTGCATGAAGCGGTTCTCGAAGATGGTCTCGCGAATTCGGCTCTCGCCTTCGGCCACGGTCATCAAGGCCATGAACTGCGCCTGCAGGTCGGTGGCGAAGCCCGGATAGGGCGAGGTCTCAAGGTCGACCGCCTTAAGACGCGTGCCGTTGCGGGTGATGGTCACGCCGTCGGCATGACGGGTCACCTTGGCGCCGGCCTGTTCGATCTTCGCGAGCAGCGGTTCAATCAGTTCGGGCCTGGTGCGTGTCAGGCGGGTCTCGCCGCCGGCCATGGCGGCCGCCACGGCGTAGGTGCCGGCCTCAATGCGATCGGAGATGACCGCATGGGTCGCGCCGCCGAGGCGGGAAACGCCGGTGATGCGGATGGTCGAGGTCCCCGCCCCCTCCACCTTGGCGCCCATGGCGTTCAGGCAGTCCGCCAGGTCGCCGATTTCCGGCTCGCAGGCGGCGTTCTCAAGCACCGTCTCGCCCTCGGCCAGCACCGCGGCGAGCAGGGCGTGCTCGGTGGCGCCCACCGAGACGAAGGGAAAGGCGATGTGGCCGCCCCGCAGGCCTCGCGGCGCCTGGGCGTAGACGTAGCCCTCATGCAGGTCGATCTGGGCGCCCAGGGCCTCCAGCGCCTTCAGGTGCAGGTCCACCGGCCGGGCGCCGATGGTGCAGCCGCCGGGCAGCGAGACCTTGGCGTGGCCGACGCGGGCCAGCAGCGGGCCGAGGACATTGAACGACGCCCGCATCTGGCGGACGAGGTCGTAGGGCGCGATCGCCCCCATGATCTCCGGCGTGTGCAGAACGGTCTCGGAGCCGTCCTCGCCTTCCCGTTCGTCGACATTCGCGCCCAGACGGGTCAGCAGCTTACCGAGGAAGCGGGTATCAGCGAGACGCGGCATATTGGTGAGCCGCAGCGGCTGGTCGGTCAGCAGGCTGGCCGCCATGAGCTTGATGGCCGAATTCTTGGCCCCGCTGATGGGGATTTCCCCGACGAGCGGCGAGCCGCCCACGATCGCAATACTGTCCATGCCGGTCCCGAAGCCTGAGCGGCGGTTCTACCCGTTGCCGAAGGGCGCGCAAGGGCGGCCATCGGTACCGGCGCAAAACAAAACGGCCTCCGCCTGAGCAGCGGAGGCCGTTGGGGGAAGCTTGGGGGTCGCTTCCCTCCCTATCACGCCCGGTTCTTCTAGTGTGCGGGGGCGTGGAACTTGTCGACGAACGGCCCGGGGGCGATGTCGATGCGCGTGCCTGTCCGACGCTTCGCGTTCAGCCACTCGGTGATCACCTCCGCGCAGGTGTGATCGAGGCAGGACAGCTTGCCGGTGTTCAGGCGAACCGCCCCACCGTCCGGAATGGCTTCCAGCGTCTTGGTGATGCGCGGCAGCTGCAGGAAGGTGGCGGCGCCCTCGAAGGTGACCTCGCGGTCGACACCTTCGGTCCCGCCCTGCTCGGCGATGCTAAGGCGCATGCGGCGCAGGTGGGGCAGCAGCTCGATCAGGGTCAGACCCATGCCGACGATCACGCCGGTCAGCAGGTCGGTGGCGACCACCGCGATGAAGGTCGCGGCCCAGATCACCGTCGGCAGGACGCCGTAGCGGTGGAACAGGTGCTTGGCGTGCTTCAGGCCGATCAGGCGCCAACCGGTGACGACCAGCACGCCGGCCAGGGCCGCGCTCGGCACCTGACGCAGGACGAACGGGGCCAGGGCGACGAGGCCCAGGATCCAGACGCCGTGCAGGATCGCCGACATGCGGGTCACCGCGCCGGCCTGGACGTTGGCCGAGGAACGCACGATCACGCCCGTCATCGGCAGGGCGCCGGCCGCGCCGCACAGCATGTTGCCGACGCCCTGGGCGAACAGCTCCTTGTTGTACTTGGTGCGCGGGCCGTCGTGCATGCGGTCGACGGCGGAGGCCGACAGAAGGGTCTCGGCCGAGGCGATGAAGGCGACCGCCAAGGCGGTGATCAGCAGGCTGGCGTCGCCCATGCGCATGAAGTTGTCGAGCGTCGGCACGTCGATCGCAGCGATGATCGATTCCGGCACGGTGATGCGCTTGACGTCGAGGGCGAAGCCGCCGGCCACCAGGGTGCCCGCCAGCACGCCCAGCAGAGCGCCGGGGATGAGCTTCAGCTTGGCGGGGCGGATCTTCTCCCAGCCGATCATGAAGGCGATGGTGATGACGCCGACCGCGAGGGTCGCTTCCGTCTGACCGAGGGTGGGGGTCAGGCTCATGAACTGGGCCGGGATGGCCGCCAGGTTCTCAAGGCCGTGCGGCAGCGGCGAGTCGCCGAACAGCACGTGGACCTGACCGGCGACGATCAGCACGCCGATGCCCGCGAGCATGCCGTGCACGACGGCGGGGGAAATGGCGCGGAACCACTGACCAAGCTTCAGGGCGCCGGCGATCAGTTGGATCAGGCCGGCCACGATGAGGATCGGGCCGAGCATGCCGATGCCGTTCTTCTGAACGATCTCGAAGACGATGACCGCGAGGCCGGCGGCCGGGCCGCTGACCTGCAGCGGCGAGCCGGCGAGCGCACCGACGATGATGCCGCCGATAATGCCGGTGATCAGGCCTTTCTCGGCCGGAACGCCGGAGGCGATGGCGATGCCCATGCACAGCGGCAGGGCGACCAGGAACACCACGAGCGATGCGGTGAGATCCCGGGAAAAGACGCCGCCACGCTTTTCAGACGTGGCGGCAGGGCTGGAAACTTGAGAGGTCATTCTGCGGCGTACCGGATCATCATTGCTGGAGCCGCGGCGCGGCGGGCTGACACGAGGCCACTGATGAAAGGGGCATCGGCGATGGGTGCGATGGCGACCCGGTGGGCGTCCCCCAGGGGTGGGATCGGCTCCCTCTCAGGCCACCATCGCCCTTTGAAGGTGGCGTGTGGGCGTTTCTTGTGCGCAGCAGCAACGTATCAAAACGTTGCACCGCCTAGGTTTCAGGCGCGATACGGCAGCCGGATTTCGGCGCAGAGACCGCCCTCAGGGCGGTTGGCGAGCACGAACTCGCCGCCTTCCGTGACGGTCATCTTCTCGACCGTGGAGAGGCCGAGCCCGAGGCCGGCGGTGTTGCGGGAGCGGGCGTCGTCGAGACGGGTGAATGCCTCTTTCACCCGCGCCATCTGGGACTCCGGAATGCCGGGTCCGTCGTCGCAGACCCGAACGACCACCCGGTCGCCGACGATCGACAGGCTGACGTCGGCGCCGCCGCCGTAGATCAGGGCGTTCTGGACCAGATTGTCGATGGCGCGCTTGACGGCGCTCGGCCGCAGGCGCGTCGAAAGGTGGTCGGGCCCTTCATAGCTGGCGCGGCCGCCGGCGTCGGTGGCGTTGTCGACGATGGTCATGCAGAGGGCCGCCAGGTCGACAAGACGCTGAGCCTCGCCGTCCTCCGCCCCGCCCAGATAGGCCAGCAGGGAGTTGAGCATGTCGGCCATCTCCTCGACGTCCTGCTCGAGGGCGGCGCGGGTCTCGCGATCCTTCACCAGGCCGGCGCGCAGCCGCAGTCGCGATAGGGGCGTCCGCAGATCGTGGCTTACGGCGGCCAGGGCATGGGTCCGCGCCGCGAGCAGTTCGGTGATGCGGGTCTGCATGGCGTTGAAGGCGTGGGCCACGCGGCGCAGGTCCCCTGCCCCTTCCTCCCGCACATAGATCGGGTCGCCCTTGCCGACACTCTCGGCTGCTTGAGCCAATGCCCGGAGCGGCAGCCCCAGGCTGCGCAGCAGCAGGGTCGAGGCGACGACGAGGCCGATCGACATCACCGCCGCCGAACCAAGCGCCGCCAGAACCGTCGCCCAGGGCGTCGCCTCGGAGCGCGATATGACCAGCACGCTGGTGCCGTCCTTCAGCTTCACCGAGCCCATCAACCGCATCGATTCCGCCCACGGCGAGCCGCCGTAGAAATCGACACGCAGGTGTTCGTCGAGGGTCGGCTCCCAGCGGCGCATGTCCGCCGCCAGCTTGGCGAGCTCGGAATTCTTGTGCGCCTTCGGCAGCGGCGAGATCGACTGCCAGGTGACGCGCACGCCTTCGGTCGACAGCTCGTGGCTGGCCTCGGCCCGTCCTTCCGGTGGGGTGTCGTTCATGACCCCCGCTGCCACCACGAGTTGCTCGGCGACGCGCTGCGCCTGCGACAGGCGCGTCGTCTTCACCTCGACATATTCGTAGACGGCGGAACTGCCGATGAACTCGAGAACCACCGCGCACATCAGCACGAGGATCACTCGGCCGATGAAAGCCTGCGGCCAGATCCGCAGGTGCATCAGAGGCGCTTGACCGGGTGGGCGAACATGTAGCCGACGCCGCGCACGGTGCGGATCACGGTATCCTGACCGCCGGCGCCGGCGAGCTTGCGCCGCAGGCGGCTGACCAGCACGTCGATGCTGCGGTCAGAGGCGTCCGCCAGGCGGGCGCGGGAAAGTTCGAGGAGGCGCTCGCGGCCGATGACGCGCTGCGGTTGCGAGACGAAGGCCAGCAGGAGGTCGAACTCGGCGCCCGAAAGTTCGACGG
This sequence comes from Caulobacterales bacterium, assembly GCA_017307205.1. Taxonomy (GTDB): domain Bacteria; phylum Pseudomonadota; class Alphaproteobacteria; order Caulobacterales; family Caulobacteraceae; genus Caulobacter. Next base: position 19,601 of record JAFKGN010000079.1, read on the forward strand.
CGGCGCCGTCGGGGGCGAAGAGCTCGCGGCTGGCGGGATCGAGGATCCAACCGCCGAAGGACAGCTGCGCACGGCTGTTGGACGGCGCGGCCACCATCTGGCCCTGGCTGCGACGCAGAGTGGCGCGGATGCGGGCGACCACTTCCTTGGCGCTGAAGGGCTTGGGAATGTAATCGTCGGCGCCCAGCTCCAGGCCAACCAGGCGGTCGGCCTCCTCGGCGCGGGCGCTGAGAATGATGATCGGCACGTCGCTGGTGCGGCGGATAGCGCGGCACAGGTCGAAGCCGGTCGGTCCGGGGAGCATCACGTCGAGCAGGATCATATCCACCGGCCCGCTTTCGAGCAGACGGGCCATCTCCGGACCCGAGCCGGCGCTCAGAGTCCGGAAGCCGTTCTCGCGCAGGACGCGGGTCAGCAGGGTGCGCAGGCTCGGATCGTCTTCAACGACCAGAACCGTCGGCGCCGCCGTGGCCAGGGAGTCCATTTGGAGTTCGAGCATTCGATTCCGCTACGTGGTGAGAAACTACTTAGGGGTGATGAAAAAACAGGCAAGGCCGCGACGGCGCTTTTCCGCCGCCGCGGCCCTGAGACGCAGGGTTACGCGTTGGCCAGTTGGGCGCCGGCGCAGGCCTTGGCGACCAGAGCATGCACCGCGCTAGCGTTAGAGGTGCGGGCGTCCTGGCTGTGGAATTCCACCGCCAGCTTACCGTTCTTCACCGCGGCGGCGCGAACCGCGCTGTGCTGGGCGACCGAGGGCGCGACGCCGGCCAGGCAGCTGGCGTCGGCGTGAGAAATAGTGACGGCGGTTTGGCGCGCCTTGTGAACCGCCTCGGTGTGCCAGAGGCCCGAGCCGACCGGGCCGGCGAAGGCGGGGGCGGCGATGGCGCTGATCGCCAGGGCGAGAGTAAGGTTGCGCATGGATGTCTCCTTGGTTGCAGGACCGTGTCGATCGGCCATGCAAACGAAGTATGGGAGCCAGTTTGCTGGTGAGCATCGGCGTTGTGACAAACTGTGACGGCGCGTATCGGAAGATTTCCCGTGAATTCCCCTTCTCTTTCAATGCGATAGTCAGCATTTCACGCGACGTTCGCCGCAACGTGCGTCGGTCATTCCTGTGATCTTCAGCAAACAAAATTCCGCCCTCGGCGCCGCTAGACCCGCGGCGAATGACCCTGCGGGGATAGTCCGCAGGCGGAGCGGCGGAAGCTTTCAGGCCTTGGCGGCGGCCGCCACGGCGGGAGGAAGGGCCTCCGGCTTGCGGAGCAGTCGCGTCCGCAAATTCAGCACCGGCCGCTCGAAGGCCACCCACGACAGCGTCGACAGGGCGACGGTCGCGACGAAGTCGGCCGTCACTGTGATCGGCCCATTCAGTTGCGGCCAGATGGCCTCGAACCGAATGATCTGGTGAAACAGATAGAAGCTGTAGCTTACCCGGCCGAGAAGCCGGATCGGCCCCCAGTCGAGAAGGCGGGCGAAGACCGAATCCTGATTGTGGACCAGGCTAGCGATGACCGGGGCCACCAACGCCACGACCGCGAAGGTGATCGGCTGGTCTACCCACGGACCGAGCGGCTTGGCGTAGTAGATCGGAACCGAGGAAAGGACGAACAGCACAAGGCAGGTCACGCCGAGCCAAGTCGGAACCTTGAAGCGGTCGATATTGAGGGCCAGCAGACCGCCGATGCACATCAGCGCAAAGTTGGGCAATGAGCCGACGTAGAACAGCATGCCGTCTTGCGCCCACAAGGCGCGGATAGCGGACAATATCCCCACGGCGATCACCGCCCAGCAGACCAGCTTCGCAAAGCGCGACGGCAGGAACAGCAGCAAGGGCGCAGCGAGCAGGTAGAACTGCTCTTCGACGGCCAGCGACCACAGGTGGCCTGTATGGTCCGGATAGGCGTGCAGCACGTGCCCTATCCAGAGATTGGTCGTGTAGGTCGCGGCGAAAAATACCTGATCAAGCCCAAGCTTGGGCGCCAGTCCAACCGCTCCCAAGGCCAACACCACCGCGATCCACAGGTAGTAGATCGGGAAGATGCGGAACGAGCGGTTGACCAGGAAACGGCCCCACTCGGCCTTCGGCGTGGTCTTTTGCGCCTCGATATCAAGGCGCTGCCGGTAGAGGATTCCGATGATGAGAAATCCGCTGAGAACAAAGAACAGGTGGACGCCAAACCCACCCAGATTCAACGCCTGAACGTGCCATTCCGGCGTCTTGTGGTTGGCGAAGACCAGCAGGATGGCGATGGTCCGCAGACCATCGAGACCTCTGATACGCTTGGCTTCAGTGCTCATGCATCCCCCTACGTCGCTAACCTCCGCTAATGCTGCAAGGAAAACAACGTCTACCGAACCCAAGCTCTGACAAGCAGGGGTTTCGCACGTTTGGCGCGGTCATAGCCGCCAGATCGATGACCAGGCGGGCGCCGTTCAAACTAAAAATTGAGGAGTGAGATGAGGTCGATCCCCCAACCCTTTGCTGGGCTGGGGGACCGTGGTGCCGCCGGGCAGGATTGAACTGCCGACCTCAGCCTTACCAAGGATGCGCTCTACCACTGAGCTACGGCGGCGAAAGAGAGGGCGCCGTATAGCCAATGTCGTCGCCGCCGGGAAGCGGAAATTCCAGCTTATGCAGAACCGATCATCGACCATCGTTTTGCAGGTGCGCGCGGACGCCTGTGGGGGTATCGATTACGCGTGCGCGGGGCGAGCCAGAAACCGGATGAAAACGGGGTCCCGGCCGCGGCTTTGAACGCCGAGCGGCTGGCGCTTCTGCACGCCTATGGGGTGCTCGACACCCCGGCCGAGTCCGAGTTCGACGACATCGCCGAGGTCGCCGCCGCCCTCTGCGGGACGCCGACGGCCCTGATCAACCTCATCGACACCGACCGGCAGTGGTTCAAGGCGCGAGTCGGGATGGCGGCGACCGAGATGCCGATTCTCCAGTCGGTGTGCATTCACGGCCTGGCCGGCGCCGACCTCCTGATCGTTCCGGACCTGACCGCCGATCCCAGGACCTGTGAAATACCGGCCGTGGCCGCCGTCGACGGGGCCCGCTTCTACGCCGGCGCCCCGCTGATCGCGCCAGAGGGGCTGACGCTAGGCATGCTCTGTGTCGTGGACACCAAGCCCCGGCCGGAGGGCCTGACGCCGGCCCAGGCGGCGGGGCTGCGGGTGCTGGCCCGCCAGACCATGCGGCTGCTCGACATCCGCCGCGCGGCCCAGACCGAACGCCTGGCCGATGCGCGGCTGCACGACGCCCTGGCAGTGACCACGCACCTGGCGCAGAAGAACGCCGCCCGCTATCGCGCCGCCCAGCAGGCCGCAGGCATCGGCACCTTCGAGATCGACATCGCCACCAATGTGATGACGATCTCCGAGGAGTTCTGTCGCCTCTTCGGCATGCCGATCCGGACCGCCGTAGACGCCACCGAGTTCCTGCAGAACATCCTCGAAGAGGATCGCGGCCTGGCCTCCAACGAGCAAAGCCGGCGGCTCGGAGAACTGGGCCGCGACGCCCAATACCGCATTCGCCGCGCCGATGACGGGCGTATCCGCTGGCTCAGCCGCCGCGGCGCGTTCGTGCGCGACGACGCGGGGCAACCGATCAAGATGTTCGGTGTGGTGCAGGACATCACCGAAGAGCGCCTGGGCCGCGACCGGATCGCCGCCCTGCTGGCGCTCGGGGACCGCCTGCGTGTCGCCGCCGGCGAAAGCGAGGTGGTCGAAGCCGCCCTCGACACCCTGATCGGCATGCTGGGGGCCGCCCGCGTCGGCTACGCTCGCCTCGATCGGGCCGCCGACAAGCTGACGGTGGAGCGCGACCGCACGGACGGCCGTGTGCGCAGCCTAGTGGGCGTGCATGCCCTCAGCCGATTCCCGGCAACCCTGCTGGGCCTTCTGTCCGGCGAAGCGCTGGCCGCGGGCGACCTGCATGACTCGCCCGGCCTCGCCGCCGACCGGCCGACCTTCGACGCCATGGGGGTGCGTGCGGCGATCCAGGTGCCGCTGATGGAGGACGATGACCTCGTCGGCGTCGTCTTCGTGCACGAAACGTCGCCCCGCGCCTGGTCCAGCGAGGAAATCAACTTCGTCGAGGGGGCGACCGACCGGATGGAGGCGGCGATGGCGCGCGCCCGGGCCGAGGCGGCGCAGGAGGTGTTGAACCTTGAACTCAGCCATCGCCTGAAGAACAGCTTCGCCATGGTCCAGGCGCTGGCGATGCAGACGCTCAAGCCCGTGGCCGACCGGGGACCGGTGGAGAACTTTGACAGCCGCCTGCACGCCCTGGCGGCGGCGCATGATCTACTTCTGCAGCGCAGCTGGTCCACCACCGCCCTGCTCGACATTCTGACCGCTGTTGGTGAGAGCCTGGCCATTCGCGCCCGGCTCGATCTTTCCGGCCCAAGAGTCATGCTCGGCTCCAAGTCCACCCTCGCCACCTCGTTGCTGATCCACGAGTTGGCGACCAATGCGCTGAAGTACGGATCGCTGTCGGCCGATGGCGGCCGCGTGGAGATCCGCTGGGACGTGGACAGCGCCCTGCTCGACCCCGCTCTCACCGTTACCTGGCGCGAATACGACGGTCCCCCGACGGCGCCGCCCGGCCAGCGGGGCTTCGGCTCGCGCTTGATCGGGATGGGTCTGGTGGGCCGTGGCGGCGCGCGCGTCGACTACGGCCCAGACGGCTTGGTCGCGACCTTCACCTCGCCGATGTCGCAGATCGCCACCAGCCTCTGATACTCATCTCCGACCATGAGTAAGCCGCCCCCGCCTCAAGACGAGAAGGCCCGCCGCGAAGCCCGGCTGGCGCAGGCCCTGCGCGCCAACCTGCGCCGCAGCAAGGCCCCCGCGCCCGCAGCCGCCAAGCCGGACGACGAGCAAGGCGCCTAGGCGAATCGGCTCTTTGGAATGTGCGTGATGCGGCAGGCGAGATCGGCCTCGCCGGAGGCGACGATGTAGTAGTCGCCCGCATCGATCACCCCGGTCGTGAACACCACGTCGCTCAGATACATCTGATGCTCGATCGGCTTGGTCAGCTCCGGCGCGGGCTCCAGCAGGGCGCTTTGGTCCTCGAGACGAAGGATGCGGGAGGGATCCTCCAGGTCGAGCAGCGCCCAGAAGGTGCGGTAGATACCAACCACGCCAGCGCTCTCCACACCGTGGTAAAGCACGAGCCACCCGGCGTCGGTGCGCACCGGCTGCGCGCCACCGCCCATCCGCGCGCTGATCGTCGTGCCCTTGCGCGGCCGGATGCCGGGGCCTTCGTAGGGTTTCCAGTGCAGGGCGTCGGGACTGCTGGCCAGGTTGATCGAGGGCCCGCCTCGGTACGGGCTGTTTGGCGGATAGGCGAAATAGAGGTCGCCAAGCGGTCTCGTCAGGGCCCAGAACCGGCCGTCGATCCTGCCTTCGAAGAACAGCATGTCCTTGTTTTGATGATCGAGGACAATGCCTTGCAGGGCATAGTTCAAGCCATCGGTCGAGGTATAGAGCGTCGTCGAATGACGCTCGGCGCTCACCGAGCATGTGGTCATGTAGTAGACGCCGTCGATCAGACTGATGCGGGCGTCCTCGACGCCATACTCCTGCCAGGTGGCTGCGGGGGCGATCGCCTTGTCATAGTGGACCTGGCGCACAGCCAGACCGTCCGGCGTCAGCTGCACCGGCAATAGCCAAGACAGCGAGGTGAGGGCCATCACCTTGTGATGGTGCTCGCGCAGCATGAACTTGCGCGGATCCTGGGTGTCGGCGTCGCTCAACGCGTGGGGATCAAGGTGATAGGTCCCGTCGAGATCCCAGCGGATGGCGTGGATGGCGTCGCCCACGATCGGCTGACGCAGCGCTTCGGCCACCCGCACCATCATCAGCAGGTCGCCGTTCGGCAGGCGGGTGAAACCGGGGTTGAAGGCGCCCAGCGTATAGGTCTCGGCCGCGACCGAACCCCGCAACGGCGATTGCGTGAGGTCCACATCATCCGGCGTGAAGACCAGACGATCGACTTCGAAGCTCATCACACGGCACTCCCGCCTCGTCCCCAGCGGGAAAGGCTCCGGCGGCGGATGGGTTCCGGCGTCTCGGGCTAGAACAAGCCTTCCAGGCTAGGTGGCGGCGGCGTAGGCGCCGGCGCGGCGGCGGGTGGCGGCGCCTCGACCACAGGGGCGAC
>JAFKGN010000080.1 GCA_017307205.1 Caulobacterales bacterium
TATCCGGCCCTGGGCGAAGCCATGCGCGCCGCCTTCAACAGCATGGCGCGCCAGCAGCCCGCCTTCCGTCCGGTGCAGATGAACGCCCAACTGATCCTCTCGGCCCCGCAGGCCAAGGTGCCGTTCCACGCCGATGCGCCGGGCGTCGCCCTGTTCCACATTCGTGGTCGCAAGCGCATCTGGATCTACCCGGCCGACGAGACTCACATGCCGCAGCTCGGCATGGAGAACATCGTCCTGCGCCAGCAGACCGAGGATCTGCCCTACAATCGCGCCATGGACGCCGCCGCCGAGGTCTTCGATCTGGAGCCGGGTCTCGCCGCCGCCTGGCCGCTGCACGCGCCGCATCGGATCGAGAACCTGGAGGGCTTCAACGTCTCGCTTTCGGTGGACTACCAGACCTGGGAAACCCGCCTGCTCAACGGCGCGCACTACACGAGCGGCCTGATGCGCCGCGCCGGCCTGCGACCGCCGCGCCTGGCGCAGGCCCCGCAGGCGGCCCGCGCCGCCCTGTGGGCCGCCTCGCTGGCCCTGAAGCGCATGCCCCTGGTCAAGGATCGCATCGCCAACATCGAGCGCAGCTTCGAACTTGGCGGCGCCGCCGCCTAACCGCGCCTTACAACCGTGTCATGACCCCGAATTAAGCTGCCTTGCCGAGGGGAGGGCACTAGCGTCCCGGTCACCGTCGCATGGCAAGGGAGGCTCACCGATGCGCGCTCACATTCTTATTGGCGCCGTCAGCGCTCTCACCGTGGCGGCCACGGCCGGCGCCGCCCAGGCGGCCACCAAGCTCGAGATCAAGGATGCGGTCGCCCGCGTCACCGTGATCCCCGAGGCGCGCAGCGATGTGAAGGTCGAGGTGGTCAAGCGCCACCCGGGTCTGCCGATGGACCTGCGGGTCAACGGCGACACCGTCGAGGTCGACGGCAATCTCGGCCGCAACGCCATCCGCGGCTGCGTGACGGTCAACGACAAGACGCGGGTGAACGTCCGCCGGGTCGGCACGATCAACTTCGACGACATGCCGCAGTTGATCGTCCGCACGCCGATGGACGCGAATGTTCGGGTCGGTGGGGCTGTGTTCGGCGAGGTTCGCCCGTCCTACAGCCTCGAATTCTCCAACGTTGGCTGCGGCAACTGGCGTCTGGCGGATACGCGCGGGTTACTTGAGCTGAAACAGGCCGGCTCCGGCGACGTGCAGGCCGGTCGTTCTGGCGGTCTGGAGATTCGCGTCGCCGGCTCCGGAGACGTGGCCGCCGGTCCGGTCGCGACTCGCCTCAGCGTCGAGATCGCCGGGTCGGGCGATGTGGAGGTCGCCAGCGTGAATGGCGATATCGAAACCCGCATCGCCGGGTCCGGAGATATCGCTGTTCTCGGAGGTCGCGCGCCCCGCATGGAAGCGCACATCGCCGGCTCCGGAGATATCAGTTTCCGCGGTGTCGCCGGCTCGCTGCAGGCGAATATCGCCGGCTCAGGCGGTATCCATGCCGACCAGGTGGATGGCCCGGTCGAGCGGCACGTCATGGGCTCCGGCGAAGTCACCGTCGGTCGCTGATCGAGACCTCGGGTGCGGCGGGCTTTCGGCTTGACGCACCCGAGTCGTTGCAGTATCCACCGCGCCTCTGTTGGACCGGCTGTGCCTCTCGAGGCAGACGCGGTGCGCGGAACGACCTTCAACCGGTTTCGGTCGGGTGAGGGGCAAAGGCCCAGGCGGGGCGCTTCGATAGCGTCGGCGCGTGGGCCGTATTCGTTTTTGCGGACGTAAGCGTACCGAGACTCGTAAGGGTTTCGGGTCGGTCTTTGAAATGGTTCAGGATCACGCGGGCGGACGCCGTCTGTAGGGAAGACAAGAGCAACTATGGATCGTCAGAACATCCGGATCAGGCTCAAAGCCTTCGATCACCGCGTGCTGGATCATTCAACGCGCGAGATCGTAAACACGGCCAAGCGCACCGGCGCGACCGTGCGTGGTCCGATCCCGCTGCCTACCCTCATTGAAAAATTCACCGTCAACCGCTCGCCGCACGTCGACAAGAAGTCGCGCGAGCAGTTCGAAATCCGCACGCACAAGCGCGTGCTCGACATCGTCGACCCCACCCCGCAGACCGTGGACGCGCTCATGAAGCTCGACCTGTCCGCCGGCGTGGACGTCGAGATCAAGCTGTAGGGAGCCGGACAGATGCGCACCGGCATTATTGCCAAGAAAGTCGGCATGACCCGCTTCTTCGACGAAGCTGGTCAGCACGTGCCCGTGACCGTCCTCAGCCTCGAAGGCTGCCAGGTCACCGCCCAACGCACCCAGGAGAAGGACGGCTACGTCGCTCTCCAGCTGGGCGCCGGCGCCAAGAAGGCCAAGAACACCACCAAGGCCGAGCGCGGCCACTTCGCCAAGGGTCTCGTTGAGCCCAAGCGCGTCGTGAGCGAATTCCGCGTCACGGAAGACAACCTGATCGAAGTCGGCGCCGAGTTCACGGCCGACCACTTCGTGGCCGGCCAGAAGGTCGACATCCAGGGCGTCACCGTCGGTAAGGGTTTCGCCGGCGCCATGAAGCGCTGGAACTTCGGCGGCATGCGCGCCACCCACGGCGTTTCCGTCTCGCACCGTGCTCACGGTTCGACCGGCAACCGCCAGGATCCGGGTCGTACGTTCCCGGGCAAGAAGATGGCCGGTCACCTCGGTCAGGAAACCGTCACCACCCTCAACATCACCGTCTGGAAAGTGGACGCCGAGCGCGGCCTGATCCTGGTGAAGGGCGCCGTCCCCGGCGCCGAGGGCTCGTTCGTCAAGGTCCGCGACGCGGTGAAGAAGGCCCCCGCGGGCGTTCCGACCCCCGGCGCTTTCCGTAAGCCGGGTGCGCAAGCTGCTGCTCCGGCTCCGGCCGAGACGCCCGCCGAGGAGGCTCCGGCCGCCGAAGCCACGCAAGAGGGCGCTGAATAATGAAACTCGACGTCATCAAGCTTGACGGCGGCAAGGGCGGCTCGATCGAGCTGTCGGACGCGATCTTCGGCATCGACGAGATCCGCGGCGACATCCTGCAGCGCGTCGTTACCTGGCAGCTGGCCAAGCGCCGCTCGGGCAACCACAAGATCCAGGTCCGCAACGAAGTCTCGCGGACCTCGAAGAAGATGTACAAGCAGAAGGGCACCGGCGGCGCTCGTCACGGCTCGCGTCGTGCGGCTCAGTTCGTCGGCGGCGCCAAGGCCCACGGCCCGGTTGTTCGCAGCCACGCCTTCGACCTGCCGAAGAAGATCCGCGCCCTGGCCCTGCGCCACGCGCTGTCTTCGAAGGCCAAGTCGGGCTCGATCGTCGTTCTCGCCGAGGCCGTTGCGGCCGACGCCAAGACCGCCGCTCTGCGCACCAGCTTCGAGAAGATCGGTCTCACCAACGCGCTGGTCATCGCCGGCCCGGAAGTGGACACGAACTTCAAGCTCGCCGCTCGCAACATCCCGAACGTCGATGTGCTGCCGAATGCCGGCCTCAACGTCTACGACGTCCTGCGTCGTCATACGCTGGTGCTGACCCCGGCCGCCATCGAAGCGATCAACGCTCGCTTTGAGGAGGCTGCGTAATGGCTGCCACCGCTCGTCACTACGACACCATCCTCGCGCCGGTGATCACCGAGAAGGCGACCGTTCTGTCTGAGCAGAACAAGGTCGTGTTCCGCGTCGCCGAAGACGCGTCGAAGGACGAAATCGCCGCCGCTGTCGAAGAGCTGTTCAAGGTCAAGGTCACCAAGGTCAACACCCTGGTCACCAAGGGCAAGACCAAGCGCTTCCGCGGCCGTCCGGGCAAGCGCGCGGACGTCAAGAAAGCCATCGTGACCCTGGCCGACGGCCAGTCGATAGACATTACGACGGGGCTATAGATCCATGGATCTGAAGCAGTTTAATCCGACGTCTCCGGGCCGCCGTGGCCTGGTGCTCATCGACCGCTCCGAGCTCCACAAGGGCCGTCCGGAAAAGTCGCTGGTCGAAGGCCTGACGAAGTCGGGCGGTCGTGGCGGCGGTGGCCGCATCGCCGTTCGCTTCCGTGGCGGCGGCGCCAAGCGCCTGTATCGCGTGGTCGATTTCAAGCGTCGCAAGTTCGACGTGGCCGCCACCGTTGAGCGTCTGGAATACGACCCCAACCGCACCGCCTTCATCGCGCTGATCAAGTACGACGACGGCGAGCTGGCCTACATCCTGGCCCCGCAACGCCTGAAGGTCGGCGATCAAGTGATCGCCAGCGCCAAGGTCGACGTGAAGCCGGGCAACGCGGCTCCGCTGAGCGGTCTGCCGATCGGCACGATCATTCACAACGTCGAGCTGAAGCCCGCCAAGGGCGGCCAGATCGCCCGTTCGGCCGGCGCCTACGCCCAGCTGGTCGGTCGTGACGGCGGCTACGCCCAGATCCGTCTCGGCTCGGGCGAGCTGCGCATGGTTCAGGACAGCTGCATGGCCACGGTCGGCGCCGTTTCGAACCCGGACCACTCCAACCAGGTTCTGGGCAAGGCCGGTCGCGTTCGTCACATGGGCTTCCGTCCGCACGTTCGCGGCGTCGCCATGAACCCGGTCGACCACCCGCACGGTGGTGGTGAAGGTCGCACCTCGGGTGGTCGCCACCCGGTGAGCCCGACCGGCAAGCCGACGAAGGGTTCCAAGACCCGCACCAACAAGGCCACGGATAAGTTCATCATCCGCAGCCGCCACAAAGCCAAGAAGGCCCGCTAAGTCATGACCCGCTCTGTCTGGAAAGGCCCGTTCGTCGACGGCTATCTCCTGAAGAAGGCCGACGTTGCGCAAAGCGGCGGCCGCAAGGACGTGATCAAGACCTGGTCGCGCCGCTCCACCATCATGCCGCAGTTTGTCGGCCTCACCTTCGGCGTCCACAACGGCCACAAGCATGTGCCCGTGACGGTCAGCGAAGACATGGTCGGCATGAAGCTCGGCGAATTCGCGCCGACCCGTTCGTTCCCGGGTCACGCGGCCGACAAGAAGGCGAAGCGTAAGTAGCCATGAGCCAGAAAACCAACACGCGTCGCGAAAGCGCCGCCGAGGCTAAGGCCAAGGTGGTCAACCTGCGGATCAGCCCTCGCAAGCTGAACCTGGTCGCGCAATCGATCCGCGGCCTGAAGGTCCAACGCGCTCTTAACGAGCTGGAGTTCAGCCACAAGCGTATCGCTCGCGACGTTCGCAAGGCGCTCTACAGCGCCATCTCGAACGCCGAGAACAACCACAACCTCGACATCGACAGCTTGGTCGTCGCCGAGGCCTATGTGGGCAAGAACATCATCATGAAGCGCTTCAGCGCCCGCGCTCGCGGCCGCTCGTCGCGTATCGAAAAGCCGTTCAGCGAGATCACCATCGTGGTCCGCGAGCTGGGTGAGGCCGCCTGATGGGTCAGAAAGTCAATCCGGTCGGGTTCCGTCTCGGCGTCAACCGCACTTGGGACAGCCGCTGGTTCGCCGACGGCGCCCAGTACGCGACCCTGCTGCACCAAGACATCAAGGTCCGTAAGTTCCTGAAGCAGCGCCTGCTGCAAGCCGGGATCTCGCGCATCGTCATCGAGCGTCCGCACAAGAAGTGCCGCATCACCATCTACGCCGCCCGTCCGGGTGTCGTGATCGGTAAGAAGGGCGCCGACATCGAGAAGCTCCGCAAGGACCTCTCGGCGATCGCCGACGGCGAAATCCACCTGAACATCGTCGAAGTGCGCAAGCCCGAGACCGATGCTCAGCTGATCGCCGAGAACATTGCGCAGCAGCTCGAGCGCCGTGTCGCCTTCCGTCGCGCCATGAAGCGCGCCATGCAGGGCGCCATGCGCCTCGGCGCCAAGGGCATCCGGATCAACGTTTCGGGTCGCCTCGGCGGCGCTGAAATCGCCCGGATGGAATGGTACCGCGAAGGCCGCGTGCCGCTGCACACCCTGCGCGCCGACATCGACTTCGGCTTCACCGAAGCCAAGACGACCTACGGCATCATCGGCGTGAAGACCTGGGTCTTCAAAGGCGAAGTGCTGGAGCACGATCCCATGGCGCTCGACAAGCGTCTGGCCACCGAGTCCGGCCCGGCCGGCGAGGGCGGCGGACGTGAGCGTGGCGATCGTCCCGACCGCGGTGACCGCCGCGACCGTCGTGACCGCGCGTAAAGGCTACGATCATGTTGCTACCCAAGAAGACTAAGTACCGGAAGCAGTTCAAAGGCCGGATCAAGGGCGCCACCAAGGGCGGCGCTCTGCTGAACTTCGGTTCGTATGGCCTGAAGGCTGTCGAGCCGGAGCGCATCACGGCTCGCCAGATCGAAGCGGCCCGCCGCGCGATCACCCGCCAGATGAAGCGTCAAGGCCGCGTCTGGATCCGTATCTTCCCGGACGTGCCGGTCACCGGTAAGCCCGCCGAAGTGCGTATGGGTAAGGGCAAGGGCGCGGTGGACCACTGGGCCGCCCGCGTCGCTCCCGGCCGTATCATGTTCGAAATCGATGGCGTCGCCGACGACATCGCTCGTGAAGCTCTGCGTCTGGGCGCCGCCAAGCTCCCGATCCGCACCCGCGTGGTGACCCGGATCGACGCCGGCGTCGCGGTGGAGGCCTAACCGATGAAGATCGCTGACGTGCGGGGCATGACCCCGGACCAACTCGCCGACAACCTGCTCAGCCTGAAGAAGGAGCAGTTCAACCTGCGCTTCCAGGCCGCTACGGGCCAGGTTGAGAAGACACACCGCGTGGATGAGATCCGCAAGGATATCGCGCGGATCAAGACCGTGCTGCGCGCCAAGAAGACCGCGTAAGGAACCGATATGCCGAAGCGAATTCTCGAAGGCGTGGTCGTCTCCGATAAGGGCGACAAGACCGTGGTGGTGAAGGTGGAGCGCACGCTGCTTCACCCGGTCCTTAAGAAGACCGTCCGCCGCTCCAAGCGCTATCACGCGCACGACGAAGGCAACGTCTACAAGACGGGCGAAGCCATCAAGATCGTCGAATGCGCTCCGAAGTCCAAGCTGAAGACCTGGGAAGTGCTTCCCAAGGCTTCGGCCTAGTTCTGGAAGGTTTAGAACCATGATCCAGATGCAAACTAACCTGGAAGTCGCCGACAACTCGGGCGCGCGCCGGGTCATGTGCATCAAGGTGCTGGGTGGGGCAGGTCGCCGCTACGCCAGCGTCGGTGACGTCATCGTCGTTTCCGTCAAGGAAGCCATCCCGCGTGGCCGCGTGAAGAAGGGCGACGTTCTGCGCGCCATCGTCGTGCGCACCAGCCAAGGTCTGAAGCGCAAGGACGGTTCGCTGATCCGCTTCGACAAGAACGCGGCGGTGATCGTCAACAAGCAAGCCGAGCCGATCGGCACCCGTATCTTCGGGCCGGTTCCGCGCGAACTGCGCGCCAAGAACCACATGAAGATCATCTCGCTCGCGCCGGAGGTGCTGTAATGGCCGCCAAGATCAAAAAGGGCGACCGCGTCGTCCTGCTGACCGGCAAGGATAAGGGCAAGACCGGCCAGATCACTCAGGTGCTGCCGAAGGAAGACCGCGTCGTGGTCGCCGGCCTGAACCTGGTGAAGCGTCACACCAAGCCGACCCAGGGCGATCCCCAGGGCGGCGTCAAGACCAAGGAAGCCCCGGTGCACGTCTCGAACGTGGCCATCGTGGACTCCAAGGGCAAACCCACTCGCGTCGGCTTCAAGATCGAAGGCGACAAGAAGGTCCGCGTCGCCAAGACGACCGGCGAGGTGATCAATGGCTGAGCAAGCTTACGAGCCGCGGCTGAAGACCGAATATCGCGCGCGCATCCGCGCCGCGATGAAGGAGCAGTTCGCCTACACCAACGAGATGCAGATCCCGAAGCTCGACAAGATCGTGCTGAACATGGGCATCGGCGAAGCGGTGGCGGACTCCAAGAAGGTCCAGGCCGCGATCAAGGACCTGGCGGCGATCTCCGGCCAAAAGCCGCAGCCGACCCGCGCCCGTAACTCCATCGCCGGCTTCAAGCTGCGCGAAGGCATGGTGGTCGGCGCGAAGGTGACCCTTCGCAAGGACCGCATGTACGAGTTCCTGGACCGTCTGATCACGATCGCCCTGCCGCGCGTGAAGGACTTCCGTGGCTTGAAGCCGACGTCGTTCGACGGTCGCGGCAACTACGCCATGGGCCTGAAGGAGCACATCGTGTTCCCCGAGATCAATTACGACCAGATTGATCAGATGTGGGGCATGGACATCATCGTCGCCACGACTGCGAAGACCGACGACGAAGCGCGCGCGCTTCTGAAGGAATTCCAGTTCCCGTTCGTCGCGAACTGACGGGAAGGATAGAGAGCCATGGCTAAGAAAAGCGCCGTAAACCGCAACGAGATGGTGCGGGCCCTCGTGAAGCAGCTCGCCGCCAAGCGCGCTGCCCTCAAGGCGACCGCAAACGACGAAAGCCTGCCGCTGGAGGAGCGCTTCGAAGCGCGCCTGAAGCTGGCCAAGCTGCCGCGCAACAGCTCCGCCACCCGCATTCGCAACCGCTGCGAAGTGACGGGTCGTCCGCGGGCGTTCTACCGCAAGCTCAAGATGAGCCGGATCGCGCTGCGGGAGCTCGGCTCCCAGGGCCAGATCCCCGGCCTCGTGAAGTCCAGCTGGTAGGGGAGGTCAGAAAATGTCGATGAACGATCCCCTGAGCGACATGCTCGCTCGCATCCGCAACGCGGCCATGCGCAAGCGCGCCACGGTCTCGACCCCGGCCTCGAAGCTGCGCGCTCGCGTGCTCGATGTGCTGGCTTCGGAAGGCTACATCCGCGGCTACTCGCTGGTCGAGAAGCCCGGCGCTTTCCCGGAGTTCGAGATCGAACTGAAGTACTTCGACAATGAGCCGGTGATCGCCGAGATCGCTCGCGTGTCGAAGCCGGGCCGTCGCGTCTATTCGTCGATCAAGGACCTGAAGCCGATCAAGAACGGCCTCGGGATCTCGATCCTGTCGACGCCGAAGGGCGTCATGTCCGACACCGCCGCTCGCGACGCGAACGTTGGCGGCGAAGTGCTCTGCAGGGTCTACTAAGATGTCCCGTATCGGCAAAAAGGCCGTCGCCATCCCGTCGAACGTGACTGTCACGCTCGACGGCCAGACCGTCACCGTGAAGGGCCCCAAGGGCCAGCTCGCGTGGACCGTCTCCGACGACATCGAAGTCAAGCAAGAGGGCGGCGAACTCACGCTGACCCCGCGCAATGACACCCAGCGCGCCCGCGGCATGTGGGGCCTGTCGCGCACCCTGGTGGCCAACATGGTCACCGGCGTCACCACCGGCTACGAGGAAACCCTCGAACTGGTGGGCGTCGGTTATCGCGCCGCCATGGTCGGTCAGGTTCTCGAACTGCAGCTCGGCTTCAGCCACGAAGTGAAGGTCGAGCCGCCCGCCGGCATCACCTTCGCCTCGGCGAAGCAGACCGAGATCAAGATCTCGGGCATCGACAAGCAAGCCGTCGGTGAGATCGCCGCGAAGATCCGCCGTATCCGTCCGCCTGAGCCCTACAAGGGCAAGGGCGTCCGCTACGCCGGTGAAAAAGTGCGCCGCAAGGAAGGCAAGAAGAAGTAGCCATGGCCCTGTCTCCCCGAGAAACCGCCCTGCGTCGCGCGCAGCGTAACCGCACCCGCCTGCGTCAGCTGGCCAACGGTCGTCCGCGCCTGTCGGTGTTCCGCTCGTCGAAGAACATCTACGCCCAGATCATCGATGACGCGAACGGCGTCACCCTGGCCGCCGCCTCCTCGCTGGAAGGCGACAAGAAGGTCGGCGCCGACAAGGACGCCGCCGCTGTCGTCGGCAAGCTGGTCGCCGAGCGCGCCATCGAAAAGGGCGTCAAGGACGTCGTGTTCGATCGTGGCGGTTACATCTATCACGGCCGGGTGAAAGCCCTCGCCGACGCCGCGCGCGAAGCCGGCCTCAACTTCTAAGGAATTAGAGCATGGCTCGTGGTGAACAACAGCGCGAAGGCGGCCAACGCCGCGACCGGCGCGACCGGAACGCTCCCGAAGCGGCCGCTGAAACCGACATCGTCGAGAAGCTGGTCCACATCAACCGCGTCGCCGCCACCGTGAAGGGTGGCCGTCGCTTCAGCTTCGCCGCTCTGATGGTCGTTGGCGACCAGAAGGGCCGCGTCGGCTTCGGTCATGGCAAGGCGCGTGAAGTGCCGGAAGCCATCCGCAAGGCGACCGAGGAAGCCAAGAAGTCGATGATCCGCGTCCCGCTGCGCGAAAGCCGCACCCTGCACCACGACGGCAACGGCCGTTGGGGCGCTGGTAAGGTCATGGTCCGCGCGGCGCCTCCCGGCACCGGCGTCATCGCCGGCGGCCCGATGCGTGCGGTTCTCGAAACCCTCGGCGTGCAGGACGTTGTCGGCAAGTCGTCGGGTTCGTCGAACCCGTACAACATGGTGCGCGCCACGTTCGAAGCCCTGAAGGTTCAATCGTCGCCCCGCCAGATCGCCGCCAAGCGCGGTAAGAAGGTGGCCGACATCCTGGGTCGCCGCGCCGATGGCGCTGGCTCGCCCGACGCCATCGAAGGCTAAGAGTCATGGCTGAGAAGACCGTCACCGTCCGTCAGACCGCGAGCCCGATCCGCCGCACCAAGGACCAGCGCGCCACCCTGGCGGGCCTGGGCCTGAACAAGATCGGCCGCACCGCGACCCTCGAAGACACCGCGTCGATCCGTGGCATGATCGCCAAGGTCGCGCACCTGGTCGAAGTCGTCGGCTAATTTCCGACTAGAGGGCGATGGCCGCTTAGGCTATCGCCCTTCAGCGCTTTGCCGCGCACAACATATTTCATCGCCGAGTCGGGCCCCTTGGCCCGGCGCCAGATCTCCAAGGAGAGGCACATATGACTAAGCTCAACGAACTCGCTCCGCGTGAAGGCTCCACCAAGGGCCGCATGCGCGTTGGCCGTGGCCCGGGCTCGGGCAAGGGCAAGACCGCCGGTCGCGGTGTGAAGGGCCAGAAGGCGCGCTCGGGCGTCGCCATCGCCGGCTTCGAAGGCGGCCAGATGCCGCTCCACATGCGTATGCCGAAGCGGGGCTTCAACAGCCTGAACCGCAAGGACTTCGCCGAAGTGAACCTGTGGCGCCTGGAACAGGCCGTCGCCGCCGGCAAGCTCGACGCCAAGAAGGCCATTGATCCGGAAGCCCTGATCGCTTCGGGCGTGCTGCGTCGCGCCAAGGATGGCGTGAAGCTGCTCGGCAAGGGCGAACTGAAGGCCAAGCTCAACATCACCGTTTACGCCGCCACCCCGTCGGCTCGCGCCGCGGTCGAGAAGGCCGGCGGTTCGGTCACCGAGACCAAGCCGGCTCCGAAGGCGGAAGCCTGACACCCGACCGCCCCGCGCCATTCGGCGACCGGGGCGGGTTAGGGCGCGGGTGACAGAAGGGGAGTCGTCTCCTATCTGTCACCGACAGCAAGTCGTGGGGATTTGAATGGCCTCGGCCGCCGAACAGCTCGCAGCCAATATGAACTTCGGTTCCTTCCAGAAGGCGACCGAACTTCACAAGCGTATCTGGTTCACGATCATCGCGTTGATCGTCTACCGCCTTGGCACCTACGTTCCGATCCCTGGCATCAACATCGCCCAGTTCGCGGCGGCGTTCCAAGGTCAGGCCCAGGGCATCCTGGGCATGTTCAACATGTTCTCGGGCGGCGCCGTCGAACGGATGGCGATTTTCTCGCTGAACGTGATGCCCTACATCTCGGCGTCGATCATCGTGCAGCTGATGGGCACGGTTTATCCGCCGTGGGAAAAGCTCCGCAAGGAAGGCGGCGAGGCGGGGCGCAAGACGCTCAACCAGTACACCCGCTACCTCACCGTCATTCTCGCCATCTTCCAGTCGTTCGGCATCGCCGTGGGCCTGCAGTCCACCGCCGGCCTGGTCATGGTTCCCGGCCCGCTGTTCGTGCTGTCCACCGTCGTCATCCTGACCGGCGGCACCATGTTCCTGATGTGGCTGGGCGAGCAGATCACCGCCCGCGGCGTCGGCAACGGCGTCTCCCTGCTGATCTTCGCCGGTATTGTCGCCGCCCTGCCGAAGTCGGTGGGCCAGATGTTCTCGATGACCCGCACGGGCAGCCTGTCGCTGTTCGGCATGTTTGCGATCTTCGCCGTCGCGGTGCTGGTGATCCTGGCGATCGTCTTCGTGGAGCGCTCGCAGCGCCGCATCCTGGTGCAGTATCCCAAGCGCCAGCAGGGCAACCGCATGTTCGGCGGCGAGACCTCGTTCCTGCCGCTGAAGATCAACACCGCCGGCGTCATCCCGCCGATCTTCGCCTCCAGCTTGCTCCTTCTGCCGGCGACGGTGATGGGCTTCCTGGCCACGGCCAACCTGCCGACGTGGGCCCAGTGGGTGCCCGGCGCGGTCGGCCAGCTCAGCCACGGTCGCCCGGCCTTCATGGTGGCCTATGCCGCCCTGATCATCTTCTTCTCGTTCTTCTACACTTCGATCGTGTTCAATCCCGACGAGACGGCGGAGAACCTGCGCAAGTACGGCGGCTTCCTGCCGGGCATCCGCCCGGGCAAGCGCACCGCCGACTATCTGGACTTTGTGTTGACCCGCCTGACGGTGATCGGCGCGGTCTACATCACCATCGTCTGCCTTCTGCCCGAGGCTATGATCTCGCTGTTCAAGGCGCAGACCTTCTACCTCGGCGGCACCTCGATCCTCATCGTCGTCTCGGTGACGATGGATACGGTGGCGCAGATCCAGTCGCATCTCCTGGCCCACCAGTACGAGGGCCTGATCAAGAAATCGAAGCTCCGAGGTGGCCGCGGCCGCTAAGGGCTGCGCGTCGTCTCACGCTAGGGGAGGGGCAATGAATCTGATCCTGTTCGGCCCGCCGGCCGCCGGCAAGGGCACCCAGGCCAAGCGCCTGGTCGAAACCCGCGGCATGGTTCAGCTGTCGACCGGCGACATGCTTCGCGCGGCGATTGCTGAAGGCAGCGAGCTGGGCCTGAAGGTCAAGGCGGTCCTGGACCGCGGCGACCTGGTCACCGACGAGATCGTCATCGCCCTCATCGAAGCTCGCCTGCCGGAAGCCGAGGCTGCCGGCGGCGCTATCTTCGATGGCTTCCCCCGTACAGTCGCCCAGGCCGAAGCCCTGGACGCCATGCTCGCCGGCCGCGGTGCGCGCATCGATTCGGTGCTGCGCCTGAAGGTCGACGAAGAGGCTCTGAAGGCGCGGATCACCAAGCGCTTCGAAGAGCAGGGGAGGGCGGACGACAACCCCGAGGTCTTCGTCACCCGGCTCGACGCCTACAACCGTCAGACCGCGCCGCTGCTGCCGTACTACCAGGCGCAGGGCAAGCTCGAGGAGCTCGACGGCATGGGCTCGGTGGAGCAGGTTTCCCGCGAGATCGACACGGCCCTCGAGGGCGTGACGGCTTGAGGTTCCGAGGGCGGTTTCGGCCGCGCTCGGGGAGTAAAGGATTTGGAGACGTTTAGGCGTCTCCACCATTGACTGCGGGGGACTCGTTCGTTACACGAGCCCCTCCGCGAAAGGGCGCGAGCTGCGTCGCACACGTTCTCCCCAATGGGGCGAGGGCGGGTGTGTCGTTTGCGCTTTAATGCGTGACTAGGAGATTCTGAGAACGTGGCCCGTATCGCTGGCGTCAACATCCCGACCAACAAGCGCGTCGTCATCGCGCTTCAGTACATCCACGGCATCGGCCCGAAGTCCGCTGAGGACATCGTGGCGAAGGTGGGGATCGAGGCTCCGCGCCGCGTGAACCAGCTGACCGACGCCGAGATCCTGCAGATCCGCGAGACCATCGACCGCGACTTCACCGTCGAGGGCGACCTGCGTCGCGAGACTGCCGTCAACATCAAGCGCCTGATGGATCTGGCTTGCTACCGTGGTCTGCGCCACCGTAAGGGCCTGCCGGTCCGCGGTCAGCGCACCCACACCAACGCCCGCACCCGCAAGGGCCCGGCCAAGCCGATCGCCGGCAAGAAGAAGTAAGAGCAGACCATGGCCAAGGAACAGGGCGGTCGCGTCAAGAAGCGCGAACGCAAGAACATCACCTCCGGCGTGGCGCACGTGAACGCCTCGTTCAACAACACCATGATCACCATCACCGACGCTCAGGGGAACACCATCTCCTGGTCGAGCGCCGGTATGATGGGCTTCAAGGGTTCGCGTAAGTCGACCCCTTACGCCGCCCAGATGGCCGCCGAAGACGCCGGCAAGAAGGCCGCCGAGCACGGTGTGAAGACCCTGGAAGTGAACGTCTCCGGTCCGGGTTCGGGCCGTGAATCGGCTCTGCGCGCTTTGCAGGCCGCCGGGATGACGATCACGACCATCCGCGACGTCACGCCGATCCCGCACAATGGCTGCCGTCCGCCCAAGCGTCGCCGCGTCTAGTACCGACTACCTATCTTCCCTTCGCCGGCTGCTTTTCGCGGCCGGCGAGCCGCGTTCCGAGGGACCCGACACGTGATCGAAAGAAACTGGAACGAGCTTATCCGCCCCGAAAAGCCGCTGATCGAGACCGGCGCCGACGCCAGCCGCAAGGCTCGCATCGTCGCTGAGCCGCTCGAGCGCGGTTTCGGTGTGACGCTCGGCAACGCGCTGCGTCGCGTTCTGCTCTCCTCCCTGCAAGGCGCCGCTGTCACCGCCGTCCAGATCGACGGCGTGGTGCACGAGTTCTCCTCGCTGGAAGGCGTGCGTGAGGACGTCGTCGACATCGTCCTCAACATCAAGCAACTCGCCGTCCGCATGCACTCGGAAGGCCCGAAGCGCATGACCCTGCGCGCCACGGGCCCGGGCGCGGTGACCGCCAGCCAGATCGAGGCCGGCTCGGACATCGAGATCCTCAACGGCGACCACGTGCTCTGCACCCTGGACGAAGGCGCCACCGTGCGCATGGAGTTCACCGTGCAGAACGGCAAGGGCTACGTCCCGGCCGACCGTAAC
>JAFKGN010000081.1 GCA_017307205.1 Caulobacterales bacterium
TAGAGCCCGACCCGGCCGAAGGCCGGGGCACGCCCGATACATCGGCGCAAATCTTTCCCGTCAAACTCGACGCCCGAGGCTCACCTTCTCGGCCCATAAAGCTACAGCTTCGGGAAAGCTCCTCTCTCACCTACCCTTAGTGATGATCGGTGGATCAGGCTTGGTGCGAGATGCGCAAGATGACCCATCGACGCCTAGCCGATGGTCGCCACAGGCAAGGATGGTCACCTCGGCTTCCCGGAGACCTTGCCCCATCGAACATAATCCCCCCGGCAAGTCTCGATCTGCCGTCCCGCCAGCATGACAATGGCCCCGTCGGCGGAGCCGACGGGGCCATCACGCTTTCGGGCAACTCAGCCTAGAACGGAATCTCGTCGTCGAGATCGAAAGTGGGGGCAAGCGGCGCCTCCGGTTCGCTCTCATCCACGTCGTCCTCTTTCGCGCGCCGCGCCTTGATCCTTAGACCGTCGACGACGAGGCGCAGGTCGTAGTGGATCGTGCCGTCACGTCCGGTCCAGGTGTCGTTCTCGACGTGGCCGCTGACAACCACCCGGGCGCCTTTCTTGGCGTAGGGCGCGATGTAGGCATCGGTGGTCTGCTCGTTGAAACAAATGCAGTTGAAGCCGGTGGTGCGCTCGCCTCGCTGACCATCGCCTCGACGGAAGCGGGCGGTTTCCAGAACCCGGAAGCTCGCGCGGCGGCGGCCCGAACCCTGGGCGGTCAGAATGGAAGGATCGGCGGCGAGAAAGCCTTCGACGGTGACGGTCTGCATGGTTGATCTCCTTTTAGTCTGGGTTGAAGGACGATCAGGCCGCGGCCTGGGTCGCGGTGTCGGCCGAGTGCTCGCCCGCCCAATCGAGAACGGTGAGCGAGCGGATCACCAGCTCCTTGGCGGCGCGCTGACCGCCTTCACGGGCCTCGTAGAGGTTGTCGACGAAGGCTCCGACGGCGACCACCTCACAGCCGGACGCCAGGCCGACGGCGATCACCCGCTCGTTGAGCCCCTTGGCCCAACTGACGCAGTTGACGCCCACGACACGGTCAGCCCCCGACGCATCCCGGCCGCGGTTCTCGAGCAGGCGGAACACCGCCTTGCCGAAGTCCTCGGTCACCTGGGGGTCGGCCGCCAGGCGGCCCACGAACACCACGTTCTGCATGTCAGTCTCCTTGCGATCGAAGCGCCCGGAAGACAGCCTCCCGAACTCCGCTCCACCCCGCGAAGCCCTCGCCCTCCTCCCGACGTGGCGCTCCCGCCGCGTCGCCATCACGCCAGACCGGCCAACGCGCGCCACACCACCGGGTCCCGCTCGAGCCGGGTCGCCTTCACAGGCTGGATGCCCACCGCTGCATGCGCCCGGCAGTAGACACCCACTGCCGGTCGTCCGCAGAAGCTGAACCCCTCCGCCTTGGGATCGCCGATCGGCCAACGGCAGACATGGGCGGACAACCCCATGCCCCCGCCCACCAGGCCCGGCTCCTCCACCGTCACAGTCCTCGGAGTTCGCAGAGCCGCCGGAGCCGCGATCTTTGGCGCCTGGCGCCGGACAGGACGCGCTGCGCGCCCGGCGCGCGGCTTGCCCGGCGACGAGGGCGAGGCACGCCCCGCGATCCCCAGACGATGGACCTTACCGATGACGGCGTTGCGGGTGACCCCACCGAGCGACCGTGCGATCTGCGCGGCGCTCAGGCCGTCGACCCACAGGCGGCGAAGGTGGGTTACCCGGTCGTCGGACCAGGTGGCGGAGGAAGACATCGCAATGGGCTCCAGAGCGCGCTCCCATCGAGCGCGCCCCGCCCGGCCCTCCCTCCGCCTTCGCAACCGCTCAGGCCGCCTTCGGCAGCACCGATTGCGGCGGCCACTTGTCGAGGATCGCCCCCAACACCTCCGGCCGATCGGCGGGCGCAAACACCCGCGGCGTGTAGGCGATGATCTCGACGAAGCAGCCGAGCGCCACGAACATAGGCCTCTGGTTTCCGGCCCCGACCACCTCGATCCGCCACCGGTCCATGACGCGCACTCGCCGCAACCACAGTCCGCCCGCCAGGCTGAAGGCCGTGCCCTCCTCCAGCACCAGCCGCGCGACCTGCTCCGGGTCATCATAGGCGCGGGCCACATCCGACAGCCCGAGCGCCACCTTCAGCGCCGGAACCTGACCCGGGTCGAGCAGACGGCCCAGCCAGCGCCGTCCATCCGGCGCCTTGAGCCGGCGGACCGAAGCGCCCTTGTCCGGCAGGGACGCCCAGATCGGCAGCAGAAGGCCCGAGACCAGGACCAGATCGCGCGTGATCCAAGGATCGGCCTCAGCGATTTCAGCCTCCCAGGCGGCGCGCCAAGCAGCCTCATCGACACCGTCCCAGGCCGACTCTTCAAACGCTTTCAGCGTCGCGACCGTCCGCTTCTCCGGTCGGATCAGGCGAACGGCGGGAACAAGGTGATCGTTGTCATCGGTGGTGGTCAGGCCACGAACCACCAAGGCCGCCCGCCCCGACTTGCCGTTGACCGCGAACATCAGACTCTCGGCCTGAAGACCGCTGTGCGCATGATCGGCGGGGGTCAACCACCGCCGCGTGCGCACCTGGAAGTCCAACAGCCGGGTTTCGGCCCCGGTCACCGCGTCGGTGCGCACCACCTCCTCGCCCTGCAGCACCACGTCGTCGCCGACGATGTCCTCCATGCCGCGATCCAGACGCCCAGCCTGCGCGGCGCGCTCGAGGATCGACGAGAGAATGGCGTCGAGGGCGGCGAACAGCGCGTTCTGATCGGCGATCCGCAGCGCCAACAGCCGGTTGAGGAACGTGTTCATCGGCGGCAGGTCGTCGCACTTTTTCAGCTCGCCTTCGCCGTCGAGCAGCCGCAGACCGGTCTTGGCCTCGAAGGTCTCTCGATCCATCGCCTCGATCTGGCCGATGTGAAGAGCGACGTAGAAGGCCTGTAGCGCCCGATGCGCCCACGGGCTCTCAAGATTGTCCTCGGGGCGGAAGAGCCCCGCGCCGGCCGTGCGCCGCTCTCCGCGGGTCAGGGCGCCCAGGCTGTCCAGGCGCCGGGCGATGGTCGACAGGAAGCGCTTCTCGCCGTGGATGTCGGTGGTCACCGGACGGAACAGCGGCGCGCACCCCTGGTTGGTGCGGTGCGAGCGGCCCAAGCCTTGGATGGCGGCGTCAGCCCGCCAGCCCGGCTCGACGAGGTAGTGCACCCTGCGCTGCCGGTTCGCCGCCCCGACGTCGGCGTGATAGCTGCGCCCGGTGCCGCCGGCGTCGGAGAACACCAGCACCCGCTTGGCCCCGGCCATGAAGGCGTCGGTCTCGGCCTTGGCCGCCGAGCCGGACCGCCGCTCGACGACGCGTCGCCCCTCCCGCGTCACCACGCGGCGCGATCGCCCGGTGATTTCCGCCACCTGATCGGTCCCCAAGGCCGCCAGCACGGCGTCGAGTACGCCGGGCACGGCCGGCAGGGTGGCCAGGTGGACCACCAGCTCCTCCCTGAGCGCCAGCGCTTTCTGGCTGACCACCGGCCGGCCGTCGGCGTCGGTCACCGGGACCAGGGTCACATTGCCGTCGTCGTCCTCGACGGCGTCCATGGCCATGACCGGGAAGGCGCCCATCAGATAGTCGAGCACCTGGTCCTTCGGCGTCAGGTCGACGGCGAGGTTGTTCCACTCCTCAGGAGGGATCTCGGCGAGGCGCCGCTCCATCACCGCCTCATTGGTCGACACCACCTGCACCACCGCCGAGCGCCCGGCGGCCAGGTCCTCCCGGATCGCCGCCACCAGCGTCGGGGCCTTGAGCCCCGCCAACAGGTGACCAAAGAACCGAAGCTTGCCGCCCTCGAACGCCGACAACACCGCCGAGGCGGCTTGTCCCGACCTCGGCGCGCCGTCTTCGGTGACGCCGACCGCGTCGAGCGCGGCGCGCAGGTTGCGGTGGATCAGTTGGTAGGCGTCGGCCCAGGCGTCCCACAGAGCGGCGTCGCCATCGGAGAGCGGATGGCGGAGGGCCTCGTACTCGACCCCGTCGAAGGCCAGCGACCGGGCCATGTAGAGGCCCATCGCCTTCAGCTCCCGGGCGATGAGCTCCATCACCGCCACACCGCCGGCTTCGACCGCCTCCAGAAACGCCTCCCGGGTGGGGAACGGCGCGTCCGAGCCGCCCCACAGCCCGAGGCGCGCCGCATAGGCGAGGTTTTCCGGCGTCGTCGCCCCGGTCGCCGAGACGTAGAGGATGCGGGCGTTCGGCAGCCTGTTCTGCAGCGCCAACCCCGCCAGGCCCTGCTGCGACGCCTTCTTCGGTCCGCGCGATCCCTTGCCGCCGCCGGCGGCGTTGGCCATGGCGTGCGCCTCGTCGAAGACGATGGCGCCATCGAAGTCCGCGCCCAGCCAGGCGACAATCTGATCCAGCCTGGAAGGGCGGTCGCCGCGTCCGGGCCGCCGCAGGGTGGCATAGGTCGTGTAGAGCACCCCGCGATCCATCCGGATACCGTCGCCCTGTTTCCATGCGCTCTGCGGCGTGATGTCGGCCGCCGCGCCACCGATGGCCACCCAGTCGCGGCGGGCGTCTTCCAGTAAGGCGTCGTTCTTCGACAGCCACAGCGCCCGGTTCCGGCCCTGGGCGATGTTGTCGGCGATCACCGCGGCGATCTGCCGACCCTTGCCGCACCCCGTGCCATCTCCGAGGAAGAAGCCCTTGCGGAATCGGACCGCGCGCTCGTCATCGTCCTTGACCAGCACGAGCTGATGCGGGGCCTCGCCGAGCCGCCAGGCGCCCGGAAGCGCCTGGGCATGGGCTTCGCCGGCATAGATCACCGTCTCCAGCTGGGCGTCCGACAACCGCCCCTCCAGCACCGACGCCGGCAACACCGGCCGATAGGTCGGCGCCGGCGGCGCAACGGAGGCCATCGGCCCGGACTCCACGAGCGGCGAGGGATGCGGCGTGCTCTGCGCCAGGCGCACCCGGCCCAGCCGATAGGCCTGGTACAGGCCGACATCATGGCCCTCCCCGACCCAGGGGCCGGTCTCATAGGCGACCGGCGCCGCCCCCGCTAGAAACGCCAGCCGCCCGCCCGGCGTCGCCAGCGCCCGGGCACCTGGCGCGAGCAGGGCCGTGTGCTCGACCTTACGGAACAGCCTCGGCTGGGCCGTGGCCCGCGGCGGAGCCGCCGCCACGAGCAGGGCCGCGTCCGCCAGCGTGTCGGCGTCACCCACGGGCGGAAGGACGCGGTCCGCCTCGCCGCGATCGATCACCAGCACCCCGGTCTCCACCGAGGTCCCGTGCTTGGCGTAGGCCCGGTCTGGGAAGCGCAGGCGCAGCTGCACCTTGCCGCGCGCGGACAAGGCCCGCATTGCGGCCTCATCCTCGAATAGGCGAGTGGGGACGATGGCCGCAAGGCGTCCGCCATCGGCCAGGCTGTCGATCGCCGCCTGGAGGTGCGCCTGCAGGTGCTGGAACGGCGGGTTGACCAACACGACATGGAAGCCGCCGGACCCCGGCAGAAGATCCGGGAGACGGGCGGCGTCGTGCCGCGAGCGCTCAGCCTCGGGGAACAGTCTGTCGAGAAGGCCCGCGCGGCCCGCCGACAGCTCGTTAAGAGTCAGGGCGCCGCCGCAGGCTTCCGCCAGCACAGCCAGCAGTCCCGTGCCGGCGGAGGGCTCCAGCACCCGATCCCCCGGCCGCACCTGGGCGGCCAGCACCGCCACGGCGCCTAGTTGCGGCGGCGTGGAGAACTGGTCCAGCGCCACCTGCTCCTCTGACCGGCGTGTGTGAGTCAGGCCCAGGGCCGACAGGTTGGCGAGAAGCGCGCAGATCTCGGCCGGCGCATCCTCCAGCCGACCGACCTGAGGGGCCAGACGGCGGAGTTGCAGAACCATCGCCGCCTCGATGGCGTCGTAGGCGTCCCGCCAAAGCCACGCGCCCTCGGCGTCCGACGCGCCGAAGGCCATGGTCATCACCCCGGCGACCAGCCTGCGGTCGAGGGCGCGCGAGCGATTGAGGGCGGGCGCCAAGGCGCGCGCGGCGGCCAGAAGGTTGGCAGTCCTGTCGGTGTCGGCGGCGCCGACCACGGGGAACAGGGGAAGAGGCGCATTCATGACGGCAGGTCCAGCTCACCCGCCGCGGAGGGCGCATCCCTCCAGGCCCGGCAGGCTCGCCCGCCCCGACCTTCCCTCCCCCCGAGCGCAGATGAACGGCGCCCACCCGGAGCGACCGGATGGGCGCCGTCGGCCCGGCGCACGCTGCGGTGGGAGGCGGATCAGGTCCGCGGAGCGCTCCAGACATGCCCACCCCGGGGCCGCGCCGGCTCTACGACGCGGATCTCCCCCGGGGTTCGCGACGGGCACGCGCGACGGGCGCACCGGCTCAGGCGGCCAGCGACGCCCCGGCGCCGACAGGGGACGCCTGTTCAACGGCCGCGTCCGGATCGGAGGCGGCCACGTCGTGCTCGACCACGTCGCCTGCCTCAGTCGCCTCGATGGGACGATCCCAGGACAGCACCGCCGGCGCCCATTGGCGCTCGGCCGCCGCCTCGACCACGAAGGCGACGAGAGCGTCCTTCTTCAGGGTCTTGGCCCGCTCGTCATGGCCGCCCATGGCCTCCAGCATGGCCAACAGCTGAGCCTTGGAATGCACCGCGGCGAAGGCCTCGTCCGGCGTCCAGTGGACGGTGATGTCGGCGCCGCAGAGAGCCGCGATTTCCGCCGCCTCGGCCCGGGCGCCGAGCCGAAGGATGCTCGTGCGCGCCTCCCGGACATTGAGCGACATCGCCGTGAGCTCGGCGAGGAGCGCCATCTTGTCGCCGTGGGCCAGGGTTCCGACCCAGGGGATCGGACGCAGACCCGACGCCTTGTAGGCTTCGCGCCGAGCCTCAAGCCGACCCCGCACCTCGCCGTCGAGGGTCGCGATCGGCTTGGCGCCGCCACGGCTGTAGGCCTTGCCCGTGATCTGCAACGCCGCGCTGTCGCCGCAGCCGGCCGAATGCAGCGCCAGCGCCTTGAACAACTGAGCGATCAGCACGGTCAGCGCCGCGAGCGGGTCATCCGCCAGGTCCCGGATCAGACCCCGGGTCGCCACATCGGTGCGGGTCTCATGCAGCACGTGGCTGACGCCCTCGACATCGACCGTGGTCCGTGGAACTTCGACATCGGGCTTCGCGTGGCCGTAGCCCCCCACGCCCTCAGCCTCGTCGTCGTCCTCCGCCTGAGGCTCGTCGCCCTCGCCGGGCGGCTCGACCGGCAGCGGCTCGGAGAAAAAGGCCGCCGCGAACCCCAGAGGACCGGCGTCCGGAGCAAGGATGACGGCGCCGATGCGCTTGCCGGAAAGCGGCGCGCCGGCCTCGAGCGCCATGGCGCTGACGAGCCGGCAGGCCGCGGCAGGGGTCTCATCCGCCGTCGGCTCCAGGGCGCGCTGGGCGGCTGACAGGGTCCTCACCTCGTCCCGCGCCGCGGTGAGCGCCGTGCGCTGGGCCTCGGTCAGGTCGCCATTGTAGACATAGCCCAGCCGGCTGTAGCCTTCGGGGGCGGCGTAGCCGATCTCGCGACCGACGTAGACCGCGAATCCCTCCGCGGCGAGATGTTCGGCCACCGGTGCGATGCGCGCCCTCCAGGCGGTCTGCAGAACCTCCGGATCGAGCAGGGCGTCAGGCAACTCGCCGAACAGATCGGACGACACCCGGCCGCCGGCCGCGACATAGCGATCCATGCCGACGAGCACGAACCGGGCGTCCTCGACGGTGACGCGGTCGGTCTCCACCACCGACCGCAGCTGATAGTCCTGCAGGTAGCCGTCGAGGCCAGCCTGCGCGAACTCCTTCTGCCGCGACCGGTCCGGCAGGCGGGCGACCAGGCGGACCTGCTTGAGGGTCAGGCGACCCTGACGCAGCGCCTTCAGAACAAGGGGATCGACGCCCGCCAGGGCCTCCAGGCGCTTGATTTCCAGTTCGCCGTAGCCGAGCGCCCGCGAGATCGCGCCGGTGTTCATCCTGGCCTTGCGCAGCTTGCCGATGGCGATAATCACATCCGCGATGTGCGAAGGCGCATGCTCGACATTCGGCAGCAGGATGGCGGCCGCCTGCTGGGCTTTGGTCTCGGCCAGCAGGCACTCGATCGCATAGTCGCCGTCGATGGCGCCGCGGTCTTGCAGCAGCAGCAGGCCCATGCGGCGGCGGCGGCCGTCCAGGGCCATGAAGGGCTGCTCATCCTTGCGCCCTGGCCGGACGATGGGCGGCATGATCACCCCGGCGGCCAGGAGGGTGTCGGCCAGCTGGGAGACGTCCTCATCCGCCGGTTCGGCGTAGCGCAGGTTCTCCCTGGCCAGACCAAGGTCGGCGAGACGAACGGTGACGCGCTTCATGGCGACCGGCGGCGTCGATGCGGTCGCGGCGGCGGGGGGTCCGCCTGGGTGGACAGGGGTGTCGGTCATTGGGGTTCAGGCTCCAGCGCCGGGCGGGACCTTTCCCGCGCCGAGGCGCCCCCTCCGCCGCCCTCGCTCCTCCTCCCCTCCCGCGGCGTCCTGCGCCCAGTCGTTCCAGTCGCCGAACGGCGCGGGCGGCAGGCGAATGGCTGCCCGCACGCCACGATGGGTCAGACTGTCCGCGAGACTCGCCGCCGACGCTTCGCCGTCCATGCCCCGATCGGCCGCGACCAGCACCCGGCGCACGCCGTCCGGCGGGGTCCACCGTCTCAGGTTGCGGGTCGACAGGAGGGCCCAACCCGGCAGGTCGAACCGGGCCATGGCCGAGAGGGTGGTGAAGACGCCCTCGCCCACCACCATGTCTCCCGCCGCCCGCGACAAGCGCACCGCACTGCCGGGCGCGATGGTCCCAACCGATTTGCGCGGCGTGCGAAGCCAGGACGTCACCGCCCCCTGCGCCGTGAGGTAGGTCATCTCGACCGCCGTGAGCTCTCCGCTCGGATCGCGGATGGCGCAGATCAGCGCCGGGCGCGTCCATCGTCCCGGGCGGTAGACCGACGTCGGCGCCAGGGGCGCGAAACGCATCGCCCACGCCCGATCGAGCCCGTTCGTCGCGGCCCTCGCCGCGCAGTAGAGCCCGGCCGGAGTCTCCGCCTCGAAGGGATAGCTGATCCGCCATAAGGCGACAGCCGCCGCACGGCGCGCGTCTTGGCCGACCGCCTCGCCGCCACCTCGCCCTGGTGGGATCCCGCCGGACGGGCCATTGTCCGTCCCGATCAGGCGGCCCTCACCATCGATCAGTCCCAGCCTCAGAAGATCGGCGCGAACATCGCGCCACGTCGCGGCGCCGAAGCTGTGGATCACCAGCCGCCCCTCGACCAGCAGGAGCGAGACCGAGCGGTCGGCTCGGCTATGGCCCGGCGCGGGAATGTTGGCGCGGCGGCCGCCGTCGTAGAGATCGCCGCCAAGCCGGCGGACAAGGGCTTGAAGTGTCATGCAAGGGCTCCGCTGCAGAGGCGCCGCCGAGAGGCGCCCGACGGCCGCCCGCCCGCCCGCGCGCGAGACGCCCAGCCCGCCCTCACTCCACGCCTCCACCTCACGCCTGGCCCGCCGAACACGGCTTTCCGGTCTCGGCCGCCGAGACTAAGCTCCACCTCTGCCGACGCGCCTCCTCCCTGGCCGGCGACCTTGGCGCCCCGTGCGTAGCGGATGGATCAGAACAAGCATGCTGGCGCCCAACCCCGCTGAGACCGCGCCACGGGACGGACGGGCGATCCGGGGGTGGTTCCGGTGGGAGGGCGGCGCGGCGTTCTTCACGGTCTCCTGGTCCCGCGAGAAACAGGCTTGGGTCGACCTCGTCGGTCAGCCTTTGGCGACGGATTTCCGCCTCTCGGCCTGGGGGGAGTCCTAGCCCCGACCACCACGGCTGCGTGGCGAGCCGCCGCCGGCCGGCCAACGCTCAACCGCCGACGGCCGGAGCCCCCCGGCAACCCCAGGCGTGGGAGGGGGTGGCCGCCATCGTTCACCCACACGCATCACCCTGTCTCCATCGATGACCATGCCATGAGGCGATCAGCTTCGATGACCGGCATGGCGCCGCGATGGATCGCGCTCGTCACCTTGGCGCACTTACACTCACGGGCTTCCGGCGTGACGATCATGCCTTGAACGGTCACACCTCGCTGCCGCCATGGTTGGCCCTCTTGGCCGCGCGTCCGATCAAGCCGGTGGACCGCCAAGGTCTTTCCTGAGAAGACGTCCCCGGGCGTCGCGCGGACGCGTTTTCGCCTCAGACCTCGGCATGCGTTCGATACGCCGCAGATTGATCGGCCGGAGGCTTCCACTGACCTTCAGGGAATTGAACCGCCGAATGTTCGCCGCGTGGAGGTTCGCCGCCTCCTCCTCCGTCAGATAGCCCGCCAGGACGTAGAGCCGTTGAAGCCCGCCGAACCGCATCTTCAGGGCGGTGCTCGACGGCAGCTCGTCGTCCGCGTCGAGAATCTTGATCGACAAACGACCATAGGTCTTCAGCACGCGCCTGACGCGGGCAACCACCTCGTCATCGGACATGAGACCGGCCCGCGCCTGGGCCACACGCTGCACTCGATCGAAGTAGGCTGGCTCGATGATCGCTGGAAAGGCGTCCCTGGCCCAAACCCACTCTGTCTGCGGCACCATCCGGTTCTTCGACTGCATCCGCCGGGACGTGCGGTTGTAGACATTGTGTCCCGCGTAGTTCGGGTTGCTGAGCACGCCCCGCACGAGATGGGTCGACCAGGGCGTACCGATATGGGTCGGAACGCCCTCCGCATTGAGCTGCTGAACAATCCGCGTCTTGGTCATCCGGTCTTCGAGGAACATGCGGTAAATGCGCCGGACCACGGCGACCTCCTCGGCCGGTCCCGGCGCCAGCACCACGCGATCGCTTCTGAGGCTTTTGCGCTCCCCGGCCTGCAGGATCTGTTTGGGCAGTCCGTCAGCGTCGATCAGCATACGGCGCAGGCCGAACATCGACTGGCCGCAGACCCGGAAGCCGCGACGGATGTAGCGGCAGTTGCTGGCGAAGACCTTGACCGAAAGATCTTTGCTGAATTCCGCCGCCATCACCCGTTTGAGGGTTTTCATGATCGCGCCCATCGGCGTCACATCGTGGACGAAGCTCTCGGCGCAGTAGATCACCGGCACGCCCGATCGGCGGCAGAGGAACTCGTAGTACGCCCCTTCGTCGATGTCCTGGAAGCGGCCCCAGCGGCTGACATCGTAGACCAGCAGCAGCTGATACTCGGGCCCGCGCTGAACGTCCTCGAGGAGGCTGAGCAGGGCGGGACGTCCGCGCGCCGTCAAGCCGCTCCGGGCCTCGTCGGCATAGGTCTGCACCAGCCGGACTCCATGGGCGATGCAGTAGGCCTCCACCGCCAACCGTTGCACCTCGATGGAGACGTGTTGATGGCCCGTGGACATCCGGTAGTAGGCCGCCGCGCGCAGGCCCGGCGGGTCCGGTTCGGGTTGAAGCAGCTTTAGTCTTGGCACAACGTCCTCCACCGACATGTCAGCACAGCGAAGAACCCAAGCGGAAGCCGCCAATAGCTAACTTTCCGACGCAGAGACACGCTCAACCCGACGCCGTACGCCACAGCTTCGCTGCACTCTGGTCGTATTATGTTTGCCTCTAGCGCAGTTCGCCATCGGGCTTACTTTCAGTCGCGGTTTGGCGGCGATTGCGGCGCGCATCGCTCCCATGGATCAGCCATGCACGCCGCCCCGGTTTGCCGTGAGCTAACCGCCGACCCCAGAGCTTCGCCGACGACGCGACCCGATCCATCTCACGCCAGCGGCCTAAGCAGGGTTCCGGCCTCTGGCTGCCCTCAGGCGGTTCAACGGCAAGAGGGCCCTGGCCATTGCGGTCGCTGAGCGAAGCTGGTCGCGCATGAAATATGAGGCGTGGACCGGCGTGCTCAACCAGGACCAGCTCACGCGGATTGCCGCCCTCACCGGAATCTAAGGGCTTGCTCCTGCTGTTCGCCGACGCTCTGTCCGATCGATGGCCCCGCCTGCAGAATGCCGGCGCCCTCTTCGCAGGACGCACCCCGATCAAGGCGATGGTCCACGGCGGTATACCGCGCATCGTGAACGTCCGACGCCACGTCGACGCGCTCAGACTGGGTTTGTAAATCATGCTTGGCGGCGTCCGCAGAACGCGCCTGGCGCTGGAGCTTACCATCCGTCCGGCGATCAGAGCGCGGCGGCGCCCTCCCGTCCTGGGTCGGATGGCCCCACGGGACTAGTTCGCCGACCTGGAGGAGATCGAGGGCGCAACAACCGGAAGACTGTACGGACAGCCGCGCGGCACGCCCGGGCTCGCGCCGGCTGAGCTCGTCGATGGCGCGCCCTGCGCGCCCTTCATCCGCGCCGCCTTCGCCCATCTGACAGCCGGATCGTCTGAACCCGTTCAACCGCGACCTGCGCGGGCGAGGATCCGGTTCCGGATTTCGGTTTGCCCTCGAAAGGGTGCGTAAAACTCAGGCGCCGCGAGCTTGAACCGGTTCCATCGGCACGACGTCGACGCCGACCTTGATCGTCTGCTCTCCTGAGCCCAGGACGATCCCGCCAATCGGCGCCACGTCGGAATAGTCGCGGCCGACCGCCAGAACAATATGCTCATCCGCGACGATCAGCGCGTTCGTCGGATCGAAGCCCACCCAGCCGATCTCGTCGCCGCACCAGAGATTGACCCACGCGTGCGTGGCATCGGCGCCCTCAAGGCGCGGCCGCCCCGGCGCCGGGTAGGTCCGCAGGTAGCCGCTGACATAGGCGGCCGGCAGGCCGAGCCCTCGGAGCCCGCCGATCATGATCTGAGCGAAGTCCTGGCAAACGCCGCGGCGGGCGTTGAAGGCGTCGAGCGCGAGCGTGCGCACATCGGTGGCGCCGGTGTCGTATTTGAATTCGGCCTTGATGCGGGCCGCCAGCTCGAACGCCGCCTCGATCACCGGTCGCCCGGGCATGAAGCTCGCCGCGGCATAGGCGGTGATCGATGGATGGATCGCCGT
This sequence comes from Caulobacterales bacterium, assembly GCA_017307205.1. GTDB lineage: Bacteria > Pseudomonadota > Alphaproteobacteria > Caulobacterales > Caulobacteraceae > Caulobacter. The sequence continues at coordinate 12,945 of JAFKGN010000081.1, forward strand.
CATCGCGGTCGGATAGAGGAAATGCGCCGGTGAGCGTAGATCGAGGCTGGCGACGGCGAACGCTTCCTCGCGGACGACCTCCCAGGGCGCGCCCCCCACGGCCGACCGAACCGGTCGGTTCACCTCGACCCGCGACCGGGCCAGGATTTTCAGCTCTTCGTGGGGCGTCTGCAGAACCGCGGTGATCACCTGCTCGCCGAACTGTCCGATGTGCGACCGTCGCTGGGTCGGACACGGCTCGATGTCGATTTGGCTTTCCAAGACCGTTTGGTCGTGGCCGGTCGCCGGGGTCAGCCTCAGAACGCACCGGGCGAAGCCGACGGGCTTTTCGTAGAGGTAGGTCGTCAGGTGGCGCAGCTGGTAGATCACCCAAGCCCACCGAGTTTCTTGGTCGGCGCGGCGTTCGCCCCCTGTTGGAAATAGCGATCCGAAATCGCGTTCGACAGCGACATCAGCATCTGCTCGAGCGCCTGGATCTTGGCCATGTCCAGGGCCCCGGCGTCCTCCGCGTCGATCACGCCATTGACCCGCGCCAGGATGCGCTTCGGCTCCTCCGGCATGCCGTCGTTCAGCAGGGTCGGCAGGCCGTCGATGTGCCCGGTCAGGGCGGCGACCTGGAAGGCGACCGACCGCGGGTTGAATGGATCAAGCATCACCAGGTCGCGCACGGGCGTCATGGCGATGCCGACCACATAGCGGGATCTATAGGTGATCTGGCTGTCGACGAGATCGAGCAGCAGATCGAGGTCGTCGACGGTGGCGTCATCCATCGCCAACTGCCGCATCATCCGGCAGGTGGTCACGCCCCGCTCGACGCGGCGGCCCATGTCGAGGAATCGCCAGCCGGCGACGCGGTTCATGTTTTCCTGGGTCAGCCCCGAAAGCGTGGCCAGGGAGAGCAACGCCTCTTCAGCGCGCGCCAGGCCCGCCGCTTCGCTGAACTTGCCCCCGGGTCCGGCGGCCAAGCGCGATTCCAGTTCCAGCAGCAGCTTCCAGAAGTCGCCGGACAGCCGCTCGCGCATGCTCGCGGCCGTGCGGCGCGCCGAGCGCACCTGGCGGATGACGGCGATATAGACGGCCTGTACGACGGCCAGGGCCGATACCAGCAGGACGTTCTGCGGACGCGGATCGGCGAGCAGCAGGGAGGCGCCGGCGCCGGCCATCAGCGCCATATTTCCGATCCAGTGGGCGAGCTGCTCGAGGAAAGTGCCGGACAGGGAGGCCTGGTTGCGGCCGCGTGCGAGGTCGCCGTCGAGGCAGTCGAGCAGCACGGACAGCAGGACCGCGAGGAACGCGATGCCCGCCTGCTCGAAGGCAAGGGCCACGGAAGCGGCGATCAGCAATAATGTCCAGGTGACGGTGATCGCGTTGGGGCTCAGCCGCGAGTCGATCAACCGCGCTGCCAGATGCTCACTGAGCAGCTTGAACGGGATGTAGAGCGGCGGGTAGGGGGTATTCAGCCACCAAGGCTTCGCCGGATCGGTCGCTTCAGTCACGGTGCCTCCGCGTCACACCGATCAGCGCGGGCCGAAGCGGGCCCGCACCCTTTGCGCTGCACCTGGAGACGAGCGCCTACTTCGGCGAGAGACGGGTCGCAATGTCTCCGGGCAAGTCGACTCCGACGCTGGCTGCAATACTGGCTGCCAGGCTCGCCGCTTCGCCGGGGGAGAGGCCCGCCATCAGGCTTGCTGCGACGCTCGCGGCATCGCGCGGCGAGAGGCCGGCGGCCAGGCTCGCGGCGAGGCTTGCCGCCGCACTCGCCGGTACGCGGGCCGCGAGGCTCGCGGCGAGTCTGGCGGCTTCTACGTGGGACACGCCCGCTGCCAGGCTGGCCGCGACGCTGGCGGCATCGCGCGGCGACAGGCCTGCCGCCAGGCTGGCGACCAGTCTCGCCGCTTCATGTG
>JAFKGN010000082.1 GCA_017307205.1 Caulobacterales bacterium
CCATTCGCTGGAGCTGGCGGTCACCGACCAGCTCACCGGCCTGCACAACCGCCGCTACATGGCCGGTCAGCTCGACAGCCTGGTCAAGCGCGCCATGCACGGGGGCGATCCGGTCGCCGCTCTGATGATCGACATCGACTACTTCAAGAAGATCAACGACAGCTTCGGCCACGACGTGGGCGACGAGGTGCTGCGCGAGTTCGCCGTGCGCCTGGCCTCCAACGTCCGCGCCATCGATCTGCCGTGCCGCTATGGCGGCGAGGAGTTCACGGTGATCATGCCGGGCACCCGCCTGGAGGACGCCCATCGCATCGCCGAGCGCATCCGCAACCATGTCGCCGGGTCGCCCTTCCGGGTGGCGGGCGGCACGGAACTGCTGACCGTGACCATCTCCGTTGGCGTCGCCGCCACCGTGGCCGACGACACGCCCGAGGCCCTGCTCAAGCGGGCCGATGAGGGGGTCTATGAAGCCAAGGCGGCCGGCCGCAACACCGTCGTCGTGCGGGCCGCGGCTTGAAACTCTCGAAGGGTCTCGCCGCCGCCACGGCCCTGACCCTCGCCGCCGGCGTCTTCGCCTGCGGTCCTAAGGAATCGCCGGAAGTCACCCGCGCCCACGCGATCATGGCCGGCGTCAGCGCAAAGGCGCCGGGCGCGGCCTTCGGCAAGGTGTGGGCGAACGGTCCCTGGACCTGCGGCCGCTTCACCGTGGACGGAGTTGAGAAGGGCTTCCTCGGCAAGACGGTCGACGTCTTGTGGATCGAAGGGCCTGACACGCGGCCCTACTACGACGATGCGTGGCACGCCTACTGCAGCATGCCGAAGACGCCGCTGTTCTGACTTCGGCTGACGTCCTTCCAGCCGAGGGCTGATCCCAGAAATGCAAAACGCCCGGCGTTTCCGCCGGGCGTCTTTGGTCGTCGTCGCGGAAAGCGATCTTACTTGATCTTGCCTTCGCGGAATTCGACGTGCTTGCGCACGACCGGATCGTACTTCTTCAGCACCATCTTGTCGGTCTTGGTGCGGGCGTTCTTCTTGGTCACGTAGAAGAAACCGGTGTCGGCCGTCGAGTTGAGACGGATCTTGATTGAAGCGGGTTTGGCCATGCCCAGAATCCTTAGCGGGCCGCAACCGGCCTTAATCGAGAGGCGCGGAACATACGGATAAAGCCGGGGAAGTCAACGCCAACTAGCGCCTGCGTCGAGTAGGCCTCTGCTCGACCCTTCGGCGCTGCGTCAGACGCGGCCGCGGGGCGGTCTTGTCGGGCGGCGCGGGGTCGCTGAGCATCTCGAACAGCAGCCCGCCGGTGATCGGCGTCGCCTCTCGCAGGCGCACCTCGACGGGCATGCCCAGCGGCCAGCGGCGGCCGGTCCGCTCGCCGACCAGGGCGTGCATGCGGTCGTCGTGGATGAAGTACTCGTCGCCGAGGCTGGAGACGGGCACCAGGCCGTCCGCGCCGGTGTCGGTCAGGCGGACAAACAGGCCAAAGCGGGTGACGCCGGTGATGCGGCCGCCAAAGTCGGCCCCCACGCGATCGGACAGGAAGGCGGCGACGTAGCGATCGGTGGCGTCGCGCTCGGCGGCCATGGCGCGGCGTTCGGCGAAGGTGATCCGGTCGGCCGTGTCCTTCATCCGCGTCTCGTCTTCGCCGGAGAGGCCGTCGGCGCCGAGGCCGAGGGCCTTGATCAGGGCGCGGTGCACCAGAAGGTCGGCGTAGCGGCGGATCGGGCTGGTGAAGTGGGCGTAGCGGGCGAGGTTCCGGCCGAAGTGACCGAGGTTATCGGTCGAGTAGTGAGCCTGCATCTGGGTGCGCAGCACCACCTCGTTGACGATGTCCGCGTGCGGCCCCTCGCGGGTCTCGGCCAACAGCTTGTTGAAGCGGTCGGTGCGCGGCGCCTGGCCCTTGCTCCAGGCGATGCCGAGCGTGCCGAGGAAGTCCGTCAGGTTCATCAGCTTTTCGTCCGACGGCGCGTCGTGCACGCGGTAGACCAGCGGCGTGCGCTTGGCCTCCAACGTCTCGGCGGCGCAGACGTTGGCCTGGATCATCATCTCTTCGATGAGCTTGTGCGCCTCCAGCGAGGCGCGCGGTGTGATCGAGGTCACTTCGCCATCGGCGTTGAGCACGATCTTCCGTTCGGAGGATTCGATCTCCAGCGGGCTGCGCGCGGCGCGGCCCTTCTTCATCACCGCATAGGCTTCCCACAGCGGCGTCAGGACGGCGTCCATCAGCGGACCGGCCTTCTCACCGGGATTGCCGTCGGCGGCGGCCTGGGCCTCCTCATAGGCCAGCTTGGCGGCCGAGCGCATCAGGCCGCGCACGAAGCGGTGGCCGGTCTTGCGGCCGTCCTTGTCGAACACCATCCGCACGGCGAGGCAGGCACGATTCTCGCCCTCGCGCAGGGAGCACAGACCGTTCGACAGCCGCTCCGGCAGCATCGGCTCCACCCGGTCGGGGAAGTAGACGCTGTTGCCCTTCTCGCGGGCTTCCTTGTCGAGCGCCGACTGCGGGCGGACGTAGGCGGAGACATCGGCGATGGCGACCCAGACGACCCAGCCGCCGGGGTTCTTCGCGTCGTCGTCCTTGTGGGCGTAGACCGCGTCGTCGTGGTCGCGGGCGTCCATTGGGTCGATGGTGATCAGCGGCAGGTCGCGCAGATCCTCCCGCCCCGACAGCGTCGGGGGCTCGGCCGCCTCTGCCTCGGCCTCCGCCGCGGGCGAGAAGCCGGTCGGGATGCCGTGGGCGTGGATGGCGATCAGCGAGGCGGCGCGCGGCTGGTCCTCCCGGCCGATCACTTCCAGTAGCTTGGCGGCCTTGGGGCCGTAGCGGCCTTGCTGCTCACCGACGGCGGCGAGCACGAGATCGCCGTCCTTCAGTTCGCGGCCGTCGGCTTCCGAGAGGGTGAAGCTGTCCTTCGAGCGGCGGTCGACCGGCTCGACCCGGGTTTCGCGGCGGCCCTTGCGGATCACCCCCAGCACGCGCTGAGCGCCGGCGCCCAGCCGTTTGATGATCCGCGCCTCGGTCTCGCCGCTCTCAAGCGTCTCGAAACGCACCAGCAGGCGATCGCCAACGCCCGGCGCGCCGGCCGAGGCTTCCTGCTTGTCCGGCGCCAGCCGCACGTTCGGGGTGTCGTCGCCGCCCTTGACCAGGCGAACCATCAGTTCGCCGTCGACATCGCGTTCGATCACATCGACCACGCCGACCGGGGGCAGGGCGCCCGCCTCGGCGAAACCCTTGCGGCCGCGGCGGCCGAGGGAGCCGTCGGCTTCCAACGCTCGCAGCATGTCGCGAAGCGCGCAGCGGTCGGCGCCTTTCAGCCCGAACGCCTTGGCGATGTCGCTCTTCTCAGCCTCGCCCGCGTCACGCAGGAAGGCCAAGAGGGTGTCGCGATCAGGCAGGCCCTGCGGCGGCCGCACGGCGGGCTTGGTCGCGCGACCAGGGCGGGAGGCCTTGGGGCGGCCGGGGCGGGGCGGGCGAGGGGAGCGCATCGTTCAAGCCTTAACCCGCGTCGGCGCGGCTTGACAGGGGCGGCGGGCGGGGCTGCAATTCAAACATGTTCGCGCGTCCGGCATTCCGACGTTTTCGTCATCACGGCGGCAGCCTGCAGGCAGGCTCCTAGCCCGGATTCCCGTGCGCCGGTGAATCCGGGCGCATCGTCCCTTGCTTCCCATTCCTGACGACAGCCGTGCGCCTCAGCGCAGCACGCGGCGTCGCGCGAAGTCCGAGTCCGACCATGTCCAAGATTAAATCCGCCCGCCGCCCGGCGATCGTTCTCTGCGAGACCGATTCCGAACGCCTCACCGCCCTGGCGGTCCAACGCGAGGCCGCATTCCCCGAACTGTCCGCCCTGCTGCTCGAAGAACTGGAGCGCGCCACCATCCGCCCCGACGCCAAAGCGCCGGCCGACGTCATCCGCATGGGATCCCGGTTCGAGTACCGCGACGCCGGGCGCGGCGGCCTGCGCACCGGTCAACTGGTCTATCCCGACGAGGCGGACATCGCCGCCGGCAAGGTCTCGGTGTTCACGCCGATCGGCGCCGGCCTGATCGGTCTGCGTGCCGGCCAGACCATCGTCTGGCCCGATCGCGACGGGCGCGAGCGGGCGCTGACGGTGGTGCGGGTCGAGATCTAGAAGGGCGACTCGTCGTCGGAGCCGCTGCTCGCGGCGGCCTTGCCCTTCGGCTTGCCGTCCTTCTTGGCCGCCGGCTTCTTGCCGGTGGCCTTCTTGACCTTGGCGGTCTTGGCGTCGGCGGTTTTCGGTTTCGCCGCCGCCTTGCGCGCCGGCTTCTTGGCGCCGCCGCCCTTGGCCTCGCGCTCGGCGATCAGGGCGACCGCTTCTTCCAGCGTCAGGGTCTGCGGGTCGCGGCCACGAGGCACGTTGGCGTTGGTCGCGCCGTGCTTGATGTACGGACCATAGCGGCCGGCCATAACATTCACCGGAGCTCCGTCGGCGGGGTGGGCGCCAAGCTCCTTCAGCGGCGCGGTGGTGCCGCGCTGCGGACGACCGCCGCCGGCCCGCTTCTCGGCCAACAGGGCGACCGCGCGGTTCAGACCGACGTCGAACACCTCCTCGAAGGAGGACAGCGAAGCATAGGTGCCGTCGTGCAGCACATAGGGTCCGTAGCGGCCGAGACCCGCCGAGATCGGCTTGCCGTCTTCCGGGTGGGCGCCGACATCGCGCGGCAGGTTCAAGAGGCGCAGGCCCTTGTCGATGTCCATGCTCGCCGCTGGCCAATCCTTCGGCAGGCTGGCGCGCTTGGGCTTATCCTCGGCGGCCATCTCGACGTAAGGGCCGAAGCGGCCGGTCTTCAGCCACACGGTCTGGCCGGACTTGGGATCGATCCCGAGTTCGCGGTCGCCGGTGTCGGCCGCGCCGTCCTCGCCGCCTTCCGGCTGGGCGATCGGGCGGGTGTAGCGGCATTCGGGATAGTTCGAGCAGCCGATGAAGGCGCCGAACTTGCCGGTCTTCAGCGATAGGCGGCCCGTGCCGCACGTGGGGCAGAGGCGCGGATCGGAACCGTCGCCCTTGTCCGGGAAGATGCTCGGGCCGAGGGCCTCGTTGAGCGCTTCCAGCACGTTGGTGACGCGCAGCTCGCCGATCTCGCCGATCGCGGCGTGGAAGTCCTTCCAGAAGTCCCGCAGCAGGGTCTTCCAGTCGAGTTGACCGGCCGAGACCTCATCCAGCTTCTCTTCCAGGCCGGCCGTGAAGTCGTACTGCACGTAGCGACCGAAGAACTGCTCCAGGAAGGCGGTGACCAGACGGCCCTTGTCCTCCGGCAGGAAGCGCTGCTTCTCCATGCGCACATACTGGCGATCGCGCAGGGTCGTCAGGATCGAGGCGTAGGTGGAGGGGCGGCCGATGCCGAGCTCCTCCAGCTTCTTGACGAGGCTGGCTTCGGAATAGCGCGGCGGCGGTTCGGTATGGTGTTCGTCGGCGCGGGCCGCGATCACCTTGCCGGTCGCGCCTTCATTGATGATCGGCAGGCGGCCGCCGTCCTCGTCGTCGGCGCCGTCGTCGCGACCTTCCTCATAGACGGCGAGGTAGCCGGGGAAGAGCACCACCTGGCCGGTGGCGCGCAGGCCGGTCTGACCGTCGGCGCTATCGAGCTCGACGGTGGTCCGCTCGATACGGGCGGCTTCCATCTGCGACGCGATCATCCGCTTCCAGATCAGCTCGTAGAGCCGGCCGAGGTCGCCATCGAGATGCAGCGAGCCAGGATTGCGCGACAGGCTGGTCGGGCGGATGGCTTCGTGCGCCTCCTGGGCGTTCTTGGCCTTGGCCTTGTAGATCCGCGGGCTCTCGGGGACGTAGTCCTTGCCGTAGATGTTGCCGATCACGCTGCGCGCTTCGGTCAGCGCCTCGGGCGCCGAGGCGACGCCGTCGGTCCGCATATAGGTGATCAGGCCGACGGTCTCGCCGCCGATGTCGATGCCTTCGTACAGCTTCTGCGCCGCCTGCATGGTGCGCTGGGCCGAGAAGCCGAGCTTGCGGGCGGCCTCCTGCTGCAGGGTGGAGGTGGTGAAGGGCGGGGCCGGCGAGCGACGCGCGGGCTTCTTCTCGACCGAGGCGACCTTGAACGCGGCGGCTTGCACGGCGGCGCGCGCGGCGCTGGCTGCGGCCTCGTTCGGCAGGTCGAATTTCTTGAGCGCCTTGCCCTCGTGCTTGACCAGACGGGCCAGGAACGCGTCGGCGCCGGCCGAGACGTCGGCCTCGACGGTCCAGTACTCCTGGCTGACGAAGCGCTCGATCTCCAATTCGCGGTCGACGACGATCCGCAGGGCGACCGACTGCACGCGTCCGGCCGAGCGCGAACCCGGAAGCTTGCGCCACAGCACCGGCGAAAGGTTGAAGCCGACGAGATAGTCGAGGGCGCGGCGGGCGAGGTAGGCCTCGACCAACTCCATGTCGATATCGCGCGGATTGGCCATCGCCTCGAGCACGGCGGTCTTGGTGATGGCGTTGAACACCACCCGCTGAACCTCCGCGCCCTTGACCGCCTTCTTGCGGTTCAGCACGTCGAGCACGTGCCAGGAGATCGCCTCGCCTTCGCGATCCGGGTCGGTGGCGAGGATCAGGCGATCGGCGCCCTTGAGGGCGGCGGCGATGTCGGACAGCCGCTTCGACGATTTGGGATCCACCTCCCAGTCCATCGCGAAGTCTTCGTCAGGACGAACCGACCCGTCCTTCGAAGGCAGGTCGCGCACGTGCCCGTATGATGCTAGAACTGTGAAGTCCTTGCCCAAGTATTTGTTGATGGTCTTGGCCTTGGCCGGACTCTCGACGACGACGACGTTCATTAGGCTTGGGCGATCTCGGCAGGCGTTGGAAAGCCCGTTCTCCGGGCGCGGCGAAAGTGGGGGCGAGTAGGCGGCTCTGTCAACGCAGCCTTGTGAAAACAAAGGTTGCAACCTTCGGGCCGGTTTTTACACTACCGATCAACCATAAGGCGTTTGAGGGGGTGTTGTGGCCAGTCAATCGAACGACATGCCGCCCAAGGCCGTACTGGTCTACATCGAACAGATGTTGATCGAACTTGCGCGCATGACGGAGGAAGTCGGCCTGCCCGAGCTGGCTCATCGGATCGAGCTCCTCGCCGCCGAAACCGCTCTGGAGGTCACCAGCATGGCCTTCAACTCGAACTCACCAGACCGCCCGCCAGGAATACCGCGCGACCGGCTAGACTGAGTTCGACCAACGCCGCCATCACCACAGGCGCCGGCGCGCCGACCGCCCTGACGACTTCGTCCCGCGAGACCGGGGTCGGCGAAAGCGCGGCTTCGACCTTCCCGCGCACAGCTTCAGCCGCTCTCTCCAAGGCGGAGGCGTCGAGCGGCGGCCCCACCCAGGCCTGGGGCGGCTCTCCGAGGCCGGGCAGGGTCTCCAGCACGCGCAGCACGTCATCGGCGCCCTCGCACAGCGCCGCGCCCTGACGGATCAGATCGTTGGTTCCCTTTGTGCGCGGATCGAGCGGCGAGCCGGGCACTGCGAAGACTTCGCGCCCCTGCTCGGCGGCGAGGCGGGCGGTGATCAGGCTGCCCGATTTCAACTCGGCCTCGACCACCACGACGCCGCGGCTCAGGCCGCTGATGATGCGGTTGCGGCGGGGGAAGTCCTTGGCGATGGCCCGGCGGCCCGGTTCGCGCTCGGAGACGATGCAGCCTTCGGCGGCAATGCGCGCGTAGAGGTTTCGGTGCTCGAGCGGGTAGATGTCGTCCACCCCTCCGGCCAGCACGGCGACCGTGCCGGTCGGCAGGGCTCCTTCGTGAGCCGCCCCATCGATGCCGCGAGCGAGCCCGGAGACCACCACCTGACCGGCGCGGCCCAGTTCGCTGGCCAAGGCGCGGGCGAAGCGCTGGCCGGCGGCCGACGCCACCCGGGCGCCGACGATGGCCACCGATGGGCGCGACAGGACGGCGGCGTCGCCGAGCGCCCAGAGGACTGGCGGCGGCGGATCGACGGCCGCCAGCAGGGGCGGGAAGGGCGGGGCGCCGGTGCAGAGCAGCCGGGCGCCCAGGGCCTCGCCGGCGGCGATCTCGGCCTCGGCTTCGGAGACCGATGGAATCTTGGGGCTGGAGGCTCGCCCGGCCCGGCGGGCCAGTTCCGGCAGGGCGTCGAGCGCGGCCGCAGCCGAGCCGAAGCGCTGCAACAGATGCTGAAACGCGACGGGGCCGACCGTCTCGCTGCGGGCCAGCCGCAGCCAGGCCAGACGTTCGCTGGGGCTCACTTGCCTTCCGGTTCCGCTGCCGCGGCGGCCTTCTTGGCGCCGATCTTGGGCTCCTCGCCCTTCAGCAGGCGCGAGATGTTCTGGTGGTGGCGGATGAAGATCAGCACGGCCATGAAGGCGCTGAGGCCGATGATGGCGTAGGGGCGGTCGGTCATGAAGGCGAACAGCGGGGCCATGGCGGCGGCCGCCAGGGCCGAGAGCGACGAATAGCGCAGGAAGTAGGCCATCAGCAGCCAGGTGGCGCCCGCCAGCACGCCGACCGGCCAGGAGGCGGCCAGCAGCACGCCGAAGAAGGTGGCCACGCCCTTGCCGCCCTTGAACTTCAGCCAGATGGGAAACAGGTGGCCCACGAAAGCCGAGGCGCCCGCCAGGGCCACGACCACGTCGCTGCCGTGCGTCAGCCAGCGGGCCAGCAGCACGGCGACGGCTCCCTTGCCGCCGTCGCCCAGCAGGGTGATCAGGGCCAGATCCTTACGGCCGGAGCGCAGCACATTGGTCGCGCCGATATTGCCCGAACCGATCTTGCGGATATCGCCCGCGCCGCCCAGGCGGGTGGCGATCAGACCAAACGGGATCGAGCCGAGCAGATAGCCGCCGAGCACCGTCAGGCCGAGCGTGAGCCAGACCGCGTTCGCCAAAGATTCCATGTCGCCCCCGATGACAGACGCTCAAGGGTAGCCCGCCAAAGGGCGGATCGCCTATAGGCTGGCGCATGGTTGGGGTGTTGGCATGACGATCCTGAGGCCCGAGCAGGCCGCGACTTCGCACTATGCGGCCGCTCATGCGCAGGGGACCCTGCCGTCGCGTGACGAACGGATGGCCCAGGCCGCCACCGCTTTTCGCCGCGGCGAGACCACGCGCTGCCTGCTTATCCTCCGCGAACACCTGGTCCAGCAGCCCGACGACCTGCCGGCGTTGGCGTTGCTGTTGGAGGCGGGCGGCGTTCTGCTGCCCAACGAAAAACCCAAGTGGGCGAGCCACGCGACCTACGCCGCGGCGGAGATTCGCCGATGTGGCGACCTGAGCGAGCACGCGGCCGCACGGACCGGCCTGCTCCTGTTGCGTCGCACGGAGATCGCCGCGGCCAGCGCCGTCTGCGATTGGATCGAGCGGCGATATCCTGACGGGCCCGACGCGGCGCTGTTCCTCGCTGAATTCTATGGCCGTATCGGCGAGCCGGCGATGGCGCTCGCCCGTCTGCAGGCCGCCGCGAAGGCGGCGCCCGACAACGTCGAACTTCACCTGCGCGTGGTCGAACGGCTGATCGCCTGGGGGCGCGCCCGCGAGGCGCTGGCGACCATTCAGGCCGCCGTCGAACGCGAGACATCCGGTCGCTCGCTGTCGCTGCTGGCGCGGTGCCTGGTCGCCGCCGGCAGCCCGGAGGCGGCGCCGGCCTTGGTGGATCAGGCGCTCGCGGCCGGAGCGGCTGCGCCAAGCCTGCTGCCGGTCGCCCAAGACCTGCTTCAGGCGGGCGCCGGCGCGCTGGCGCGGGCGGTTGTGGACGCGCTGGTCGTTCACGCGCCCGACAACGCCGAGTTGGTGCGGCTGCAGGCCGAACTCAGGTTGGCTTCTGGAGACGCCGTCGGTGCGGTCGCGGGGTTGGAGCGGGCGATGACGCTTTCGCCCACCGTCGCGACCGCTGAGGTGCTCGCCGAAGCGTTGCTCGGCCTTGATCGCAGCGACGAGGCTGCGGGCGTCGCGGCGCGCATGGCGGCGGTCGCCCCCCAATCCCTGTCGCCGGACATTATTCGTTCGAAAGTGCTGCGCGCCGACGGCGAGATCGCCGCGGCTGACGCGCTCGACGAAGTTCTCATGGCCCGCGTCGCGCTGGAGGCCACCGTGCCAGGGCGTCGGCAACGCGTGCGTATGGCCGGCCTGATCGGGCCCGGCGGGCTGGGCGACTTCGTCTACCAGTTGCTCGCCCTGTGCTCTCTACGCCAACAGTTCGTCGATGCTGGGCTGACGCTGTTCTACAACAACGACTTTTCCTACAAGCGCGACGTGCTTCGGTTCTGCCCCGACGTGGAGGAACTGCGCGACCTCGGCGACAGCGGGCTGGCGATCCCCGTCAACACCAAGCAGTTGCACGACTTCAGGCAACACCTGTTCTTCAGCCAGGTCGCCCTGTCGCCGACCCTGCTGACCCGCCTGGATCGAACAGCGACGCTCGTGACGCCTCCGGAAGATGTCGATGAGCTAACCGCCCGCCTGATCGGCCACGGCGTCGATCCCGACCGCTGGTTCGTTGTCATGCACTATCGCGACAGCGGCAGTTTTGCGGGAGCCAGCGCGATCGCGCCGGGCGGCTTCAATCCGGCGACGACTCGCGACGTTGATCCGGCGACCTTCCACCGTCTGGCCGCCTCGATCTGCGAGGCCGGCGGCCAGGTGGTTCGCCTCGGCCACCCTGGCATGGCGGCGATCCCGAAGGCGCCCGGCTATATCGATCTGATCGATGGCGGGCTGCCGCTGCAGCTGTTTGCGACCTCCAAGGCCCGGTTCATGATCGCTTGCGACAGCGGACCCACCAGCTACGCCACAGCCTTCAAGACGCCGCTTCTGAAGACCAACGCCATCTGTGAAGACGGGGCGGCCTACGCCACCGATCTCATTCTCAACAAGAACCTGATCAACTGGCGCGGCGAGGTGCTGGCGCCGGAATCGATGTTGAAGGGGCGCAAGGCGCTCTACAAGCGGCTCGTCCAATCCGCCCACGGCTTCCGGCTGGCCGACAACAGCTTCGAACAGCTTCGAACCGCCGTCGACATGATGATGGAGCGCACCGAGGCCCAGGTTGCAGCCGGCGGATGGCGTGAGGCCGCGACGCCCACTACACCCGCGCCAGACGTCATAGCCTGGCCGACCCACACCGAAACCCGCGCGCTGACGCTTGACCTCTCGCACCTCTCCGGTCGAGTTGTCCGCGCCGTCTCCGCCGAGGCCCTGGAGGCCCTTCTGCCCCCCACGCCTGGAGTCTGAGCTATGCGCCAGTGGACTGTCGACGCCTTCGCCGCCGAGCCCTTCGAGGGCAATCCCGCCTGCGTGGTCGAGCCGTTCGAGGCCTGGCCGGACGCCGATTGGATGCAGGCCCTGGCCATGGAGAACAATCAGGCCGAGACCGCCTTCCTGCTGAAGTCGGAAAGCGCCGATCGCTTCGGCCTGCGCTGGTTCACCCCGACCACGGAGGTGCCGCTCTGCGGCCACGCGACACTGGCTTCGGCGCATGTGCTGTTCGCTGAACTCGGCCTCGAAGCTGAAGCCGTCACCTTCGACACCGCCTCAGGCCCGCTGGTCGTCCGCCGGACGGCGGAAGGCTACGAGATGGACTTCCCGGCCGACGCGCCGCGCCCGACGCCGGCGCCCGTCGGCCTCGTCGAAGCGCTCGGCGAGACGCCCAGCGAGGTCTGGGCCGGCGGCTATCTCGTCGCCCTGTTCGACCACGAGCAGACGATCATCGACCTGAAGCCCGATCTCGCCGCCCTGGCGACCATCGCCGGCGAGGCGACGCGCGGCCCCGGGAACCTGATCGTCGCCGCGCCGGCCGAGGATGATCCGGAGTGCGACGTGGTCACCCGCTTCTTCGCGCCGGGCTCGGGCATCCCCGAGGATCCGGCCACCGGCTCGGCCTACTGCGTGCTGGCCCCCCTGTTCGCGGGCACCACCGGCGAGAACAAGCTGCGCTACTTCCAGGCCTATCCCGGCCGCGGCGCGGACATCGAGGCGGAGGTCGCGGGCGACCGCGTGATGCTGCGCGGTCAGGCGGTGACGACGGTCGAAAGCGTGCTGCGGGTCTGACCTAGTGCGCCCCGGCGCCTTCCGGCAGGTGGGTCTTGTCGTGGGCGCCGGTCTGGGTGACCAGCGAGCGGCTGGCTTCATTCATGCCGATCACCTCGACATCCGCGCCTTTGCGGCGGTAGCGGAACACAATCTTGTCGACGGCGGCGACGCCAGTCAGGTCCCAGATGTGGGCGGCGGTCATATCGATCTCCACCCGCGTCGGCGTTCCGTGGTGCTCGAAGGCAGCGGCGAACAGGTCGGCTGAACCGAAGAACAGTTGGCCCTCGACTCGGTAGCGAAGCACGTCGGCGTCGAGCGGGCTCAGGGCTTTGACGACGATGGTCTTGCCCGCCTTGCGCATGAAGAAGATCGCCGACAGCAGCACGCCCAGCATCACGCCCTTCGACAGGTCATGGGTGACGACCACGGTGATGGTGGTGGCGATCATCACGATCGAGGACTGCACGGGCGTTTTGGGCAGGCGAAGGATCGATTTCCAGTCGAAGGTGCCGACGGAGACCATGATCATCACCGCCACCAGGGCGGCCATCGGGATGCGCGCCACCCAGGTATTCAACGCCAGCATCAGCACCAGCAGCAGACCGCCGGCCCAGAAGGTGGAGAGCCGCCCCCGCGCGCCGGAGGTCACGTTGATCATCGACTGGCCGATCATCGCGCAGCCGGCCATGCCGCCGAAGAGCGCTGACGCAATGTTGGCGATCCCCTGGCCGCGCGTCTCGCGATCCTTGTCCGACGGGGTATCGGTGACGTCGTCGAGCAGGTTGGCGGTGAGCAGAGATTCCAGCAGGCCGACGAAGGCCAGGGTCAGGGCGATCGGCCCGATGATCCGCAGCGTTTCCCAGGTCAGCGGCACGGTCGGAAGGTGGAAGACGGGTAGGGTGGTCGGCATCTGGCCCATGTCGCCGACGGTGCGCACGTCGAGCCCGGTCGCCAAGGCGAAGACGCTGAGCGCGATGATGGCCACCAGGGGGGAGGGCACGGCCTTGGTGATGCGGGGGAAGCCGTAAATGATAGCCAGGCCCGCTGCGACCATGGCGTAGGTCTGCCAGCCGCGCGCGATCAGTTCGGGCATCTGGGCGAGAAAGATGAGGATGGCCAGAGAGTTGACGAAGCCCGTCATCACGCTGCGCGAGACGAACTTCACATAGCGTCCGAGGCGCGCGAGCCCGATCACGATCTGGAAGACACCGCAGAGGATCGACGCCGCGAATAGGTATTCAAGGCCGTGGTCGCGCACGAGCGTGACCATCAACAACGACATGGCCCCCGTGGCGGCCGAGATCATCGCCGGGCGGCCGCCGACGAAGGCGATGGTGATGGCGATGACCACGGAGGCGTAGAGGCCGACCGCGGGATCGACCCCGGCGATGATCGAGAAAGCGATGGCCTCGGGGATGAGCGCCAGGGCGACGACCGTTCCGGCGAGCAGGTCGCGGCGCGGATTGACGAGCCATTCACGGCGCGCCGATGCAAACATGGACATGATGACTTCAGAACAGATTGGGCGCCGCCGGCGCTCAGCGCTCGTCGCGGCCCAGGTTTCCCGGCGGATCAGCGGCCAGGATAGCCACCCGAATGAACGGGTCCGTGGTGAACGGCTGCGCAGGTGCAGCAATTCGCCCAGCAGCGCAAGCGAAGCCTACTCCACCCGGTGGACGATCTTCCCACTCACCAAGGTCAGTAGCACCTGGCCCTGCAGGCGGCGGCCGTCGAAGGCGGAGTTCTTGGACTTCGAGATCAGCTTGTTGGCGTCGACCACGAACGGCGCGTTGATGTCGCACAGCACGAGGTCGGCGGGGGCGCCGGGCTTGATGCGGCCGGTCTCGAGGCCGATCAGCTTCGCCGGGGCGACGGTGACGGCGCGGAGCAGGTCGATCAGCGGCGTTTCGGTGTCGAAATGCAGCGACAGCAGGGCCGGCAGCAGGGTCTCGAGACCCACCGCGCCCGGCGCGGCCTGATCGAACGGCAGGCGTTTGTCCTCGGCGGGGGCCGGGCAGTGGGCCGAGACGATCACCTCGACGAGCCCGGAGGCCACCGCGGCGATCAGGGCCTGACGGTCGTCCTCGCTGCGCAGCGGCGGATCGACCTTGGCGAAGGTGCGCCATTCGCCGATGTCGAGTTCGTTGAAGCTGAGGTGGTTGATCGAGGCGCTGGCGACCGCCTTCACGCCACGGGCCTTGGCGCGCTTCAGGCTGTCCAGCGCGTCGGCGCAGGTGATCTGGTCGACCAGCAGCCGCGCGCCGCTGATCTCGGCCAGGGCCAGATCGCGCTCCAGCATGATCCGCTCGGCGACGACCGGCACGGATGGGATGCCCAGGCGGGCGGAGAACTCGCTGTCGGTGGCCGAGGCGCCGGCGCTGAGCCAGGGGTCGGCCGGACGGTGCGCCACCATCATGCCGAAGCCGTTGGCGTAGCTCAGCAGCCGCTTCATGACCTTCGAATCGACGATCGAGCGGTCGACGTCGGTGACGTAGACGCAGCCGGCGTCCTTCATCAGACCGATTTCGGCCAGGCGCTCGCCCTTCAAGCCCTTGGTCGCCGCGCCGGCGGGGTAGACGTGGACGAGGCCGATGTCGCGCGTGCGGCGCATGATGAAATCGACCACCGACGGATCATCGACCGCCGGGTCGGTGTCGGGCTGCACGATGATCGAGGTGA
>JAFKGN010000083.1:0-27086 GCA_017307205.1 Caulobacterales bacterium
CCTTCTAGGCATCCAGAGCAGGGCGCTGACGACAGAGTCGGCGCCCTGCCCTCATCAAAGCGACGAAGTTTCAAATAAAACAGCAGCTTAAGGGGGCGGTATCCAGCCTTGACGCCCCACCCCCTCGTCTGTAGGTTCCGCCGCGATCCGGCCGGAGGGGTTCAGGCCGCTCCGGAACTCATGTTGCACGTTCATGGCACCAGCTAATGACTCGCGCGAAGAGGCGCTTCGGCGTCTCGACGAGCAGGCCAAGGCTTTAGGGGCCCGGGTCCAGCGCCCGACGACGTCGCACGCCGGTGAACAGGCCGTCAGTCAGGCCTACCGCATCATCGCCGAGTTGCTCGGCGGCGTTCTGGTGGGATTGGCCGCGGGGTTCATCGTCGACCGAGTGTTCGACACCACGCCGTGGGGACTGATCGGGGGGGTCCTGATTGGTTTCGCGCTGTCGATCTGGATGGCGAGACGTACGGCCAACCGCCTGATGGCGCTGGCGAAACAAGATTCGGAACCGCTCCCCTCGGTTCCGTTCGATGACGACGAGGAATCCTAGCGCCGATGGCCGCTAACGACCCGATCCACCAGTTCCAGATCGAAAAGCTCGTCGACTTCGGGACCGTGAACCTTCCCGTGTTTGGCCGCAGCGAGCTGGCCTTCACCAACTCCCACCTGGCCATGACGATCGCCTTCGTGATCGTCGTCGGTTTCCTGTCGCTGGTCACCGCGCGCATGCAGGTGGTTCCGGGCCGGATGCAGGCCGTGGGCGAAACCCTGTTCGGCATGATCGACAACCTCGCGGAGTCGATCATCGGTCACGACGGCAAGAAGTACTTCCCGTTCGTGTTCACCATTTTCATGTTCATCCTGGCGATGAACGTCATCGGCCTGCTGCTGACCTTCACGGTCACCTCGCAGCTGGCGGTGACCGCCACCTTCGGCCTGATGACGATCCTGCTCGTGCTGATCGTCGGCTTCGCCAAGAACGGCCTCGGCTTCTTCAAGCTGTTCGTGCCGTCGGGCGTGCCGTGGGTGCTGCTGCCGGTGATCGTGGTCATCGAGTTCGTGTCGTTCCTGCTGCGGCCGGTCACCCTCGCCCTTCGTCTGTTCGGCAACATGCTGGGCGGCCACGTGGCTCTGAAGGTGTTCGCCGGCTTCATCGTGACGCTGGTCGGCCTGGGCCTCGGCGGCGGGCTTGGCGTGTTCGGATTTCCGGGCGCGGCTTTGTCGCTCGGCATGGTGATCGCGCTGACGGCTCTGGAATGCCTCGTGGCCTTCCTGCAGGCGTTCGTCTTCGCGGTGCTGACCTGCATCTACCTCAACGACGTGGTCAACCTCGGCCACGGCCACTGACCACCCCGCTTCACCCTTACCTACCTATCCAAGACGAGAGAGAACCATGGAACTCGAAGCTGCTAAGCAAATCGGCGCCGGCCTCGCGACGCTCGGCATGATCGGCGCCGGCATCGGCGTCGGCAACATCTTCGGCAACTTCCTGTCGGGCGCCCTGCGCAACCCGTCGGCCGCCGCCAGCCAGATCGGCAACCTGTTCGTGGGCGCGGCTCTGGCCGAAGCCCTGGGCATCCTGGCCTTCGTGCTCGGCATCCTGCTGAAGTTCGGCTGATCCAAGACGATGACGCGGGCCGGCGCTCTTGCCTGCCCGCGCGACGTTTTTGATCCGGAGTTGAGACCCGAATGACCGCTCAGACCGAACCCGCTGCGACCCACACGGTCGAAGGTGCGGCCGAAGCTTCGGCCGTGCACGCGGGTGAACACGTCGAGACGACGGGCGCCGAGCACAGCGCGGGCCTGCCGCAGTTCCAGTTTCAACACTGGGCTGGGCAGATCGGCTACCTGCTCATCCTGTTCGTCATCCTCTACATCCTGATGTCGAAGGTGTTCGCTCCGCGCGTTCGCCGCGTTTTCGACGAGCGGGAAACCACCATTCGGGACGCCCTGACCAGCGCCCGCGAGGTGCAGGCCCAGGCGGAACGCCAGGCTGAAGGCGCCAAGCGCGCCCTGGCCGAAGCCCGTTCCGCCGCCCAGAAGACCGCCGCCGACGCCGCCGCCAAGAGCTCGGCCGAGGCTGCGACCCGCCGGGCGGCCCTGGACTCCGAACTCGCTGAAAAACAGGCCGCCGCCGAGACGCAGATCCGCACCGCGCGCAACACGGCCATGCAGCAGCTGACCACCGTCGCCACCGACGCCGCGGAAGCCATGATCGAGAAAGTCACCGGCGTGAAAGCGCCGCGCGACGCGATCGCCGCCGCCGTGACCAGTCAGGGACAATAGATGCCCGCCTTTTTCGAAGCCGAGTTCTGGAACTGGCAAAACCCTGAGTTCTGGGTTGGTGTCGGTTTCCTCGTGTTCCTCGTTGTCGCCGGCATGATGGGCGGCTTCAAGGCGGCCGCGGCCGGCCTCGACGCCAAGGCCTCTGCAATCAAGACCAACCTGGACGACGCCGCCCGCATCCGTGCGGAAGCCGAGGCCCTGTTGGCCGACATCAGCCGTCAGAGCGCTGACGCCGAGGCCCAGGCCAAGGCGGTGATCGCCGCCGCCAAGGATCAGGCCAAGCGCCTGGAAGCCCAGGCCAAGGCCGATCTCGAAGAGACGGTGGCCCAGCGCACCCGCCTCGCCGAACGCCGCATCGAGACCGCCCAGCTGGAGGCCGTCGCTCAAGTGAAGAGCGCCGCCATCGACCTGGCCGCCCGCGCGACCGAGCAGGTGATCGCCGCCCGCCTCGCTGCAGGCAAGGATCCGGCCATCGACGAGGCCATCGGCCAGATCGGCGCGAAGCTGCAGTAGGCTTCGGGTTCAGACCTGAGATTGAAAAGGCCGCCCCTCGGGGCGGCCTTTTTGCTTTAGGGGCCGCTCAGCGATCCGCGTATGCACCCAAAGTCGTCATCCTGAGTAGGCCGCGCTAGCGGCCGTGTCGAAGGACGCACTGCTGCGCCGCCTTGCGTGCTTCGACACGCGCCTAGCGGCGCTACTCAGCATGACGAAGCCAGGAGAAACGTCTGAACTACGCCGCCGCCTTGGCGGCCGCCCGGCGCTTTAGGGCCTTGCGCCAGCGCGTTGCGCGACGCCAGCTCTTCGGCACGATCAGCTTCTCCATCCGCAGGGCCTGTTGCCAGGCAACCGGGAAGACCTCCGGCTCGCGACGCAGCAGGCGGCGCAGCGGGAAGACCACCTTGGGGTGCGCGCGCTGGAAGCGGATGAACTGCTTGCGGGCGCGGAAGCTGTTGCGCAGCACGATCATCAGCCCGACCACCACCACCGGCAGGCCCATGGGCCCAGGCAGCGGCGCGATCAGCACCCCGGCGACAACGACCAGCAGGCCGACGATCACCAGCCCAAAGCGCAAGACACGGAGAAGCGCTTCGCGAACGAAGACATCTCTCTCAGTGAGGCGGACGCGCGGCATGGCGAAGGCGTAGGACATGGGGGCGACAAACGGGGACATGCGCTCAGCGCCGCTTCAACGAACGAAGCTACGCCGCGCGCCTGTTGATATGAGAACGCACCTGGAAGGCGTAAAGGCGCCATCCCACCGTTATTTGACGGCGAGGCCCACGGCCGATGCTATTCGGCCGCCTGTGCCTCCGCCGCCACAGGCGCCCAACGCAGGCGTGGCTTTCTGGCCGCAAGCGTCTCGTCCAGACGCCGCAGCGGGGCCATGACCGGGGCCGCCCGGAAGCGTTCAGCCTCGCCGGCCTTGGCGGCCGTCGCCAGGCGACGCATCGCCTCGACGAATCGGTCGAGTTCCTGCTTCGGCTCGGTCTCGGTCGGCTCGATCAGCATCGCCCCGTGCACCACCAGCGGGAAGTACATGGTCATCGGGTGGAAGCCCTCGTCGATCATCGCCTTGGCGAAATCGAGGGTGGTCACGCCCGTGCCTTCCAGCCAGCTGTCGTCGAACAGGGCCTCGTGCATGCAGGGCCCGTCCGGGAAGGCCGGGCTCATCAGGTCACTCAAGCGCGCCTTCAGGTAGTTGGCGTTGAGCACCGCGTCCTCGGCCACTTGCTTCAGGCCGTCGGCCCCGTGGCTGAGCATGTAGGCGTAGGCGCGCACATACATGCCCATCTGGCCGTGGAAGGCGCACATGCGGCCGAAGGCGGCTTCGGCCTCGGCCTCTGGCGTCTCCTGCAGGCGGAAGCCGTCGTCGTCGTGCACCACCCATGGGGTCGGGGCGTAGGCCGCCAGGGCCGCCGACAGCACCACCGGACCCGCGCCCGGACCACCGCCGCCATGCGGCGTCGAGAAGGTCTTGTGCAGGTTGATGTGCATGGCGTCGACGCCGAGGTCGCCCGGGCGCACCCGCCCGACGATGGCGTTGAAGTTGGCCCCGTCGCAGTAGAAGTAGGCGCCCGCCGCGTGGGTCAGGCGGCTGATCTCCAGGATGTCGCGCTCGAACAGGCCACAGGTGTTGGGGTTGGTGACCATGATGGCCGCCACGTGGTCGCCGAGCTTGGCCTCGAGGTCGGCCAGGTCGACCCGGCCATCGGCGGTCTGGGCGATCTCCACCACCGTGTAACCGCAGAAGGCGGCCGTGGCGGGGTTGGTGCCGTGAGCGCTGGTCGGAGCCAGCACGGTCTTGCGGTGGCCCTGGCCCTTGGCCTCGTGGGCGGCGCGGATGGCCAGCAGGCCGCAGAGCTCGCCATGGGCGCCGGCCTTCGGCGTCAGGGCGACGGCGGGCATACCGGTCAGCGTCTTCAGCCAGTGCGCCAGCCGGTCCATCAGGCCAAGCGCGCCCTGGACGGTCGACTGCGGCTGCAGCGGGTGGATGTCGGCGAAGCCCGGCAGGCGGGCCATCTTCTCGTTGAGGCGCGGGTTGTGCTTCATGGTGCACGAGCCCAGCGGATAGATCGCCAGATCGATGGCGTGGTTCTTTTGGCTGAGGCGCACGTAGTGGCGGACGGTCTCCGGCTCCGAAAGCCCCGGCAGGCCGATCGGCCCGCTGCGCACCAGACCGCCCAGACCGTCGAAGCCCGCCAGGTCGTCACCGACGTCGGCGAGGTCAACGCCGGTCTTGTCCCAGCCGTCCAGTTCGAACAGCAGCGGCTCGTCCTGCAGGAGACCGCGACCGCCGGGTTGATAGCCGCTTTCGACAGCCTCGGGCCGCGTGGGGCGGCCGACCGAATTCATGCTCATTGGGTCAGTTCCTTGGCGGCCAGCACCTTGGTCAGGGCGAGGCGCAGCAGATCGATGTCGGCGTCCGAGGTGGTCTCGGTGGCGGCCAGCAGGACGACGTCGTCCATGCCGGGGGCAAGGCGCGAGAACGGCACGCCGGCCAGCATGCCGCCCTGGGCCAGGGCCTCGACCACGCGGGCAGCCGGGGCCGGCAGGCGCACGGCGATCTCATTGAAGTAGCGCGGGGTCAGCACCTCGACGCCCGGCACGGTCGCCACGACCTTGGCCAGACGGCGGGCCTTGGCGTGGTTGATCGCCGCCAGACGACGCAGCCCCACTTCGCCCAGCAGGGTCATGTGGATCGAGAAGGCCAGGGCGCAGAGCCCGGAGTTGGTGCAGATGTTCGAGGTCGCCTTGTCGCGACGGATGTGCTGCTCGCGGGTCGACAGGGTCAGAACGAAGCCGCGGCGGCCCTCGGCGTCCACCGTCTCGCCGCACAGGCGGCCCGGCATCTGGCGCACGAACTTGTCGCGGGTAGCGAAGAGGCCGACGTACGGTCCGCCGAAATTCAGGCCGACGCCGATCGACTGGCCCTCGGCCACGGCGATATCCGCCCCCATCTCGCCGGGCGACTTCAGCAGGCCGTAGGACACGGCTTCGGTGGTGACGACCACCAGGAGGGCGCCGGCCGCATGGGCGGCTTCCGCGATCTTCGAGACGTCGGTGACCGTGCCGAAGACGTTCGGCGTCTGCACCACGACGCAAGCGGTGTCGGCGTCGATCAGGTTGATCACCGCAGCCTCGGCGTCGACGGCAGGCGGCAGCTTGGCGGTGGAGACGCCGGCGGCGTGGGCCAGGGTCTCGGAGGTTTCGATGTAGTGCGGATGCACGCCGCCGCTGAACACCGCCTTCGAACGGCGGGTGACGCGGGCCGCCATCATCACCGCTTCGCCCGTGGCGGTGGAGCCGTCGTAGAGCGAGGCGTTGGCCACATCCATGCCGGTGAGCGCCGCGACCTGGGTCTGGAACTCGAACAGCATCTGCAGCGTGCCCTGAGCGATCTCAGGCTGATAGGGCGTGTAGCTGGTCAGGAACTCCGAGCGCTGGATGAGGTGATCCACCGTCGCCGGCACATGGTGGCGATAGGCCCCCGCCCCGCAGAAGAACGGCGCCGAGCCGGCGGAGCGGTTCTTGCCCGCCAGCTGGTTCAGCTCGCGCTCGACCTCCAGCTCGCCCGCATGGCGCGGCAGGTCCACCGGCCCCTCGCGGCGCGCCGCCTGGGGCACGTCCACGAACAGCTGATCCACGTGGTCGACGCCGATGACGCCGAGCATTTCAGCGCGATCGTGCGGGGTAAGCGGGAGGTATCTCATTCAGCGGAGTCTTTCTTGGCCCGCCCTCGTCCTTCGAGGCCGCTTCGCGGCGCCTCAGGATGAGGGCTACTTATCGTCAGTCTGAAATCCTCACCCTGAGGTGCGAGCGCAGCGAGCCTCGAAGGGCGGGGATTTCAGTCGTCAGAGCGTCTGCAGGAAATCTTCGTAGGCGGCGCGGTCCATCAGGGCGGCGACCTCGGCGGGATCGGCGACCTTCAGCTTGGCGAACCAGCCACCGGCCTCGGGCACGGCGTTGACCGTCTCGGGCGAGTCGCCGAGCTCGGTGTTGGCCGCGACCACTTCGCCGCCCACCGGGGCGTAGACATCGGAGGCGGCCTTGACGCTCTCGACCACGGCCAGGCCGTCGCCGGCCTTCACGGTCTTCCCGACCTCAGGCACCTCGACGAACACCACGTCGCCCAACTGGTCGGCGGCATAGGCGGTGATGCCGATGGTGGCGACGTCGCCGTCGAGGGCGACCCACTCATGGTCTTTGGTGAAGCGCAGTTCGCTCATGGGGATCAGGCCTTCTTGCGGAAGTAACGATGGGGGACGAAGGGGGCGGCGACGACCTCGGCGGCCTGGGGCCGGCCGCGGACGATCACCTGCAAACGCGCGCCGACGGCCGACAGCGCCTGCGGCACGAAACCAAGGGCTACAGGGCCGCCGAACGAAGGGCCGAAGCCGCCGGAGGTGACGACGCCGACCACGGCGCCCGACTCGTCGGCGATCTCCGCGCCCTCGCGGGCCGGGGCGCCGGAAACCTTCAGGGCCACGCGCTTGCGCTGCAGCCCCTCCCCCGCCAACTCGGCGAGGATGCGCAGGGCGCCGGGGAAGTCGCCCGCCTCGCGGCGGCGCTTCGACAGGGCGAAGGTGAGGTCGCCCTCGACCGGCGAGGTCGTCTCGTCAAGGTCGTGGCCGTAGAGCGGCAGGCCAGCCTCCAGGCGCAGGCTGTCGCGGGCGCCGAGGCCGATCGGCTTCACCCGCTCGTCGGCGAGCAGGGCGTCCCAGACGGCGACGGCGGCCGAGGCGGGGATCGAGATCTCATAGCCGTCCTCGCCCGTGTAGCCCGAGCGGGAGACCAGGGCGTCGACGCCGAAAGCGGTCATGGCCGCCGTCTCCATGAAGGCGAGATCGGCGGCGGCGGGGGCGTGCTTGGCGAGCACGGCGGCGGCCTCCGGCCCTTGCAGGGCCAGCAGTGCGCGATCATCGAGGCGCTCCAGCTCGGCGACGCCGTCGAGCTTCTCGGCGATGAGGGCGAAGTCGCCGTCCTTGCAGGCGCCGTTGACCACCAGGAACAGGCCGTCGTCGTCCGGGCGCGAGCCCATCAGGTCGTCGACCACGCCGCCAGCGTCGTTGAGCAGCATCGAATAGCGCTGCTTGCCGGGCTTCAGGCCGGTGAAGTCGCCAGGGGTCAGGGTCTCGAAGGCGGCGAAGGGATCGGCGCCGCGCAGGCGCGCCTGGCCCATGTGGGAGACGTCGAACAGGCCGGCGTGCTCGCGCGTCCAGAGATGCTCCTTGAGCACCCCGTCCTTGTACTGCACGGGCATGGAATAGCCGGCGAACGGCACCATGCGCGCGCCTGCGGCGAGGTGGGCCTCGTAGAGCGGGGTCTGTTTGAGATCGGCGTCAGACACGTCTGGCGGCTCCACGGTTGCGAGTCGGGTCCACGACCCGTCGCCGGGTCCTGGTCGTGCTTCGCCCCCGCTGTCCCTTGTGCCTGAGAGATTTCAGAACCCGGTGACGGGCCCCTTGCTCCTTCGGCGTCCGCGCGACCGTCAGGTCACGCGCCCTTTCCAGCGTGTCGTTGCTCGCGCGGTCCTTTTGCCTGAGCGTTTCCGGGGCGGTTGCGCCTTCGGCGTCGGACGAATCCGACCTCTCCCGCGAGAGCGACGCGACGGTTGCCCGTTGGGGCGCGGGGAGTCAATGCGGCGGTTGAGGCCGACCGTTCAAACACCCATCGGTGAGCGCCGAATGATCTATGTGGCGCCGGCAATCGTGGAAAGTTCATATTTTGTTCTTACCAGCCACCGACACTCAAGATAAGCTTGTCCATGGAAGGGGCGTTGATGGGAGACCGATCCGATGGACGACCTGTATGATCATGTTCAGCGCCTGAGGACGGAGCGACGTCGCAAGTCTGCGCTTCCGCCCGGCGTCTTGGAGGCGCTCGCAGAGGGCGCCATGCAGGCGGACGCCGCCGTGCGTGGCGCTGCGAATGTCCTGACGTTCGGCCTTGCCGACAAGCTCGCGGCGGGAGCCGACGCCGTCGCGAAGGGCGGGCCACTCAGCCAACTGCCGCAACGATACGCCGCCGAGGCGCGAGAGGAAGCCGATCGCAATCGCTACGACGCCGAACATCGGCGTGTCGCCCAGACCGCGGGTCAGGTCGGTGGGACCGTGCTTGGCTTCGCCGCCGTGCCCGGCAGCACGGCGGGCTCAGCGGCGCGGTTGGCGGGCGCGGCGCCCATAACCCTGCGGGAAGGCGCCTCGATCCTCGGGGCCGGGGCCGCGACAGGCGTAGGCGCGCAGGCTGTTGGCGACATGGCGCTCTACCAAAGATCCTCCCCCGGTGACTATGCAGGCGCCGCGCTCGGCGGAATGGCGGGTGCAGCCGCGGTGCCGTTCGTCGGTGCTGGTAGGGCCGGAGCTATTGATGGCGCAGTGACCTCGGCGGCGCAGGACGTGTTCAATGGCCGCCCGATCTCGGTCCAGGATGCGGGGAGTAATGCGGTGGTCGGCCGAGCCGGCGCTCGGGTGGCGGAGAAGGCCGCGCTTAACGAGCTCGGCAAGCTTTCTGGGAACGGCAAGGGCCGGCTTGGAGAGTCGCTGGGGCCCCTGAGAAGCCTTGCGGATTGGCAGCCGCGTGACCTTAGCGTGAGACCTGGAACGCGCGATCCAATCCCGAATGATCCCAGGAGGCGGTATTGGATACCTGACGGATGGCGCGGAGAAAGGCGCTTTGAGGATAAGTTTGGGCCGTCCGCAGACTTGAGCCCTAATCAACGGCTCGCACGCGCTGGCCTTGACCCGACCGAGTTCCAACTCAACCACTTCCTGCCGAAGGACGTCGTCGCGATCTTCTCCCGCCCGATTTCGGCGGTGGGCGCACAGGCGTCGAGCCGAAAGGACGGAAACCGTCAATGAGCATGAATCTCTCTTGGATGGCCATTGAAGGGGCGGACGAAGCCGCCGTGCTGGAGCGATTGAATCTCGAAGTCGATGAAGCTCCGGAAAGTGACTCCGAAGTTTATCATCTCATGCAGTTGCCGAACGGCTGGCTGGTCATCGTCAGCTCGGAAGGACGGGAGGTCTTTGAGTATCGAGCGCCCTTGGCCGCGCCCGACGGCTTTACACTCGTAAGTGAAATGTCCGAGACCGTCATGGTCAGCTCCACCCATGCCTATCGTAACGGCGCGCTGGAATGGTCGGTTGTTCACGACCCCGAGGTCGATGGACACGACGTCCGGGTCACGGGCACGCCTCCGCCAATTTTCTCCGAGATTTACGATGAGTTGCGGGCGGGCCAAGCCGCTGAAACCGAACAGGTCGACCACCTTTTCGACGCGGCTTGGCGACTGTCGCAAGCCCTAAGCGGCTTTGACCCCTACGACGCCGGGGTCGGAGACTGGAAGACGCTCAGGTATCGATCGACGGGGCGAAGAGGCATCCCACTGCAGTGCAGCGCACTGCGCCCCGCGATGAATTCGGAACTGCTTCCACTCATCCTGTCGACGGGATGGCTTCTTCAGGAGGATCTTGAGCGCACCCCGAAGGAGCCGGCATGGCTCCAATTCAAACGCAGGCTCTATGACCGGGTCGAGCGCCTCGCGATCCTCTTCGACGACGGCGAGGACATCTTCATAAGGTTTCGATTTGACGTGTGGGAAAACAGCCTAGCCCGCAAGTGGCTGATCTCGGCCGACGCGCCGCCACCCAGGCCATTCTGGGCGCGCTGGATTGAGCCCCGGAAAAGCGCCTCACCGGCTAAATCTCGCGAAGAACAGATCGCCGAGGTCGTCGGCCAAGCGTGCGAAGACGTCGTTTCGATTCAGAAGTTTCTTCGGGGCGGAGGCGCCGATCCTCGTTTGAAGATCGGCGGCGTCGCGCGCAAGACGTGGCCTAAGCTGCCGCTTCCCCGAAGTATGTAGCTACATCCGCTCCGGCGTCTCGATGCCCAGCAGCTCCAGCGCCAGTTCCAACTGCTTCAGCGTCGCGGCGACCAAGGCCAGGCGGGAAGCGCGGGTGGCTTCGTGGCCGGGGGCCAGGATCGGGCAGGCGGCGTAGAAGCGCGAGAAGCTCTGGGCGAGCTTGAAGGCGTGCTCGGCGATGAAGTTGGGCGCACGCTTGTCGTAGGCCTCGCTCGCCGCCGTCTCGAAGGCGTCGAGAGTGAGGGCCAATTCGCGCTCGGCCGGCTCGGCGATGGCGATCGCGCCGGGCTGCACGCCCTCGCCTTCGGCCCGCCGCAGCAGGGATTTGATGCGCACCGCCTGGTAGAGCAGGTACGGCCCGGTCTTGCCCTCGAAGCTGGTGAAGCGGTCAAGATCGAAGACGTAGGAGGTGCCGCGGAAGTTCTGCAGGTCGGCGAACTTCAGGGCGGCGACCGCCACCTTATGGGCGATGGATTCGAATTCCTCAGGCGACAGCTCGGCGCCGAGGCCGGCTTCGCGCAGACGCTCGCGGGCCTTGTCGCGGGCCATCTCGATCAGATCGTGCAGCTTCAGCACCCCGCCCGCGCGGGTCTTGAAGGGCTTGCCGTCCGAGCCGTTCATGGTGCCGTTCGGCACATGCTCCAGCCCGCCGGGCGGGGCGTAGCCGGCCAGGTAGGCGGCGCGGAACACCTGCTCGAAGTGGTCGGCCTGTCGGGCGTCCACGCAGTAGAGGATCAGGTGCGGATCAAAGCTCTGGCGGCGGTCGACGATGGTCGCCAGGTCGGTGGTGCCGTACATCGCCGAGCCTTCCGACGAGACGACGAGCAGCGGATCGGGGCTCTCGACCTCGACGACCGAGCCGTCCGGGAGCTTCTTCTTCTTGGTCTCGCCCGGGCGGGCGACGCGCACGATCATCGCGCCCTGGTCGGGGACCAGCAGGCCCTTGGCCTCCAACTCGCGAACCATGGGGCCGATCAGGTCGTTGGCGTCGCTCTCGCCCTTCCACAGGTCGAAGTCGACGCCGAGAGCGTGGAACTCGCGCTCCAGGGCCACGCGGCTGACGCGCACGAAGTGACGCCACAGCAGGCGGTAGGAGGCGCGGCCGTTCTGCAGCTCGGCCGTGGCGGCGCGGGCGCGGTCTCGGTAGGCGGCATCTTCCTTCGAGCGCGCCGAGGCCTGCGGATAGAGGCGGTCGAGATCGCCGAGGTCGATGAGCGGGACCAGGGCCTCGAAGGCCACGGCCTCGTCACCACCGGCTTCCAGGTCGGCGACGACCTTGGCGACGCGCGGATCCTCGTCCTGGGTGGCGATGATCAGGAGCCCCATCTGGAAGCCCCAGTCGCCGAAGTGGGCGTCGCCCAGCACCTCATCGCCGCGGAAGCGGAAGGTGCGCTTCACCGACTCGCCGATGATCGCCGCCCGCAGGTGGCCGACGTGCATCGGTTTGGCGACGTTGGGGCCGGCGTAGTCGACCAGCACCCGGCGCGGGATGGCGGCCAGGGCGGCGCCGGCGCGGGCGTCGTTCGCCACCTCGCCCGCCCGCTCGGCCAGGGCCTGGTCGGCGACGCGGAGGTTGATGAAGCCGGGGCCGGCGATCTCCACCGAGGCGAAGCGCGGGTCGGCCTTCAGCGGCTCGACCACGGCGGCGGCCAGCTCGCGCGGGTTGCGGCCCGCGCTCTTGGCGGCCGCGAGGGCGCCGTTGCATTGGAAGTCGGCGAGGTCCGGCCGGTCGGCGGCGGTGATGCGACCGAAGTCCGGCGAAAGGCCCGCGCCCTCGAAGGCGGCCGCGACCGCCTCGCCGAGGGTCCGTTTCAGATCACTCATTGGGCGGCGGGGGCGCCCGGGGCGGTGACGGCCGCCGTGTTGACGCGGAAGCGCTTACCGTCGCGGTTGAAGGCCGCCATCTGCGGCGTCACATCGAAGCCGACCAGCACCTCGAAGTTCGAGCCGCTGACGGTGACCTTCGCGCGCGGGATCACCAGCTCCTCGATGGTCTCGGTGACCAAGGCGCGGTCCTCGCCCGGCTTGAAGGTGACCGGCACGTCGAAATATTCCTTGGCCAGCACTTGCTGGTTCCGCTGGGTCACGGCCACCCAGTAGCGATAGGTGTGCTGGTTGCCGGTCGCCTGCGGCCCCTTGCCGAAGCCCATCAGCATCTCGATGCGCACGCTGATCGGCTCTTCGTCTTTGTAGGAGCAGCCGGAAGACAGGCTCTGGAACTCGCCGGTGTAGGCCACGGCGTTGGCCGCCTCGCGAGCGTCCTTGAAATCGACGTAGCGGCTCGCGTCGTAGAGCACCTTCACATAGGGGCACGGGCCGGCGTTGCGCAGCTGACGCAGCGGCGCCTGCGGCTGGTTCCACTCGCTGTCTCGCTTCTTCTTGGCCGCGGCGGCGGCGTCGTCCTCACCCTGCTGTTGCTGGCCGCCGCGACCGCTGCCGCTGCGGACTTGGGCGCTGGCGGCCGAGGCGAACGCCTGTGCGGCGAGCAGTGTGCTGAGGGCGACGATAAGAGTGCGACGCATCGGAAGGGGTCCGGTGACTGGGAGCGGGCGCAAAGGCGCGTCCGCCATGCCTGCAGGTTGATAAAGGCATATGCGTGACGCCGCAACGCGGCGCAGCGGTGGCGGCCGGCGGCCAAAAGCCCTACCTTGCCGGCCATGAGTGAAGCCGTTCGCGTGAAACCGCCCCTGAAGGTGATGCTGGCCAGCCCGCGCGGCTTCTGCGCCGGGGTGGATCGGGCGATCCAGATCGTCGAGCGGACGATCGAGAAGTACGGGGCGCCGGTCTATGTGCGCCACGAGATCGTGCACAACCGCCACGTGGTCGAGCGCCTGAAGTCGATGGGTGCGATCTTCGTCGAGGAGCTGGACGAGGCGCCGGACGACCGGCCGGTGGTGTTCTCGGCCCACGGCGTGCCGAAATCGGTGCCGGCCGCGGCCAAGGCCCGCAATATGATCTACCTCGACGCCACCTGCCCGCTGGTCTCGAAGGTTCACGTCGAGATGCAGCGCCACTTCGACGAGGGGCGTGAGATCGTGCTGATCGGCCACGCCGGCCACCCCGAAGTCGTGGGCGCCATGGGCCAGTTGCCCGAAGGCGCGGTCACCCTGATCGAGACGGTGGAGGACGTGCAGACCTTCCCGGTGAAGAACCCCGACAACCTCGCCTTCGCCACCCAGACGACGCTTTCGGTCGACGATACCGCCGCCATCGTCAACGCCTTGCGCGAGCGCTTCCCCGGCATCGCCACGCCGCACAAGGAAGACATCTGCTACGCCACCACCAATCGCCAGGAGGCGGTGAAGCAGCTGGCGGCGGCCTGCGACCTGCTGCTGGTGATCGGCTCCAAGAACTCATCCAATTCGCTGCGCCTGGTAGAGGTTGGCCTGCGCGCCGGCGCCCAGGCCGCTCAGCGCATCGACGACGCCGGTGACATCGATCCGGCCTGGTTCGAAGGCGTCTCGACCCTCGGCATCACCGCCGGCGCCTCGGCCCCGGAGACGCTGGTGGAAGGTGTGATCGCGACGCTGTCGGAGCTCTATGTCCTGACCGTCGAAGAGGTCTCGCCGGTCCGCGAGACGGTGACCTTCAAGCTTCCTCGCGCCCTGGCCAGCTAAGCTGGTCTTGACCGCGGGGGCCGGCTCGCCCATCCCCCGACCATGGCCGTCTACACCGACATCACCGACGAAGAACTCGCGGGCTTTCTCGCAGGCTATGACCTGGGCGCGGCCACCGCGTTCAAGGGCATCGCCGAAGGCGTCGAGAACTCCAACTTCCTGCTGGAGACCGAGGCCGGGCGCTTCATCCTGACCGTCTACGAACGGAGGGTCCGGCCCGAGGAGTTGCCCTATTTCCTCGGCCTGATGTCCTGGCTCGCCGACCACGACTTCCCCTCCGCGCGGCCGGTGCCGGACCGCGAAGGCCGCACGCTGAACACCCTGCGCGGCAAGCCGGCCGCCATCGCCGAGTTCATGCACGGCCTTTCGGTGCGCCGCCCGACCGTGGCCCACTGCCGCGCCGCCGGCGGCGGCCTCGCCCGCCTGCACGAGGCGGCCGCCGACTATCCGGGCCGCCGGGTCAACGACCTGGGTCAGCCCGCCTGGGCGCCGATGTTCGCCAGGCTGCACGATGAGGCCGAGAACCTGAAGCCGGGCCTGGCGGCCGTGATCGACCGCGACCTCGCCCACTTCGAGGCGCACTGGCCACGTGACCTGCCGGGCGGGGCCATCCACGCCGACCTCTTCCCCGACAACGTCTTCTTCCAGGGCGATGCATTCGCCGCCGCCATCGACTTCTACTTCGCCTGCGACGGAGCCTACGCCTACGACCTGGCGATCATGCTCAACGCCTGGTGCTTCGAGCCGGACGGCAGCTTCAACGCCACCGCCGCCGCCGCCATGCTGGCCGGCTACCAGGCGGTACGGCCGCTGTCCGCCGCCGAACGCTCGGCCTTGCCGATCCTCGCCCACGGCGCCGCCATGCGCTTCTTCCTGACCCGACTGAATGACTGGCGCGCCACGCCCGCCGGCGCGCTGGTGAAGCCGAAGGATCCGCTGGAGTACGAGCGCAAGCTGGCCGTGCACCGCGAAGGTCTCGTCCTTTGACCGACACCTTGCCCAAGGTGACCATCTTCACGGATGGCGCCTGCCGCGGAAATCCCGGCCCCGGCGGCTGGGGCGCAATCCTGATCAGCGGCGCGCGTGAGAAGGAACTCTGCGGCGGCGAGTTGGCGACGACCAACAACCGCATGGAGATGATGGCCGCCATCCAGGCGCTGGAGGCCCTCAACAGGCCCTGCAAGGTCGAGCTCCATACCGACAGCAAGTACGTGCAGACCGGCATCAGCGAATGGCTGCGGGTATGGAAGGCGCGCGGCTGGAAGACCACCACCAAGGGCGCGGTGAAGAACGAAGACCTGTGGCGGCGGCTTGACGAGGCGCGGCAACGTCACGACGTCGACTGGCGCTGGGTAAAGGGCCACGCCGGCCATGAGCTGAACGAGCGAGCCGACGAGCTGGCCAGACGCGGTATGCTGGAGACGCTGGGCGAGCCGATCACGCCCCGACCGCCGCCCTTCAAGCCGCCTGTAGGATCTTCTTCCTCCGGGCGGCCGCGAAGCGCATCTGCAGCGAATAGGCGACGCCCAGGATCGTAGCGGCGAGGAAGGCGACGGCTTCGATCCACGGTTCGAGATTGAGCCACAGCGTAAGACCGGCGGCGACCGCGGCGCCGACAGCGCCCCAGATCCACCAGGCCTTGCCGGAAATCGCCTCGGCGGCAAGCAAGGCGGCGAAGACCAGCAGCCAGAACACCGGCCCCTGCGTCCAGGCGAAGTCGATCAGCGGCTGCAGGGCGATCATTCGGGGGCGAACTCCGTGATCATGGTCCGGTCCTGCGCCGAGTTGCGCATCACCGAGGCCAGCCGGCGGGCCAAGGCCTGGCCGCGAGCGGCGACGGTGGCGGCGGCGCGGCGGGTCTCGCGATCGCAGCTCGGGTGCTGCGCCTGGCCGGCGGCGTAGCCGGTGTTGAACCGGCCGCGCAGCTGGGCGTCGAAGGCTTCGTCGGCGGCCTCGGTGTCGGTCAGCCGCACCATCCGTTGGCGCCAGTATTGATCGTCCGCGCCCTGGCATGCCTGCCGCAGCGCGTGGCTCTCGCCGAGCGCATAGGAAAGGTCGAGCAGGCTCTGGCGCTCGGTCGGCGTGCGCTCCTGGGCCAGCGCCGGGGCGGCGGCCGAAACAGCGATCAGGAGGGCGGCGAGGCGCATGCCGCAGCTTGAGCGCAAAACCCGTGATTTGTCAGCCGGTCTTGGCGGTCAGAAGCTGATGAGCTTCGACGATCACCCGCCGCGTCTCTTCCCAATCGACCGCCGCCAGGGCTTCCGGCAGCGGCATGAACCGCGCGTCGGCCGCGTCATCACCCGCCACAGGCTCGCCCGAGACCCAACGGGCGGCGTAGTCGATCAGCACATAGTGCTTCTCGCCGAACAGGCCGTCGACCACCGCGACCAGGCCCGCCAGTTCGGCGACGACGCCGGTCTCCTCGGCCAGTTCGCGCAGGGCGGCGGCCTCAACCGCCTCGCCGAACTCGATGCGGCCGCCGGGCAGGCTCCATTCGCCGAGCCGCGGCGGCTGGCCCCGACGGATCAGCAGCACCTCATCGCCGCGGAAACAGATAACGCCCACGGCGGGAACCGGCGCGCCGCTCACGTCAGCATGGCCTTCAGGTCGACGCTCGACTTCACACCGACGTCGTCGCACGAGACGCTGAGCCAGTGATCCGCAGCTTCACGGCCGCGCGTGCGCAGGTCCTGCAGGAAGCTCCACTCGGTATTGAACTTCGAGGACATCGATAGATCGTCCAGCCGACCATCGGCAGCGATGGCGTGGATCAGCATCCGGCGATAGCGACCGCGCGCCGACTCCTTCAGCAGCCCCTCATCGAGCAGCTTGTGCACGAAGCCGATGGCCCGCAGCTCAGCGGCCAGGGACGAGTTGAAGGTTATCTCGTTGAGCCGGTCGGTGATCTCGCCCGGCGTGCGCGGCGTCTCGTGGCGCTGGAAGGGATTGAGGGTGACGATCAACACATCGTCGGGCGTGTCATCGTAGATCAGCGGCCAGATCGGCGGATTGGCCAGGTAGCCGCCGTCCCAGTAGGGCTCGCCGTCGATCTCCACCGCCTGGAACAGGCACGGCAGGCAAGCTGAGGCCATCAGGTGCTTCACGGTCAGCTCCTCGCCGCGGAACACCTTGGCCTGGCTGTGGCGCACAGCCGTGGCCGAGACATAGAGCTTGATCGGCGAGCGCTCGCGGATGGCCTTGAAGTCGATCTGCTGCTCGAGGACGTCCTTCAACGGGTCGAGGTTGAACGGATTGAACTCGTAGGGGCTGAGGCTCATGGCGAAGGTCTCGGCCATGCGCCAGCCGGGGGTGGCCTTCAGCCAGTCGTCGTGCGCGCGGTCGCCCAGCGCCTCCGGCCGCCGCTCTGGTTCACCGCCCGCCAGTAACTCTCCAGCCGCGCCTTGGCGCCCTCGCGACCGCCCTCGATCATGCCCCAGGCCAGGGCAGCGGCGTTCATCGCGCCGGCCGAGGCGGCGGTGACCGCCTTGATCTCCAGCCGATCGTCCTCGAGCAAACGCTCGATCACGCCCCATTCGAATGCCCCGTGGGCGCCGCCGCCCTGCAGGGCGAGGCTGAGGGGGCGCGGGCCCGTGGGCTTGCGGCGGATGGCGATGGCCATCCCGCTACTGAGCCGTCCAGCCGCCGTCGATGGCGAGGGCGGCCCCGTTCACCGAGCCGCCCATGTCGGAGGCGAGGTAGAGCAGCAGGCCGGCAAGCTCGCTGAACTGCACGAAGCGCTTGTTGGGCTGGGCGGCCAGGATCACGTCCTTGATGACGCTCTCGGGGCTGATGCCACGCGCCTTGGCCTGATCGGCGATCTGGCCCTCGACCAGCGGGGTCAGCACGTAGCCGGGGCAGATGGCGTTACAGGTGATGTGGGTCTCGGCGACTTCCAGGGCCAGCGTCTTGGTGAAGCCGACGACCCCGTGCTTGGCGGCGACATAGGCGCTCTTGAACGGCGACGCGACGAGGCCGTGGGCGCTGGCCAGATTGACGATGCGGCCCCGCCCCTGCGCCTTCATGATCGGCAGGGCGGCGCGGCTGGCGTGGAAGGCGCTGGTCAGGTTGATGGCGATGATCTGGTCCCACTTCTCGGGCGGGAACTCGTCGACGGGCGCGACGTGCTGAACGCCGGCGTTGTTGAGCAGCAGATCGAGGCGGCCGAACTCCGACTTCGCGGTCGCGATCATGTCGGTGATCTGGTCCGGCTTGGTCATGTCGGCGCCGTGGTAGCGCACCTCCACGCCGTGTTTCTCGGCCATCTCGGCGCGAGTTTTCTCGATGGCGGCCGGGTCGCCCAAGCCATTGAGCAGAACATTGACGCCCTCGGCGGCGAGAGCGTCGGCCATGGCGTGGCCGATGCCGCTGGTGGAGCCGGTGACGATGGCGGATTGGCCGCGCAGGCCGTACTCAACAGGCATCTGAAGCTCCCAAAAGCGGTGTGTTGCAACGCAACATAGGCACGCAGGCGGGGCTTCGCGAGCCCCTTAGAGGTGACGAAGAAAGACCCAGTCGGTCTCGCCCGAAAGGTCCGGTCGGAAGGCGTAGCCGTCGGCGTCGAAGCTTTTGAGACCCTCGGCCCGGTCGATGCGATTGTCTATGGCGTAGCGGGCCATCCGGCCGCGCGCCCGCTTGGCGAAGAAGGAGATGATCTTGGCGTCCACGCCCTCCTTCTGCTCCTTGAAATGGCAGGTGATCACCGGGCGCTTCAGCGCCTTCAGCGACACCGCGCCGAAGTATTCCTGGCTGGCGAGGTTCACCAGGGTATCGTCGGCATGGCCGTCGAGATCGGCCGACAGGGCCTCGGCGATGCGCGGCCCCCAGAAGGCATAGAGGTTGCTCCCGCGGCGGGTTTTCACCGCCGAGCCCATCTCCAGGCGATAGGGCTGGATGGCGTCCATCGGGCGCAGCAGGCCGTAGAGGCCCGAGAGGATGCGCAGACGATCCTGCATCCAGGCCAATGACGGCTTGTCGAGCTCGCGGGCGCCCAGACCCTTGTAGACGTCGCCGTCAAAGGCGAAGGCGGCCTGCAGCCCATCTTCGCTCTCGGGGTCGAAGGCCTGGAAGCGCTGGTAGTTCAGATCGGCCAGGGCGTCGGAGATGCCCATCAGCTTTTTCAGATCGCCACGCTTCAGACGCGCGGTCGTCTTCGACAGCAGCGCCGTCTCCTCGCGCAGCTGCGGCGTCGTCAGGGGCGCGGACTTTTCCGGCGGGACGAAATTCAGCGCCTTCGCAGGCGAGACGACCATCAGCATGCCGCGCGCTCTACCCGAGTCTCTAGAACAGCACGCGCGGATTCATGATCCGCTTGGGGTCGAGCGCCGCGCGGATCGCGCGGTTGGCGGCGACTTCGACGTCGGATTTGTAGCGCAGGGCCTCCTCGGTCTTCATCACGCCGAGGCCGTGCTCGGCGCTGATCGAGCCATTCAGCGAGGCGGCGATATCGTGGACAATTTCTCCCGCCGCATCGCGGTTGGCGTCGTGCTCGGCGTCGGTCCCGTCGGCGGGACGGGTGATGTTGTAGTGGATGTTCCCGTCGCCGACGTGGCCGAAGGCGACGATGCGCAGGGTCGGCCAGCGGGCCAGCAGGGCGGCGTCGGCCTCGGCGATGAACTGCGGGGTCAGCGATACCGGCACTGAGATGTCGTGCTTCCAGCTGGAGCCTTCCGGCTTCTGGCCGAAGTTCATGTTTTCACGCAGCGACCACATGGCCTGGGCCTGGGCCTGGGTCTGGGCCACCGCGGCATCGGCGATCAGCCCGTCCTCGAGGGCGGCGGTGAGGGTGCGCTCCAGGGCGGCCTCGGCGCCGCCCGGCTCGCCGCTGGCGATCTCGATCAGCACGATCCAGGGATAGGGCCTGTCGAGGGGATCGCGCGTGCCCTCGATGTTTCGAAGCGTGAACTCCACGCCCTGGCGGCCCATCAGCTCGAAGGCCTCCACCTGACCGCCGCTCTCGGCCTTGGCGCGACCGAGCAGGGTCACAGCTTCGGCCGGTGAGGCGAGGCCCACGATGGCCACCGCCCGCGAGGCCAGGACGGGGAACAGCTTCAGGCTGGCCGCGGTGATCACGCCCAGCGTGCCCTCGCCGCCGATCAACAGCTGCTTCAGGTCGTACCCGGTGTTGTCCTTCCGAAGGCGCTTCAAACCGTTCCAGATCTCGCCATTGGGCAGCACCGCCTCGAGCCCGAGCACCAGCGAGCGCATCGTGCCGTAGCGCAGCACCTGGGTGCCGCCGGCATTCGTGGAAATCAGGCCGCCGATGGTCGCCGTGCCTTCCGAGGCAAGACTGAGCGGGAAACGCCGCCCGGCGTCGGCCGCCGCCTGCTGCACCACGGCCAGCGGGACGCCGGCCTCGACGACGATGGCGTCGTCGTCCACGTCGATGTCGCGGATCGCCCGCATGCGGTCGGTGGAGAGCAGAATTTCGCCCTGCGGCACCTGGCCGCCGACAAGGCCGGTGTTGCCGCCCTGTGGGGTGATCGCCACCCCATCGGCCGCGCAGATGCCGACCACCGCCGAGACCTCGGCCGTCGATTTCGGCAGGGCGAGCAGCGGCGTGGCGCCCCGCCAGCGGCCGCGCTGCTCGACCAGCTTGGGCGCGAGACGCTCCGGGTCCTGACTCCAGCCGCCCTCGCCGAGAACGGCCTTGAGGCGGGCGAGGGTGTCGGCGGGCAGGGGCGCGGTCATGGCCGCCTTTATACACCCGCGCCTGCCCCTGTTGACTCCGACCGCACGGCGATATTGTATGAATGTATGCATACACTGGAACGCCTGCTCAGCGCCTTGCGGATAGAGGGGACCGGCGTCCCCATCTATGTGCAGCTGCGCGAGCAGTTCCTGCGGGCCATCGGCGCCGGACTGCTGAAGCCTGGTGACCAGATGCCGACCATGCGGCAGGTGGCCGTCGAGCTGCGCATCGACCTCAATACCGTGCGCCGCGCCTACGATGAGCTGGAGCGCACCGGCGCGCTGCGCCTGGAGCGCGGCCGCGGCAGCTTCGTCGCCGAACCGCCCAAGCCGCTCGATCCCCGCGCCCAGACCCGCGCGGCCGATGATCTCGCCCGCCAGACCCTCGCCCAGGCCGCGGCCATGGGCGTCGAGCCGGATCTCTTGATCCAACGCATCGCGGCGCTCGCCGCCAAGAAGGAGGACTTGAAATGACTCCCGTGTCCCTGCCCCAGTTCCGTCTGGTGGGCGACGTGCCCGCCGGCGCCCGCATCAACGCCCCCGCCCTGGCCCTCACGGCGCTGCTGATCGCCGCCGGCGCGGCCGCGATCGCCAGCCAGCAGGGCCCCCTGCCCTGGCTGGGCGGCCTGCTGGTCGCCGCCGGGATCGTCACGCCCTTCACCCTCAAGATGGCCCAGCAGTGGGAGCGCGCCATCGTGCTGCGGCTGGGCCGCTTCCACCACGTGGCCGGTCCCGGCCTGTTCGTCGTGATCCCCGTGGTCGACGAAGTGGCCTACTGGATCGACCAACGCATCCAGACCACCGAGTTCAACGCCCAGCAGGCGCTGTCGAAGGACACCGTGCCGGTGAACATCGACGCGGTGATCTTCTGGCAGGTGCATGACACCCAGCGCGCCGCTCTGGAAATCCAGGACTACAAGCGCGCCATCGCCCAGGTGGCGGAGACCTCGCTGCGGGAGATGGTCGACGGCATCCTGCGCGACGTGATCGGCCGCAAGACCGGCGACTGGGGCATCTCGGTGATGTCGGTCGAGATCCGCGACATCGGCGTGCCCGCCGGGTTGCAGGACGCCATGAGCCGCCAGGCCCAGGCCGAACGCGAGCGCCTCGCCCGCGTGGCCCTCGGTCAGGCCGAGCAGGAGGTGGCGGAGAAGTTCGTCGAGGCCGCCGAGATCTACGCCCGCTCGCCCACCGCCCTGCAGCTGCGCGCCATGAACATCATCTACGAGACCACCAAGGAAGGCGGCGCGACCATCCTGCTGCCGACCGCCATGGTCGACGCCATGAACCCCGGCGGCGTCTTGGGCCTGACCCAGGCCGCGCTGGGCGCCCGCGCCGCGCCGCCGGCCATGGCCTAGGGGAGCGGGGGCGATGACGACGATGCGGTGGGCTTCTGCCCTGGCGATGGCCGCCGGCCTCTTGGTGACGACGGCGCAGGCTCAAGAAGCGAAAGGCGACTGGCACGGCGTGCTGAAGGTCGGCCCGACAGAGCTGCGGATCGGGGTGGTGATCGCCGCCGGCCCGGACGGCGCCCTCGCGGGGCAGATCACCAGTCCCGATCAAGGGCCGGGCGCCATGCCGCTGAGCGAGGTGCGGGTAGAGGCCGGCAAGCTTTCGTTCGCCGCCCCGGCCATCCGCGGCCGCTATGAAGGGGCCTGGAACGCCGCACAGGGCGGGTGGGTCGGCAGCTGGACCCAGGCCGCGCCCCTGCCGCTGACGCTGCTGGCGGGGCCGGTCCCCGCTCAGCCTCGGCCACAGGTTCCGACCAAGCCCTATCCCTACCGCGAGGAGGAGGTCGGCTTCGACAGCGCCCCCGGCGTGAAGCTGGCCGGGACCCTGACCCTGCCGCCTGGAAAGGGGCCGTTCCCCGCCGTCGTCCTGATTTCCGGTTCCGGCGCCCAGGACCGGGACGAGAGCCTGCTCGGTCATAAGCCCTTCCTCGTCCTTGCCGACCATCTGACCCGTCGGGGGATCGCCGTCCTTCGCTATGACGACCGCGGCTTCGCCAAGTCGACCGGCGTCTTCCAGACCGCCACCAGCGCCGACTTCGCAACCGACGCCGAGGCGGCCGCAGCCTTCCTGCGCGCCCGGCCGGACATCGACGCGGCCAAGATCGGGCTGGTCGGCCACAGCGAGGGCGGCCTGGTCGCGCCGATGGTCGCCGCCAAGGACCCGAAGATCGCCTTCCTGGTGCTGCTCGCCGCGCCCGGCGTCCCGTCGCGGGCGCTGATGGCCGCCCAACGCGCCGCGATCATGGCCGCGCTCGGCGCCCCGCCCGAGGCCATCACCCGCGCCCAGGCCCTGGCGACCCGCGTGGACGACGCCGTGCTCGCCGCCGCGACGCCGGAAGCGGCCCGCGCTGAAGTCACACGGCTGCTCACCGAGGCCGGCGGAGAGATCACCCCTGCGGCCGCCCAGATGCAGGCCGGCCTGATCGGCACGCCCTGGTATCGGGAGTTCATCGGCTACGATCCGGCCCCGGCCCTGTCACAGGTTCGCGTGCCCGTGCTGGCGCTGAACGGCGGCAAGGACATGCAGGTGGTCGCCAGCCAGAACCTGCCGGGCGTGCGCGCGGCCCTATCGACCGACCGTGATGTCACCGTCACCGAGCTGCCCGGCCTCAACCACCTGTTCCAGACGGCCCCAACCGGCTCGCCTCAGGAGTACGGGCGCATCGAGGAGACGATGTCGCCGACGGCGCTGAATGCGGTCTCCGACTGGATCACAGCGCAGACTAAGCGATGACCGCGATCGCGCTTCCGACCCACGCAGAAGACGCCTTCTGGTTTCCGGGCCGTTGGATCGGCGGACTGTCGCTGATCCTAGGGCCGCTGTTGCTGCTCACGGCGGCGCTGCTGCGCATCCGCTTCCACTTCTTCTTCGACACCCAGCTGGCCGCGTATGCCGACCACCCGGCGCTGATCACCAGCGCCTACAGCTGCTTCGTGGTCGGCTGCATGTTCACCTGGCCGGGCATCGTCACCCTGGCGCGCGCCATCGGCCAGACGCATCCGGTGCTGGCGACCTGGGGCGGCATGTTCGCGATCATGGGGCTGATCGGCCGCGTCTTCCACGGCGGGATCGATCACCTGGCCTTCCAACTTGTGAACGTTCAGAGCCTAGAGGCGGCGACGGCGGCGGTGCGGGACTCGTACCAGGTGTTCCACGTCGTTCGGTACTTCAACGGCATGATGATGATCGGCTGGCCGGTGCTGGCGCTCGGCGCCTGGCGCGCCGGCCTGTTCGGCTGGCCCCGCGCCCTGGCGCTGGCCTCGATGATGTTCCTGCCGCTCGGCACCCTCAAAGGCACGCGATGGGAGTCGCCGTGGCTGCTGC
Source organism: Caulobacterales bacterium (assembly GCA_017307205.1). Classification (GTDB taxonomy): domain Bacteria; phylum Pseudomonadota; class Alphaproteobacteria; order Caulobacterales; family Caulobacteraceae; genus Caulobacter. The sequence goes on from JAFKGN010000083.1 coordinate 24,289, forward strand.
TCGGCCTGTGCGTCGCTTTCATCCCGTTCGGCGTGAAGGTGCTGCGCACCGGCCCGCCGCCCTCACGGACAGTGATCTGGTGGGGCGTCGGCTTTGTCTCGGTCGAGGTGTTGATCGTGACGCTCTCGGTGCTGTTCCCCGAGATCATGAAGCACTAGCCGACGAACCCCGCCGCGCGTTTCAGGCGGTCGTTGATCGCCTCGCCCAGGCCGTGGTTGGGGATCGGGGCAACCGCGATCCCCGCCGGATGGCGTCGATCAGCGGCGCGGAGCATGGCGAAAAGGTTGGCCGCGGCCTCCTTTAGGTCGCCGACGCGGCTGAGGTTCATGATGTCGGGGCCTTCGCCGAGCGCCAGCGGATTAGGCCCGAAGTCGAGAAACACCTCGCCGACGCGCGGCCCTTCGGCGTTCAGCCGCACCGGAGCGTCGGGCGCATAGTGAGCAGCGAGACGACCGGGCGTGCGCTTGGCGTCGGTCTCGGCCTCGGCCAATCGAACGCCGGCGATGCGTTCGACGTCCTCGCGCGGGATCGAGCCCAGCCGCAGCAGGCGCAGCGGCGCATCCGGCAGGACGGCGATCACCGTCGACTCCAGGCCCATGGCGCAGGGACCGCCGTCGAGGGCGATGGCGACGGCGTCGCCGGTTTCCTCCACCGCGTCGGCGTGATTGGTCGGGCTGGGGCGTCCCGAACGGTTGGCCGAGGGCGCGACGACGGGGCGACCGGCGGCGGCCAGCACAGCGCGGGCGGCCGGGTGGGCCGGCACGCGGACGGCCACGGTATCGAGCCCGGCGCGGGCCAGATCGCACACGGCCTCGCCGCCGATATAGGGCGCGACCAGCGTGAGCGGGCCGGGCCAGAAGGCCACCGCCAGAGACAGGGCGCGGTCGTCGAGATGGGCGATGGCGCGGGCGGCGGTCAGGTCGGCGACGTGGGCGATGAGCGGATTGAAGCGCGGACGGCCCTTGGCTTCGAAGATGGCGGCCACCGCCTCGGCGTTCGAGGCGTCGGCGCCGAGGCCGTAGACGGTCTCGGTCGGCAGGATCGCCAGCCGCCCCTCGCGCAGGGCCTCGGCCGCTGCATGGATATCGTCTTCGTTCGCCATCCCCGGCAGATGGCGGGCGGCTGACCCAGGGTCAAGTTTTGCCGCCGACGCGGGGCGGCGTTAGGGTCGCCGCAAATAGAGGAAGCGTCCCGATGAGCTACAAGGCCCCGATCCGCGACATCCTGTTCAGCCTGCAGGGCGCAGGCCGGTTCGGCCGCTTGGCGGACGCCTTCCCGGACGCCGACGCCGACACCGTGCAGGCCATTCTCACCGCCGCCGGCGACTTCGCCGCCGACGTGGTCGGGCCGCTCAACCAGACGGCCGATCGCGAGGGCGCCCGCTACGAGAACGGCCGCGTCACAGCGCCCGCCGGCTTTGTCGACGCCTACCGCCAGTTCAGCGCCGACGGCTGGAATGGTCTCGCCGCCGCCGTCGAGCATGGTGGCCAGGGCCTGCCCAAGACCCTGGAAGTAGCGATCTTCGACATGATCCAGGCCGCCAATCTGGCCTTCGGCATCTGGCCGACCCTGACGCTCGGCGCCATCGAAGCGATCGATGTGCACGGCTCCGAGCGGCAGAAGGCGCTCTACCTGCCCAAGCTGGTCACCGGCGAATGGCCGGGCACCATGAACCTGACCGAGCCGCAGGCCGGCTCCGATCTCGCCGCCCTGCGCACCCGCGCCGAGCCCGACGGTGAAGGCGGCTACAAGCTCTACGGCCAGAAGATCTTCATCACCTGGGGCGATCAGGACGCCACCGACAACATCCTGCACCTGGTGCTCGCCCGCCTGCCCGACGCGCCGGAGGGCGTGAAGGGCATCTCGCTGTTCCTTGCTCCGAAGGTGCTGGTCAATGAGGACGGCTCAATGGGCGGCCGCAACGACCTGCGGGTGGGCGGCATCGAGCACAAGATGGGCCTGCACGGCTCGCCGACCTGCGTGATGCTGTACGAAGGCGCCAAGGCCGAGCTGGTCGGCCAGCCGCACAACGGTCTGGCGGCCATGTTCACGATGATGAACGCCGCCCGCCTGATGGTAGGGGTGCAGGGCGTCGGCATCGCCGAGCGCGCCTATCAGCGGGCGCTGGAGTTCTCGCAGGAGCGCCGCCAGGGCCGCTCGGCCTGGACCGGCGAGAACTACGCCCCGATCTTCGATCATCCGGACGTGCGCCGCACCCTGATGCTGAGCAAGGCCAAGATCGAAGCTGCGCGCGGCCTCTGCTTCGCCACGGGCGTCTGCGCCGACCTCGGCCGCGCCTCCGCCGATCCGGCCGAGCGCGAGGCCGCCAAGGCGCGCGAAGCCCTGCTGACCCCCATCGCCAAGGCCTGGTCGACCGACGTCGGCGTCGACGTGGCCTCGGCCTGTCTGCAGGTGCACGGCGGCATGGGCTTCATTGAGGAGACCGGCGCCGCCCAGCACTATCGCGACGCCCGCATCATGCCGATCTACGAAGGCACCAATGGCATCCAGGCCATCGACCTGGCCGGCCGCAAGCTGGCCGACGGCGGTGCGGCCATGGGGGTCCTGCTCGCCGAGCTGCGGCAAGAGGCACAGGCCTGGGAGGGCGATCTGGCCGGCGTGAAGGCCCGGCTGCTGGCCGGGGCCGACGCGGTGGAAACCGCCACCGCCTGGCTGATCGAGAAGCGCGGCACGCCGGACGCCTTGGCCGGCGCGACCCCGTTCTTGCGCCTGGCGGGCGACGTGATCGGCGGCTGGATGCTGGCGCGCGGCGCCGTGTTCGCCAACGCCAACCCGGG
>JAFKGN010000083.1:27102-38786 GCA_017307205.1 Caulobacterales bacterium
TCGCCGAGCAGGTGCTGACCGGCGCGGCTGGGCTCGCGGAAGCCGTGAAACAGGGGGCCGGAGACTTGGCCGAAACGAGCGCGGACACCCTCGGCGTCTAGAGCGCGCCGCTCGACGGCTGCTCAACTGTATGCAATATGCAGCCCTGACCGCCCCCGGACTCAAGACCAAGAAAACGCCCGGCCGGCCATACGCTCTCACCCGGTTCCTTAGGGGGAAACCATGAAGTCCAAGCTCGCCCTGCTCGCGGCCGCGGCCGTCGCAGTCGGAAGCCTCGCCGTTGCTCCGCATCTGATGGCGCAGGCCCCGGCCTCAGCCAACATTCCGCCGGTCCCGCGTGACCCCAACGCCGCGCCGCGCGAGCAGGGTCAGAACGTCGCCGGCATGCACGTCTACATCCGCGGGGGTCTGAAATCCCACAACGCGGGCGAGCATGACTATCCGCAGTTCATGGCGGACTACTCGAAGATCCTGACCGAGCACGGCGCGGTGGTCGACGGCGGCTTCCACTTCCCGACCGCCGAGGAGCTGAAGGGCGTCGACGTCATCGTCATGTACAAGGGCGACACCGGCTACATGACCCCGACCCAGAAGGCCGATCTGGAAGCCTTCGTGAAGCGCGGCGGCGGCATCGTCGCCCTGCACGACGCCATGTGCGGCCCGGACCCGGAGTACTACGCCACCATCCTCGGCGGCGCGAAGAAGCACGGGCAGGTCAACTACACGCTGGGCGCCAACTTCGCCTACACCATCGTCGACAAGGCCAGCCCGCTGATGAAGGGCCTGAAGGACGGCGACAGCGTCTACGACGAAGCCTTCTACGCCATGACCTGGGCCAAGAGCCCGCAGGTCCATATCCTGGCCACCACCGTGATCCCCGACACCCCCTCGGCGCGCAACGGCGTCAACGGCAGCGCCGTCGGCCAGGTCGTGCCGCAGATGTGGAGCTACGAGCACACCCTGCCGGGCGGTCAGCCGGCCCGCGCCTTCGTCTGGATGCAGGGCCACACCTACGCCAACATCATGAAGCCCGAGTACCGCGACATGCTGCTGCGCGGCGTCGCCTGGGCCGGTAAGCGCCCCAACGTCGACGAGCTGGTGGACTACAAGCCGCCGGCCGCGCCGCAGCGCGCGCCCCGTCCGGCGGCCGGCTGATCCGAAACCAGAGCACGGAACAACAACCATGAAACTCAAGCTTGCTCTCATCTCGGCCGCGGCGCTCGCCGTCGCCGGCGCCGTCATCGCCCCGCAGCTGGTCGCCGCTCAGGCTCCGGCCGCCCAGGCCCCCGCGGCGGCCGCTCGCCCGGCGCGCCCGGCGTTCCTGCCGCCGAACCCCAACGAAGCCGCTCCGCGCATTCCGGGCCAGAACTTGCAGGGGATGCACGTCTACATCCGCGCCGGCCTGAAGACTCACGGCCCGGGCTTCCACGACTACCCGCAGTTCTTCGCCGATTGGTCGAAGCTGCTGACCGAGAAGGGCGCCGTGGTCGACGGCTCGGTGCACTTCCCGACCCCGGACGAGCTGAAGGCCGTCGACGTCATCGTCATGTACAAGGGTGACACCGGCTACATGTCGCCGACCGAGCGCACGACGCTCGAGAACTATGTGAAGCGCGGCGGCGGCATCGTGCTGCTGCACGACTCGATGTGCGGTCCGGACCCGGTCTGGTACGCTGAGATCCTCGGCGGCGCGAAGCGTCACGGCGAGACCAACTTCTCGCAGTTCCCGATCAAGTACGACGTGGTCGACAAGGCCAGCCCGATCATGAAGGGCTTCGTCGACGGCTCGGTCCTGCAGGACGAGGCCTTCTTCAAGATGACCTGGGCCAAGGCCGGCGTGCACGCCCTGGCCACCACCACCTTCCCGACCAACGAGAACACCACCCGCGTGGGCTCCGCCGGTCAGACGGTGCCGCAGATCTGGAGCTACGAGCACACCCAGCCGGGCGGCACGACGACGGCGCGCGCCTTCGTCTGGATGCAGGGTCACGCCTATCCGAACATCGCCATGCCGCAGTATCGCGACCTGGTGCTGCGCGGCATCGCCTGGGCCGGCAAGCGCTCCAACGTCGACGAACTGGTCGACTACAAGCCGCCGGCGCAACCGGCGGGTCGTGGTCCGCAGACCGAGGCGGATCGGGCGATCTCGGGCCAGTAAGGCTCGAACCTGAAACGACGAAGGGCGGGAAGCGCAAGCTTCCCGCCCTTTTTTCATGCCGGAGCCGACGCCCTAGAGGCGGCAGCGCGCGGTGACGCCTCGACGCACGACGTAGCTGTCGGTGCGCGGGTTGTAGCTGCGGTAGCGGGCGAAGCAGGCCCGCACGTGGAGGTTCCAGCCCGGGCGCGCGCCCCAGTATTGCGGCGGGCGCACCTCACGACCCCAGCGGGTATCCCAACGATCATCACGGGGATCGACCGCGTTGGGGCGCCCATCGCGGTCGCGATCGCCCATAGGGCCGTTGTTGGGATTGTTCGGGCGGCTGTCGTAAGCGTTGGGGAGGCCATCCCGGTCGCGATCACCCATCGGGCGGGGCTGGGCCGAGACGACGCTGGCGGCGCCGGCCGTCATCGTCAGGGCCGCGAGGCCCAGAAGCATCAACTTGCGCATTCTTTTGTTTTCCCTGGTTCGAGGCGTCCCTCGGCCGTCCGAACGGCCGAGGTCCCCCAAAGGTTCACCAGGGTCGGCGCAAGGCCTTAGAGGTGCGCCAGCATGTAGTCGGCCGAGGAGACCTCGAACTGACCGGCTTCCTCGACGTTCAGAGCCTCCACGACGCCGTCGTTGACGACCATCGAATAGCGCTGCGAGCGGGGGCCCATGCCGAACTTCGAGCCGTCAAAGTCCAGGCCGATGGCCTTGGAGAAGTCGCCGTTGCCGTCGGCCAGCAGCAGCACCTCGTCGCTGATGCCCTGGTCCTTGCCCCAGGCCTTCATCACGAAGACGTCGTTCACCGAGACGCAGGCGATCGCATCGACGCCTTTGGCCTTGATGTCGCCGGCGTGGTCCTTGAAGCCCGGCAGGTGGCGCGCCGAGCAGGTCGGGGTGAAGGCGCCCGGCACGGCGAACAGCACCACGCGCTTGCCCTTGAAAATCTCGTCGCCGGTGATCGGCTGCGGGCCGTCGGCGCCCGGAGTCATGAAGGTGGCGGAGGGCAGCTTGTCGCCGACTTTGACGGTCATGGGAGTGCTCCTGGGGGACCGGCCCTGCGCCGGTCCGTCGCAGATAGTCGGGAACTGAGGTTCAGCCAACCGTGCTGTCTTGAAACTGCCGCTTAGGGCGCCGATCCTCTTGATATGGACAAGGATGTTTCGCTGACCGGCCAGCTGCTGATCGCCATGCCGGGGATAGAAGAACCGTTCGAACGCGCCGTCGTCTACATGTGCGCCCACGACGACGACATGGCTATGGGCCTGGCGGTGAACCAGCCGGTCGAAGGCCTCAGCTTGGCCGACCTGCTCTCGCGGCTCGATGTCGAGAACGCCATCCGCGCGCCCGCCGGAATGGTGCTGTTGGGCGGGCCGGTGGAGCGCGAACGCGGCTTCGTGCTGCACACCGACGACTTCGACAGCGCCGGCTCGACGCTGGCCATCGGCGGCGGCCTGTCGCTGACGACCACGCGCGACGTGCTGGCCGCCATGGCCAACGACAGCCTGCGCCCCCGCCGCTCCCTGCTGGCGCTCGGCTACGCCGGTTGGGGCGCCGGCCAGATCGAGCGTGAGCTGCGCGAGAATGTGTGGCTGGTCGCGGAGCCTGACGACGAAATCCTGTTCGGCGATGACCATGCCCACAAATGGGAGCGCGCCCTCGCCAAGCTGGGTATCGACCCCAGCCACCTGACAGCGTCGGCCGGACGCGCCTAGCAACACCCTGGGTTTATCGCCGCCCACGGCTCGCGCGCCGACGTCGCGTGGCTGCAAAAAATTCTCAGCGCAGTCGAAAATACATCATCGAACCTGGGCCACAGGCCACCCCCTACGCACTCCCCGGGGGAAGCCATGTCGATCACGCACTTCAAGACCGCGCTCTGCGCCACGGCGGCGCTCGCCGTCACGCTCGGCGCCAACGCGGCCCAGGCCCAGGACGCTCAGGGCGCCGTCGAAGAGGTGATCGTCACCGGCACGCGCGACAGCAACCGCACGCCCTTCACCACCCTGGCGCCGGTCGATGTGCTGAACGCCCAGACGCTGCAGGCTTCGGCCACGGCCCAGCTCGGCGAGAACCTGGCGCAGCAGATTCCGTCGTTCATCGTTCAGAAGCTGCCGACCTCGGACGGGCTGCAATTCATCCGCCCGGCGACCCTGCGCAACCTGTCGCCCGACCAGACCTTGGTTCTGGTCAACGGCAAGCGCTTCCACCGCTCGGCCTTCCTCGGCTCGCGCGGCGCCCAGGGGCCTGACCTGGCCCAGATCGTCACCACCGCCGTCGGCCGCATGGAAGTGCTGCGCGACGGCGCCTCGGCGCAATACGGCTCGGACGCCATCGCCGGGGTGATCAACATCCTGCTCGACGAGAAGCCGGGCTTCACCGCCTTCGCCCAGAGCGGCCAGTTCTTCGAAGGCGACGGACAGACCAACCGAGTCGGCGGCCGCGCCGGCTTCGTCTTCCCGGAAGGCGGCCACGCCTCGGTGACCTTCGAGATGGCCGACCAGGGCCTGACCTCGCGCAGCCGCCAGCGCCAGGACGCCATCGATTTCGCCAAGGCCCATCCGGGCATCGCCATCGACAATCCCGTGCAGCGCTGGGGCAACCCGGACCTTACCACCTACCAGCTGGCGGCCAACGCCGCCCTGCCCGTCGGCCCCGCCGAGCTCTACGCCTTCGGCACCTACACCTCGACCGAGGGCATGAACGACATCAACTGGCGTAACCCGGACCAGAACCCCGCCATCTATCGCACTGTCGCGGTGTTCCCGGGCTTCGACCTGCGCAACATTTATCCGGGCGGCTTCACCCCGCACGAAGGCATCAAGGCCCGCGACTTCCAGACGGTCGGCGGCCTGCGCCTGAAGGACAGCGACGTCTTCACCTGGGACGCCAGCCTGTCCTACGGCCAGAACTCGAGCCGCTTCGTGCTGAACAACTCGATCAACGCCTCGATGGGCCCGGACAGCCCCCGCAACTTCTACCTCGGCCAGCTGAAGCAGAGCGAGGTCAACGCCAACCTCGACGCCGTGTGGCGCGTGCCGGTCGGCCTGGCCGAGCCGCTGAACGTCGCCTTCGGGGCCGAGAGCCGCAAGGAGACCTACACGATCAGCGAGGGCGACCCGGCCTCCTACGCGGTCGGTCCGGGCGCGGCGGCCGGCCTGGCGCCGAACTCCAACGGCTTCCCGGGCTTCGGCCCCAGCCAGGCGGGGGAATGGGATCAGACGAGCTACGCCGGCTATCTCGACGTCGAGGCGCAGTTCTCCGAGCAGTTCAGCGCCGGCGCGGCCCTTCGCTACGAGGACTTCTCCGAGTTCGGCGACACCGTGAACGGCAAGGTCGCGGCCCGCTATCAGTTCTCCGAGGGCGTCGCGGTGCGCGCCTCCTACTCGACCGGCTTCCGCGCCCCGACCCCGGGCCAGCTGAACTCGACCAGCACCTCCCAGGGCCTCGACACCGTGACCCTGCAACTGTTCACCTCGGGCCGCCTGTCGCCGGTCATCCCGGTGGCCGCCTTCCTCGGCGCAAAGCCGCTGCAGCCGGAAGAATCCGACACCCTGACGGCCGGCCTCGTCTGGCGGACGGACGTAGGCCTCTCGGGTTCGCTGGACGCCTACCGCATCAACGTCGACAAGCGTTTCTCCACCTCGCCGACCGTGACGGTGACCCCGGCCATCCGCGCCCAACTGATCGCCCAGGGCGTGCCCGGCGCCGAGTCCTTCACCTCGATCAACTGGTTCACCAACGACTTCGACACCCAGACCTCGGGCATCGACGCGGTGGTCAACTACAACCGTGACCTCGGCCCAGGCCGCATCGCCCTGATGGCGGCCTACAACTACAACAAGACCGAGGTGCGCAGCGGGAACCTGAGCGGTAACCCCACTCAGAAGCTGCTGTTTGAAACCTCGCGCCCGAAGCAGAACCTCACCGCCTCGGCGACCTACACCATCGGCCCCATCGAGCTGATGAGCCGCGCCCGCTACTACGGCGAGTGGACCGACAGCACCGGCAACGCCACCGGCGAGATCTTCCAGGCCTTCGGCGCCATCACCCTGGTGGATGTGGCCGCGACGTGGACAATCAACCCCAATGTCAGCCTCCGCGTGGGCGCCGAGAACGTGTTCGACACCTATCCGGACGAGGCCGTCTTCCAAGCCAGCCGCGGCCTGGTCTACTCCCGGAACGCGCCCTACGACACCAACGGCGGCCAGTACTACGCCCGCCTGAACCTGCGCTTCTGAGGACGGACGATGCGGCGGATCGACGGCGGGATTTCACGGCGCGGCCTCCTGGCGGTCGCCGCCGCCGCGCCCGCCGGGGCGGCCCTGGCGCAGACCGTCGCGCCCGACGATGCGGCGCATTGGGCCAAGGTGGCGGCGCTCTATGACGCGCCGCCCGCCGGGGTGATCCAACTCGAGAACGGTCACTTCGGGGCCATGGCCCGCGCTACCCGCGCGGCCTTCGAAGCCCATACCGCCCGGGTCAATCGCGAGACGACGCTCTACACGCGCGGCCCGGTGAACCGCGACCTGGTCGCCGTGCGAGCCAAGGTCGCCAAACTGCTTGGCGTCGACGCCGACGAGATCGCCTTCACCCGGGGCGGCACCGAGTCCATGCAGGTGCTGATCGAGGGCTACAACCGCCTCAAGCCCGGCGACGCCGTGCTCTACGCCGACCTCGACTACGACAGCATGCAGGCGGGCATCGAGGGCCTGACCCGCAGCCGCGGCGTGAAGGTCATCCGCATCGATCTGCCGGAGCCGGCGACCAAGCAGTCGCTGATCGACGCCTATGATCGCGCCCTGCGCGCCAACCCGGCCATCCGCCTGGTGCTGCTGACCCACCTGTCGCACCGCACCGGCCTGATCCCGCCGGTGCAGGAGATCACGGCGCTGGCCCGCTCGCGCAACGCCGATGTGCTGCTCGACTGCGGCCACGCGCTCGGCCAGACCGAGTTCGCCCTGCGCGATCTCGGCGTCGATTTCGCCGGTCTCAATCTGCACAAGTGGATCGGCGCGCCGCTCGGCGTGGGCGTCGTCTACATCCGCAAGGCGCGGCTGGCCGACATCGACCCGTCGCCGCTGGAACTGGCCTATTTGAAGCCGGCCGAGGCCGACCGCATCGATCTGCGCATTCACACCGGCACCACCAACTACGCCTGTGTACTGGCCGTCTCCGACGCCATAGACGTGCACGAAAGCATCGGCGCAGCCGCCAAGGCCGCCCGCCTGCGCTGGTTGCGCGACCGCTGGGTGAAGCAGGTGCGCGGCGTCGCCGCCATCGAGGTGCTGACGCCGGACGATCCGGCCCTGCACGCCGGCATCACCTCGTTCCGCCTGACCGGCAAGACCAGCATGGCCGACAACGAGGCGGTGCGCCGTCGCCTGTTCGACCAGCACATGATCTTCACGATCGAACGGGCCGGACCGGCGCGCGGCGCCTGCGTGCGGGTGACCCCGTCGTTCATCAACACCGCGGACGACATGGACGCCCTGGCCAGGGCGCTTCGAAGCCTCGTCTGAACCCTACGGCCCGAGCAGGGACGCCACCGGCTGGTCGGCCGCGTGCGGGGCGCTGAGCGCCCCGAGCCCGAGCGCGCCAGAGACTTGGTCGTCCCAGCCATAGGGATCAGCGGTGAACACCCAAAGTCCTGCCGGGTCGCGATAGGCGGTGGTGTAGAGCAACCGCACGGGGATCTTTTCGCCGAGCGCCACCGTCCCGGTCTCGCCGGTCGCCAGCGCCTTGTCGAAGGCCTCGGCGCGCCCGCGCTCATTGGCCAGGAAGCGCGCGAACTCGACAGCGCGCTCCACCCGAGCGCAGCCGTGGCTGCGATGCCGCTCCGCCGAGGCGAACAGCGCCTTGGCCGGGGTGTCGTGCAGATAGATGGCATGGGGGTTCTGCATGTCGAACTTCACCAGGCCGAGCGAGGAGTCCGGGCCGGGCTGCTGCACGACCTTGCCGTCCACGACGGTCATCCGCTCCGCTGCCATGTAGGCCTCGCCCTTCGGCAGGATTTCCTTCTCCGCGATCCCCTTCGGCACCACCCACGGCGGGTTCACGACCAATTGATCGAAGGCGCCGATCAGCATCGGCGTCTCGCGATCGGGATCCGGCGCACCAGCCACGACGCGGCTGGTCCAGGCGGACGCGCCGTCGTGCAGATAGACGAGTTCAGCTGTAGCGATATTGACGTCGATGCGGGTGTCGGGAACGTCGCGCGGCAGCCAGCGCCGCCGTTCGAGATTGACCGCCAACTGCTTGGCGCGCATCGCCACGCCGTCGTTCATCACCTTCAGCGTCGCCTCGTCCGGTTGGCCCGTCACCGGCAGCTTGGCGGCCTTCTGCATGACGCGCAGCGCGGCGACCAACGGCGCGTCGAAGGTCGCGTTCTTCACCTTGGCGTCGGCCGGCAGATAACCGGCGCCCTGCAGCCAGGCCGCCACAGCATCCACGCGCGCGCCTCCGTCGCCGGGCTGCAGAGGCGGGCCGCCAGTGATCGGGTCGGCGGCGAGGTCGCGGTACGCGAGATAGGCGTCCGAGAGCGCTCGGTACTCGTCGTCCTGCGGCGCCAGCCCCTTGATCCAGCCTTCGACATCGTGGCCCTTCAGCGCCTCTGCCAAGCCCGCGACGACATCCACCGACGGCCGCTTGATCGCGTAGACCTTGAACAGCTTGCGCGGATCGACCGCGCCCCTGGCCAAGGCGTCGGCGTAGTTGAGCGCCGCGAGGGTCAGCTCGGCGTCTCGCTCGGCGGGGCTGCTGGCCTCCCGGATCAGGCTGGTGAAGCGGGAGCCATCGAGGCCGTGGCGCGGCGCGTCCTTCAGGGCGTCGAGCAGCGCGGAAGCGTCGCGCTTCGACCACGCCGCCCGCCATTGCCGCGCCTCGTAGAACTTGCGCACCGCCGCGTCGTCGGTCGCCGACTTGAGGGCGGCGGAGGAGACGGCAGGCGGTCCATCTCCAAAGCCCGAGGCCACACGGTCGCACCCGCCGGTGAGGATCAGCATGCCGAGCACGGCGGAGAGCGCGGTCAGGCGCTGCGGAGACAAGGAGCGATGGGGGGAAGACGGGGGGAGCTTGAGCGTCGAACACATGCCGAAGGAAGGCTTGCGCCAAGGCTTGGGTTCCCGGGCGGCCTCTATAGGCCTGAAAATACCTCATAGGTTGTAACAATCCGCCCGAACGGCTGAAACACTCGCACGGACATATGACGGCTGCCTGCCAGGCCCTTGCGTTGCAAGCGAAACAGCTTGTTAAGCGGGACGCTTCCAAGCTCGCCTTATACGATAGTTGCTTTTGAGGAGGGACGTTTGGACGCCGTGAACAAGGAGCCCGAACTACTCGCGGTGAAGACCTACTGCTTCGACATGCTGAGGCAGATCGCCGACCTCCTGCAGCGACAGGGTGGAGAGCCGGAGGTCGCAGCCATTCTGAAAGCCGTGCTCGCCGCCCGCCATGGCCTCAAGGCCGAGCACTCAGGCGCCTCCGCCGTTCCGAGCGAAGCACGGATCACGCCTGAACCGCTCTCGTTCCACGAGGGCTGAGCGCTGGCGCCTAGGCGTGCTTTCGCAGCGGGGCCGCGCCGTCGGCGTAGGCTTCGTTGAGGTAGACCTCGGCTTCCGAGGGCGATAGCGCCGGGGCGTATCCGTAGCCCTGGCCATAGTCGCAGCCGAGATCGAGCAGGCGTTCGGCGAGGCCGGCATTCTCCACCCCCTCGGCGACGACCTTCATGTTCAGCTCGCGCCCGAGGCCCACGACCGAGCGGACGATCTTGGCCGAGGCCTCGTGGGTGGTCAGGGTCTTCACGAAGTAGCGGTCGATCTTCAGCGTGTCGAACGGCAGGCGTGAGAGGTACGACAGGGCCGAGTGGCCGGTGCCGAAGTCGTCGACCGACAGACCGGCGCCCGCCTTACGCAGGGCCGAAAGCACGGCGCCGGCGCGATCGGGGTCGCGCATGATGTCGCTCTCGGTGACCTCCAGCCGCAGGGCGCCCGGCGGCAGGTTATTCTCGGCCATCACGCGGGTGACGTCGGCGATCAGGTCCGGCCCCTCGATCTCTCCGGCCGAGAGGTTCACCGCCACGCTCAGGTCGCCGGCGGCGGGGTGGCGCTGACGCCAGGCGGCGATCTGAACGCTGGACGCGCGCAGCATGTAGCGGCCGAGATCGGCCATCAGGCCCATTTCCTCGACCAGCGGCAGGAAGTCGTCGGGCGGGATGACGCCGCGACGCGGGTGCCGCCAGCGCGCCAGGGCCTCGAAGCCGTAGAGGGCGCCGTCGGACAGGCGCACGACCGGCTGATAGAAGGGGCCTATCTCGCCGCGATTGATCGCTCCGCGCAGGTCGCTCTCCAGCGCCAGACGCGAGAGGCCGTCGCTTTCCAGCGTGCGGCCATAGGCGGCGACGCCGCCGGGACCGCCCGAGCGCGCGGCCTCGACCGCCAGTTCGGCGCGACGCAGCAGTTCGGCCGCCTCGGGCGCATCCTCGCCGCCATCGGCGGTGACGGCGCCGATCGACAGGGTCGGGTGAATATCGAAGCCGGCGATGCGGAGCGGCTTCTCCAGCGCGGTGCGCAGCGTTTCCGAGGCGGCGGGACAGCGGACCGGATCGACCAGCACCGCGAACTCGTCTTCGCCCACGCGTCCGGTCACGGCGTCTTCCGGGAAGGCGGCGGCAAGGCGCGAGCCAAGGGCCGCCAGCACCAGGTCGGCGCGTTCATGGCCCAGGGCGTCGTTGAGGCGGCTGAGGCGGTCGAGGTCAGCGGCGACCAGCACATGGCGGCCCGGGCGCTGCAGGCGCTCGCGAGCAGCGCCCAGGAAGCTGCGGCGGGCCAACAGCCCGGTCAGTGCGTCGGTATCAGCCGGCACGAATCGGGCTTCGAGCGCGGCCACGCCGGCGGCCCGGACGCCATCCTCCAGCCAGACCCCACGCCACAGGCAGGCCTGGCCGCCCCGCATGGTCAGGCGTACATCGATCGGCGTGCCCGGCTCACGGATGCGCAGCAGATCTTCGGCCAAGGCGCGCTCATGCGGCAGGGTCAGGGCGCGCAGGGCGGTGGAAGAGGATTCGGGGGCCAGCGGACCGAGGCCCATGGCTTTGGCGGCGCCGGACAGGCGCAGTCGGTCCTCGCCGGGCTCCCAGGTCCACAGCAGGGTCTCGGCGGCGCCCAGCGCCTCAAGCACCATGGCCGCATCCCAGATGCGGCTATTCGACTGCGACAGCGACATGCCGTCCGGTTCGCGCCTTGCGGTCGGCGCCCCTCTCGTTCGGACGCTCACATCCCGCCGCGTGAGCGTATCCCGAACAGGCGATGGTCTCTCCATTCGCCGTTAATTTTCAAATAACCCTGGGCATATCCCTCCTCATCGAACCCCGCTTTCAGCAAAAGATTCGCCGAGGCGTGGTTGTCGGGGATGCAGGCGGCCTCCACCCGATGGAGACCGAGGGGACCGAAGGCGAAGCGCAGGGCGACCTTCACCGCCGCCGACATGTGGCCGCGACGCTTGTGCGGTTCGCCGATCCAGTAGCCCAGGGTGGCGGTCTGGC
>JAFKGN010000084.1:0-13937 GCA_017307205.1 Caulobacterales bacterium
GGCGGAGCGCGGTTCTCTCATCATGAGGGGGCAGCGGGTATTTCCGGCAAGCTTCGCGGAAGCCCGGGCGGCGAGCCTCGAGGCTCAGCCCCATCGTCGTCCGTCTGCTCCCGAGCCCACGCTTCTTCGGCCTGACGCGGCCAGTCGGCGGGGAGGCCGAGTTCACGGCAGATCAGGGCGATGATCTCGGCGGTCGGCCGTTGGAGGATTTCGGCGAGGTCATCGTCGGAGCGCCGGCTTTCAAAGCCGAAACGCTCTGGACCTTCACGACGTTCGCGGCGCTCCGGGCGTTCGACTCTGTCGGCGGCGGCGCGCGCGCCCTCGGCCATGGAACGTTCCGGGGTGGCGGCCACGTCCGGAGTCTCGATGGCCAAGGCAGGCAGCCGACCGCTCTCCAAGCCCCGCAGATCACCGAGCAGCTTGGCGCGGAGGGCTGCGATCAGGCGCACGGCCCAGGCGACGCGGGCCTGAAGGCGCAGGGCGTTTTCCAGCCTGAGAATGCCGACGGAAACCGAAGCAGCCGGCTCGTTCGAAGGCGTAGCCGGATCGACCAGCCGCCACGCCACGACCGCCAGTCGCGACAGGGCGTCCAACTGCTGGCGTAGGACGCGCCGCGCCCGGTCGAGGGCAGGCGTGGTGGCGCGATAAGGGGCGGGTTGGTTGGACATCTGTGTCCAGGATAGCGGGGTCGTACGACGGGAACGGTCGTAGATTGGTCGGATTGACGTCTCCTCCCTGTTGCGAAGCAATGGGGAGGGGGACCGCGAAGCGGTGGAGGGGCTCTTACAGGTGCAGAAGCGCTCGACCTTCGAAGGCGCTGTTTCACGAGCGCGGGTCTTGCGTCGGGCCCTGACGCCCCCGGAAGCCCGACTATGGGTCTGTTTGCGACGGCAGGCTTTGGCGAGCGTGAAGTTCCGCCGTCAGCATCCTATTGGCCCCTATGTGCTCGACTTCTACTGCGCGGAGGCCAAGCTCGCTGTGGAGGTCGATGGCGCCAGCCACGATCACCCTGACCAGATTGAGCACGACCACCGCAGGACCGCATGGCTAGAGCGACAAGGTCTGATGGTCCTCAGGATTCCCGCCGAAGACGTGCGGGTCGCTTTGGATGGCGTGTTGGACTTGATACGCGAGGCTGCCGAGCAGCGGCTGGCGTGAAGAGCCCCTCCACCGCTTCGCGGTCCCCCTCCCCATCGCTGAGCGATGGGGAGGAGACAATGACGCTTAACCGTCCAGATGCGCCCGGATGTTCTCGAACACCGCCTCGAACATCGCCGGCGTCAGCCGCCCCGTATTCGTGTTGAGCCGTGAGCAGTGGTAGCTGTTGAACAGGCGGTAGCGGCCGGCGTCGAAGGCTGTGCCGTGGCCGGGTTGGCCGGCGGAGGCCTTGAAGCCGAGCGACTTCAAGACGTTGCGGCGGGAAACATCACCGAGCGTGAGGATCGCCTTGAGGTTCGGCAGGGCTTCCAGGCGCGAGATCAGGAACGGGCGGCAGGTGTTTTCTTCGTCGGTCGTCGGCTTGTTGAGCGGCGGGGCGCAGCGGACGGCGTTGGTGATCATGCAGTCGCGCAGCTGCAGGCTGTCGTTCGGATCGGCTTCGTAGACGCCGGTGGCGAAGCCGGTTTTCAGCAGGGTCTCGTAGAGGATCCAGCCGGCGCCGTCGCCGGTGAACGGGCGGCCGGTGCGGTTGGCGCCGGTGCGGCCGGGCGCGAGGCCGACGATCAGCAGTCGCGCGTTCGGATCGCCGAACGAGGGGGCGGGGCCGTTCCACCAGTCCGGGTTCTCGGCGCGGTTGACCCCGCGATAGGCCACCAGGCGCGGACAGAGCGGACAGTCTCGCGGCGGCTCTGGATTGATCATGGGGTCGCGTCTAGGGGAGGGGGATGGCGAAGTGGGATGAAGCGGTGGTGATCGCCCTGGGCAGCAATCTGCCCGGACGCTTCGATTCCTGCGAGGCCCTTCTGGAGGGCGCGCTCGCCACGTTGGATGAGGTTGGCCTGAAGGTGGTCGCCCGCTCGGGCTGGTGGCGGTCGGCGGCCTGGCCGGACCCGAGCGATCCGCCGTTCCTCAACGGCGTTGCGGTGGTCGAGACCACGCTCGATCCGTCAGCCACGCTCGCGCTGCTGCATGATCTGGAAGACGCCTTCGGGCGTCAGCGCACCTCGCGCAATGCGCCGCGCACACTGGATCTCGATTTGATCGCCTACGGCCGCATTTTGTCAGACGGGGAGGCGGGGCCGGTGCTGCCGCACCCCAGGGCGCATGAGCGCCTGTTCGTCATGGGGCCTCTGACCCAGATCGCGCCGGACTGGCGGCATCCGCGATTCGGCGAGACGGCGCGATCGCTTGCGGAAAAGGCGAGCGTCGGCCTCGACGCTCGCCTCCCCTCCAGCGCGCCCTAGTTCCCGCGGGGCGCGCCTCCACCCTGACCGCCGCCACCGCCGCCGGGAGGAGCGGCTTGCAGCTCGGCGAGGGTGATCTTGCCGTCTTTGTTCGCGTCGATGGCGTCGAAGCGCTCGGCCGGACCGCGCCATTCGCTCTTGTCGACGGCGCCATCCTTGTTGGCGTCCATGGCCGCAAAACGCTCGGCCGGGGGCATACGTTGGCCGCCACCGCCGCCGCCGGGCGCGCCGCCGGCCGGGGGTTGAGCCAGGGCGACGCCGCCCAGGACGAGACTCGCCGCGGCGGCGAGATACAGGGAGCTACGCATTAGGGTTTCCTCGGTGCTGGCGTCGTGTCGCGCCATGAGGAGGACGCTCCGCCCGCCGTGTTGCGGGTCGATTGCCCATTCATTGCGGAATGTATACGCGGCCGCCACGAATTCGCCGCACCCGCGAACATTGCTTTAGAGGGCTCCAGCCTTTATCTAGGCGGGTTCTACCGCTCCCCCGAGGAATTCATGGCCCGCGTCACCGTCGAAGATTGCGTCGAGAAAGTCCCCAACCGCTTCAGCCTGGTTCTGCTGTCGGCGCATCGCGCCCGCGCGATCTCGGCCGGTTCGGCGCTGCTGGTCGATCGCGACAACGACAAGAACCCGGTCTGCGCCCTGCGCGAGATCGCCGACGACGTGATCGACGCCGACGAGCTGAAGGAAAACCTCATCACCACGCTGCAACGCGTGGATGAGCGCTCGGAAGCCGAGGAAGAGGCCGAAACCCTGGCCCTGCTGGCTGATCCCAGCCACATGCAGATGAGCGAGCAGGAACTCGTCCGCGCGCTGCAGAGCGACCGCGACGGTGGCCAGGAGGAGCGCTACTGAGCCCCGAGGGCTCAGAACCGCTCGCCATCGAGGCGGCCGAACCCGCCGCCCCACCTAAAGACGCGCCGCCTGCGCAGCCCGCCAAACCGGCGGGCGAATCCGTCGCGCCGCGTCGCCCGCGGTTCCTTCGTCAGTATGAACTGATCGAACGGGTCCTCTCGTACGACCCGACCGCCGACGAGGCGATGCTCAACCGCGCCTACGTCTACGCCATGCGCATGCATGGGGCGCAGCTGCGCGCCTCGGGCGACCCCTACTATGCCCACCCCATTGAGGTGGCGGGCATCCTCACCGAATACCGACTCGACACCGCCAGCATCGTCACGGCCCTGCTGCATGACGTGATCGAGGACACGCCGGTCACCCGGACCGAGATCGCCGAGCTGTTCGGCGACGAAGTGGCCGACCTGGTCGACGGCGTGACGAAGCTGTCGAAGCTCGAACTCGCCGAACACATGCGGCAGGCCGAGAACCTGCGAAAGTTCATCCTGGCCATTTCGAAGGACGTGCGCGTCCTGATGGTCAAGCTCGCCGACCGGCTGCACAACATGCGCACCCTGGGCTTCATCAAGAGCCCGGCCAAGCGCGAGCGGATCGCCCGCGAGACGCTCGATATCTACGCCCCGCTGGCGCGCAACATCGGGGTGCATCGGATCTGCGCCGAGCTGGAAGAGCTGGCTTTCGAGCACCTCAACCCGGTGGCCCGCAACGCCATCATCCGCCGTCTCGAAGCGCTGCGCGCCGAGCAGGGCGGGGCGGTGGCCATGGTCAGCCACGAGATCGCCGCCAAGCTGGAGGCCGCTCAACTGCCGGCGCGGGTCTATGGCCGCGAGAAGCAGCCCTATTCGATCTGGCGGAAGCTGCAGCGCAAATCGATCGGCTTCTCGCAGCTGTCCGACATCTACGCCTTCCGGGTGATTGTCGACTCGGAGGCCGACTGCTACCGCGCGCTAGGGGTGATCCACCGCGCCTGGGCCTGCGTGCCCGAGCGGTTCAAGGACTTCATCTCGACGCCGAAGCGCAACAATTACCGCTCGCTGCACACCACGGTGGTCGGGCCCAAGGGCATGCGGATCGAGATGCAGATCCGCACCGAGACCATGGACCGGGTGGCCGAGGAGGGCGTCGCCGCCCACTGGCGCTACAAGGACCGCTCCTACGGCTTCGACGCCGAGGGCATGGAGGCCGCCGGCGGCCGCGACCCGTTGGCCAACCTGCGCCAGCTTGTGCAGGTGCTGGAGCACGGCGGGGATTCGGAGGAGCTGGTCGAGCACGCCAAGCTCGAGATGTTCCTCGACCAGGTGTTCGTGTTCACGCCCAAGGGCAAGCTGATCAGCCTGCCGAGCGGGGCCATGCCGCTGGACTTCGCCTACGCCCTGCACACCGACATCGGCGACGCCACCATCGGCGCCAAGATCAACGGCGAGCTGAAGCCGCTGCGCACGACGCTGCACAACGGCGATGTGGTCGAGGTGATCCGGGGCGCCAAGGCCGCCATGCCGGCCGACTGGCGCTCGCTGACCATCACCGGCCGGGCCCGCTCGGCGATCCGCCGCGCCATCCGCCAGACGGAGAAGGACGAGTTCCAGCGTCTCGGCCGGGCGACCGTGGACCAAACTTTCCAGCGCGCCGGCAAGAGCCTGAAGGGCCTGTCGCTGCGCCCGGTGCTGGAGCGCTTCGCCACGGCCAGCGACGACGATCTGTTCGACGCCGTCGGTCGCGGCCGCATCACACCGATGCAGGTGCTGGAGACGGTCTATCCCGGTCTCGGCGACGACGAGAAGGCCGCAGCCAGCGAGCGGCAGCGGATCGGGGACGGCAAGGGCGCGCGGCTGTTCGTGCGCGGCGAGCTGCCCGCCAACGCCACCCTGCATTTCTGCCCGCATTGCCGGCCGATTCCGGGCGACCGCATCGTTGGCATCGTCGACGAGGTGAAGGACGTGACCGTCCACGTCATCGATTGCGTGCTGCTGGAGGCGTTTGAGGGCGGCGGCGAGGTCTGGCGCGACCTGCAGTGGACCTCCGAGGCTGAGAAGCACTCGATCTCGAACGCCAAGCTGACGGCCACGATCGGCGACGCGCCCGGCGTGCTGGGGCAGGTCTGCACCATCATCGGCGAGGCGGGCGGGAACATCGTCGGCCTGTCGATGCACCACCGGCACGCCCAGTTCTTCGATACCGACATCGAGCTGGAGGTGCGCGACCTTCGCCACCTGACCAACATCGCCGCCGCCCTGAGAGCCTGCCCGACGGTCGAGACCGTGGAGCGGGCGCGGGACTAGGCGCCGTCGTAGTCGCCCGTCGCCGTGGTCAGCTCCAGCTGATCGAGTTCTTCCTCGACCTGACGATAGGCGCCGTCGCCGATGGTCCCGGCGCTGCGCAGCGCCAGGATCGCTGAGCGCGCCTTTTCCAGCGCCTTGCGGCGAAGCTCGTTCATCTCGGTGTCGCGCGGGTCCAGGCCGTCGGCGGCGCGGCGGGTGACCTCCTTGTAGTCGTTGCGCAGACGGTCAGCGACCGGGCCCTCGACGCCGTCGAGCGACTCGTAGGCGGCCTTGAACGCGGCCTTGCGGCCGGCGGCGGTCTCGCGCTCCTCGATGTCGTCCTTGGGCAACTTCAGCAGGCGCAGCAGCGGCTGCAGGGTCAGGCCCTGCAGCACCAGGGTGCCGACCACGACCACGAAGGCGGTCAGCTGGATGAAGTCGCGGTAGGGAAAGTCGCCGGGCAGGGCCATGGCCGCCGCCAGGGTGACGATGCCGCGCATGCCGCTCCAGCCGACGACCAGTACGCCCCGCAGCGGGGACGGCTCGTCCTTGCCGTGCAGCAGCCGCACGAACAGGCCGCCGACCACATGGTGCGCGGTGGTCCACACCAGCCGGATGACGACGACCACGCCGAGCACCGCCAGGGCGCCGACGAGGTAGCGCATGCGCTGCTCCGGCTCGAGGCCCTCCAGGATCGGGCGCAGCTGCAGGCCGATGAGGGTGAAGGCCAGGACGTTCAGCAGCATGGTGGCGGTGGTCCACACCGCGAACGAGGGCAGGCGGACACGAGCCGGCATGGCGGCGATGTTGCCGCGGGCGATGGTCAGGCCGCAGACCACCACCGTGACGACACCGGACAGGCCCAGGTGCTCGGCCAGCAGCCACAGGGCGAAGCAGGTGACGAACTGGAAGATCACCGAGCTGGAGGGATCGGAGATGCGGCGGGTGATCCGCGCATTGACGTGCGCCGCCGCCCAGCCGACCACGACGCTGCCGATCATCACCAGGCCGAAGGTCGGGACGGCCGTCGCCACATGGAAACCGCCCGCCGCCACCGCGCCGACCGCGAGACGGTAGATCAGCAGGGCCGTGGCGTCGTTCAGCAGGCTTTCGCCCTCGAGAATGGTGCGGATGCGGTGGGGCGGCTGCACGGCCTTCAGCACGGCGAGGGCGGCGACCGCATCGGGCGGAGCGACCAGGGCGCCGAGCGCGACGGCGGCGGCCCACGGCATTTCCGGAAACAGCGCGTGCGCGGCGAGGGCCACCGCGACGGTGGTCAAGGAAACCGCCCCAAGCACCAGCGACAGCAGCGGTTTCCAGTTTCGCTTCAGGTCGCGGAGCGACGCGTCATAGGCCGCGTCGATCAGCACCGGGGCGACGAACAGCGCCAGGATCAGGTCCGGCGGCAGGTTCAGGTGCGGGCCGCCGGGGACCAGGGCGACCAGGGCGCCGCCGAGCGCCAGCAGGGTGGGGTAGGGCACGCCGAACCGCCGCGCGACCCCCGAGAGAAGGGTGGCGCCCAGCAGCAGGGCCAGCAGGGTCTCGAAGACGTGCATCGAAGGCGATCCTGACCCGGACCGCGCAACTCGACAATTGCTAGCGCGCGAAGTCCATCAGGACGCCGATGTCCTTGACGGCGTCGGCCGGCCGGTATCGGTCGGTCAGGTAGAACAGGCCGTCCTGGTCCAGCGTCAGATAGCCCTTCTCGACCAGCCGCCCCAGCTTGCGGCGGGTGGTCTCACGCGGCACCGAGCAGATCTGCGAAATGCTGAGGGCGTTGAGGCCGCGAGGGCCGGTTTCGCGCAGGTCTCCGCCGGGGAGCGTCGGCGTTCTGAGGCCGCGCGCCATCTCAGACTGAAGGAACACGAGCAGCAATAGATAGAAGTCGAGGTCGCCGTCGAAGCCCTTGCGGAGACTGCAGAGCGTGGCGCTCCACTGCTCGCACCAGCGGTAGATCGCGCGGGGGTCGGCCGCCGGCGCGGCGAAGCTCGCGGCGCGCCGGTCGAGCTCGGCCCGAAGTCTGGTGTCGCTGACGTGAGACAGCATCGCGCGCCCCTTTTGATGCCCGCCTGAGTCTCTCCAGGGTGCTGCGCATATTGTCGCAGCTCAACAGTAATCGCGGCGGCGAATGAAATGTGTTGTGGATATTAATGGCTTGTTAGGGCTATTGTTTCGAGCACAATTCGTAACCGGTAAATGTCCACAGGTCGGTGGAGTGAAGTGAGCTGATATAGTGGTTCGTCGAACTTGTAATCTTG
This sequence comes from Caulobacterales bacterium, assembly GCA_017307205.1. GTDB lineage: Bacteria > Pseudomonadota > Alphaproteobacteria > Caulobacterales > Caulobacteraceae > Caulobacter. Next base: position 7,779 of record JAFKGN010000084.1, read on the forward strand.
AGCGATTTATTACCCAAAATGCGGACCTATGTACCGCTGAGCGCCAGCCGGGAGAATCGCAGACGTTCCCTTGTACTGTAGGGGTCTGAGCCTTTCTCCATCGGGCGCAAGCGTCGCCGTGAGGTGAAGGGACGATTAAGGCCTACCCGGATTGGTGCGCGTCTCGTCGCCCAGATCGGGGCCTAAGCGCCTTCCGGGATCGCCGCCGACGGGCAAGCATTGGGGCCTCCCAGATGGAGCGTTCCCATGTTTCCAGTAGCTCTCAAGTCACCCCACGGCCCGACGATTGCGGATAGAATTTCATTCGCCTTGCGGCGCCATAATAACGGACTCAATTCGAGAGGCGGATTCGAACGCGCTTCGGCGGCGGATGACCGCGTGTACTTCAATGTTCGCTCTCTAGGGTTCAGCGGCCCGAGTCATCTTCTTCAATATGCCTTTTCGGACGACCGTGGGAACGTGATCCTCAGCGCGGTCAGCGCCGTGCCGTGCCCACCGGGGCCGGGCTGCGAGCCGCCGGAGGACCTGGCGATCGAACCGCTGGAGCCGGCGGCCCTCTCGGCCCTGCTCGGCAGGGTCTGCGCCGGGGCCAGGTTGGTGGCGTTCGGACGCGTGTTGCAGTCGAGCCTGCTGCCCACCCAGTCGGTCAAGGCCGCCCATTCGGTGGACTGCGCCTGGCGGCGTTTCATGCGGCTGAGCCGGCAGCGCCGGTTCGCGCTGGACCGCGAAGAGCCGGTGACGCTGTCGGACGCCATGAGCATCGCCGGCCTGCCGCCGCTGGAGTCGGCCGACGCCGCCATGCGCGCCCTCGCCATCCGCGAGCTGTGGAGTTGGATGGATCGCGTCGACAGTCGCGCGGGGTGGGCGTGATGTTTCCCCCCAGGCACCAATCGACCGCCGTGACCGACCGGTTGCTGCGTCGCGTCTCCCGCCGGCGCGGTCACTATCGGCTCAATTGGGTTCGCGTCGGCGTCCTGCTGTTCTGTCTCGGGTTCTGGGTGTTCGTCGGAATGCTCGTGGGCTGGCTGCTTCACCACTAGCCGCCTGAGAGCGCCCCGGTTCGGTCTCACCCCCCAGCCGAACCGGGGCAACTTGTCGCCGCGCAATCTTTCGACTCCGCGCCAAACCCGCTATCCACGCGCGCATGAACACTGAAGACGTCCTCGAAGAATTCCGTGCGGCCGGCGCTCTGCGTGAAGGCCATTTCGTCCTGTCGAGCGGGCTGCACAGCCCGGTCTTTCTGCAGAAGAACCTGGTGTTCATGCACGGCGATCGCTGCGAGCGGCTGTGCAAGGCCCTGGCGGACAAGATCGTCGCGGCGGTCGGCAAGCCTGACGTGGTGATCTCGCCGGCCGTCGGCGGCATCATTCCCGGCTACGAGACGGGCCGTCAGCTCGGCGTCGCCTCGCTCTACGTTGAGCGCGAAGGCGGTGCGTTCAAGCTGCGTCGCGGCTTCTCCATCGAGCCGGGCGACAAGGTGGTGATGGTCGAGGACATCGTGACCACCGGCCTGTCGTCGCGCGAATGCATCGCGGCCATCCAGGCGGCGGGCGGCGAAGTGATCGCCGCGGCCTGCATCGTCGACCGCTCGGGCGGCAAGGCCGACGTCGGCGTGCCGCTGATCGCGCTCGCCAGTCTGGAAGTGCCGGCCTATCCGGCCGACGCCCTGCCGCCGGAACTGGCGGCTGTTCCGATCGAAGACCCGGGCAGTCGGCGTCTCTCCAAGTAGCGTAAGGACGGCGACATGACCCTGCGTCTGGGCGTCAACATCGACCACGTGGCGACCATCCGGAACGCCCGCGGAGGCGCCTATCCGGACCCGGCCCGCGCGGCGGTCGAGGCCCTCGAAGCCGGGGCGGACGGGATCACGGCCCACCTGCGCGAGGACCGTCGCCACATCTCCGACGCCGACATCGACCGGCTGGCGGCGCTGCTGAGCGAACGCGGTCGGCCGCTGAACTTCGAGATGGCCGTCACCCAGGAGATGCAGGACATCGCCCTGCGTCACCGGCCGCACGCCGTCTGCCTGGTGCCGGAGCGCCGGGAAGAGCGCACCACCGAGGGCGGGCTGGACGTCGCCGGCGGTCACAACTGGATCAAGCCCTTCGTCGCACGCCTGGCCGACGCCGGCAGCCGGGTCTCGCTGTTCGTCGGCGCCGATCCGCAGCAGATCGACGCGGCGCACCACGTGGGCGCCCAGGTGGTGGAGCTGCACACCGGCGCCTTCTGCGACGCCGTGCGCGATGGTCACGCCAAGCTGGCGGGCGATCAGCTGGACGCCCTGCGCGCGGCCGCCCGGCAGGCCGCCGAGCTCGGCCTAGAAGTCCATGCCGGCCACGGCATCGACTATGAGACGGTCGATCCGATCGCCGCCATTCCGCAGGTGATGGAGCTGAACATCGGCCACTTCCTGATCGGCGAGGCGATCTTCGTCGGCCTCGCTCCCGCGATCCAGAGGATGCGGGCGCTGATGGATGAGGCCAGATCTTGAGGGCGAAAGGATGATCCTCGGGATCGGGGCCGACATCAGCGACATCCGCCGCATCCGTCAGAGCCTGGAGCGGCACGGCGAGCGGTTCGAGGAGCGCTGCTTCACCACCATTGAGCAGGCGCGCGCCCATCGCCGGGGCGATCCGGCCGATACCTACGCCAAGCGCTTTGCCGCCAAAGAGGCCTGCGCCAAGGCGCTGGGCACCGGCATCCGGCGCGGCGTCTTCTGGCGCGACATGGGGGTGGTGAACCTGCCCAGCGGCCAGCCGACCATGGCCCTGACCGGCGGCGCGGCCGAAAGACTGGCGGAGATCACCCCGCCGGGGATGGTCGCGCGCATCCACCTCACGCTCAGCGATGAGATCCCGTACGCCCAGGCGTTTGTGGTCATTGAGGCCGTGCCGGCCGAGTAGGGCTTTACGGCCCGGGCCTTAGCCCCTAGCCAACGCTGGGTTGTCAGGAAGAGGAAAGCCGCATGGCGTCCGGTCTGGTCGCGTTGCTCGACGACGTGGCGGGTATCGTCAAGATCACGGCGGCGTCGCTGGACGACGTCGGAGCCGCCGCCGGCAAGGCGGGCTCCAAGGCGGTCGGCGTGGTCGTCGACGACACGGCGGTGACGCCCGGCTACGCCATGGGCTTCACGCCCGACCGTGAGTTGCCGATCGTCTGGAAGATCGCGGTCGGCTCGCTGAAGAACAAGTTTTTCTTCCTGCTGCCGGGCGCCCTGCTGCTCAGCGCCTTCGCGCCCTGGGCCCTGACGCCGGTGCTGATGATCGGGGGCGCCTATCTCAGCTTCGAGGCGGCCGAGAAGATCATTGAGATCTTCGCGCACCATGAGGAGGTCGAGACCACCGCCGACCTCGCTCTCAGCTCGGCCGAACTTGAGAAGCAGAAGGTCGACGGGGCGATCCGCACCGACCTGATCCTCTCGGCCGAGATCATGGCCATCGCGCTGGGCGAGATCGCCCACATGCCGCTGGCGATGCAGGCCGCCGCCCTGGCGCTGGTCGGTCTGGCCATCACCGCCGGGGTCGACGGCGTCGTCGCCTTCATCGTGAAGATGGATGACATCGGCCTGCACCTGTCGCAGCGGAAGAACGCGGGCAGCCGGGCGCTCGGGCGCGGCCTGGTGAAGGCGATGCCGGCGGTGCTGAGCACCCTGGCCAGTGTCGGAACGGCGGCCATGCTGTGGGTCGGCGGCGGGATCATTGTCCACGGCCTGCACGAGTTTCATTTCAGCCCGATCCCTGACTGGGTTGAGGGCTTCGAGCATATGGCGGCGCATATTCCTGGGATCGGGCCGGTCACCGGTTGGTTGGCTTACGCCGCCGGCTCGGCCGTCGTCGGCTTGGTGGTGGGTGGCGTCATCGCCGGCCTTCTGCACCTTCTCCCCAAGAAAAAGGCCCACTAGGCGGAACATTGTCGGCGTTCCCAGACTCTGCATAGCGTGACCGTGGTGGCGGGCGGCTCGGTGCGCGTACCTGCAACGAGGCGTCGGCTTCCCAAACAACGAGGGAGGACTGCGACGTGAAGACCGAATGGACCATTGCGGCCATCGCCGCCGCCAGCCTGCTCGCCGTGGCGTGCGGCCAGAAGGACGAAGCGACTTCGAAGAACGAGGCCCAGGCTCCGCCGGCCGCCGCGACCGCGGCGCCGAACGCCGCCGACACCATCAAGGCGCGCCAGGCGAACCTGAAAAAGCTCGGCGGCGCGCTGAAGGCGATGACTGACGAATCCAAGAAGGACAACGCCGACCTCGCGGTCTTCAAGACCCAGGCCCCGATCATCGCCGGCCTCGCGCCGCAACTGCATGACTGGTTCCCGGCCGGCACCGGCGCGGAAGCGGGCGTGAAGACCGCCGCCAAGCCGGAGATCTGGGCCCAGCCCGACGTCTTCAAGCAGCGCGCCGACGCCTTCGCCGCCGCCGCCGCCAAGTTCTCGACCACCGTCGACGGCGGCGACCTCGCGGCGATCAAGGCCGGCGTGGCTCCGCTCGGCGGCGCTTGCCGCGAGTGCCATCAGACCTTCCGTCAGCGGGACGAATCCTGATGGCGTCCGCGCCGCCGCCCGGCGAAGGGGCGGCGGCCATCGCCAGGGTGTGGGACGTTCCGGTGCGCCTCGTCCATTGGACGATGGTGTTCCTGTTCGTCTTCTCCTGGTGGTCGGTCGAGAACCACGAGATGGACTGGCACCGGCTTTCGGGCCTGACGCTGCTCGGCCTTTTGGTGTTTCGCATCCTCTGGGGCTTCTTCGGCGGCTCGACGGCGCGGTTTTCCAGCTTCGTGCGAGGGCCGGGCGCGGTGATCCGCTACGCCCGCGCCCTGGTCGGCAAGGGGGAGGGCGAGGCCTATCACGGGCACAATCCGCTCGGCGGCCTCAGCGTCATGGCGATGCTGCTGCTGCTGGTCGCCCAGGTCAGTCTCGGCCTCTTCGCGGTGGACGTCGACGGCCTGGAGTCCGGGCCGCTGTCGACTTACGTCAGCTTCGATACCGGCCGCGCCGCCGCCAAGGCCCACGAGACGATCTTCGACCTGCTGCTGATCGTCATCGGCCTGCATGTGGTCGCTGTGTTCAGCTACCTGATCGTCAAGCGTGAGAACCTGATCGGGGCGATGGTCACCGGCCGTCGGCGTGGGGCGGGCGATCCGCTGCGGGGCGCGCCGATCTGGGTTTTCGTCGTGGTCGCGGTGATCGCGGCGGGAGTCGCCTGGTGGCTGGCCAAGGGCGCCAGTCCGCCGTTCGGCGGCTAACGCTCGACGATGTAGGACGCTTCGTAGCGCCGCCCATCCGGGCTGTGCCGCTGGGCTGTGACGCGGTATCGCCAGCCGCCCGCGGGTTGCAGGAAGATGTTGGCGATCACCTGGCTCTTGGCGGGAGCGTAGCGGTTCTCGAAGACAAGGGCGCGGCGACCTTCGCGGGTCGGCCGCTCGGCGACGGCGAAGATCTTCATCGTATCGCTGGCCGTCTCGAGGTTGGCGTAGGGCGGGACCGTCACCGACCGCACGCGCCAGACGGCTTTGCGGCCGTCGAGCCGCAGCGGCGCCTGTTTCAGAACCTCGGCGGCGAAGGCGTGCGCTTCCGCTTGGCTGACGACGCGGTCTCCATCGGTGTCGAGCCGGGCCAGCAAGGTTCCCGCGACCATCGACCCCGGCGTCAGATCGAGCTCAAGGCGCACCTCGCCCGGCGCGAGGGTCAGGTAGGCGCCCTGGACCACTTCATCGAGCGGGTGGGCCAGGGCCAAGGATGGGCCGAAGGCGAAGGCGGCGGCGAGCGCCGCGCGACGCCTCACCGGGCCCGCGCCCATCCCGCGCCGTACTCGTTGGCGGAGTCGCGGTACATGTTGTGGGCGTGCTGGGTGGCGTCGCCGCCCATGTTCTGCGGCGAGAATTCGATCAGCAGCGAAGGCCCGGTCACCCGGAAATAGGAAGACCCCACAGGCTCAGTGGGGCCCCACCAGGCGAAATAGGTCTGGTTGAGGTTGGCGCGGACGCGGGTCATCAAGGTCGCTAGATCGTCATCGTTGATGACGTCGAGCCGCGCCTCGATCAGCTTGAGGAACTGGGCCTTCTGCGGCTCGGTCATCTCGCTGGCCGGGAGGCCCTCCGGCTGCAGGCTCTGGCCATCGTGACCCGGCCCCAGGACGAGGTCGATCCGCTGCTGGCTGATCAC
>JAFKGN010000084.1:13986-14430 GCA_017307205.1 Caulobacterales bacterium
CGCGCTGGGCCGGGGTCAGGGCGTTGAGCAGCGCGCGCGACTGGGTGACCTCGTTCTCCACGATCCAGACCTGCTTGCCGTCCTTCATGTACTTCAGCGGCTGGCCGCCGGTCAGCGAGGGCGACAGCGAGATGTTGGGCCCGACCACGCTGGCGTTCACCGCCAGGTGATGGCCGCCGTACTGCAGGGTCCAGGGCGTGGTCAGCGACGGCCGGCCGAGGAACGAGACGAAGTAGAGGTGGCTGCCGAAGTTCAGCCCGCCGGGACCGCGCATGGCGCCGCCCTGGCCACCACCCCCGCCGCCTCCGCCTCCGCCGCGAGGCCCGCCGCCGGGAGGGCCACCGCCTGGAGGTCCACCGCCTGGGCCACGAGGCCCGCCGGGGGGCGGACCGCCGCCCTGGCCGGAGCCTTCCTTCAGGAGCTCGTCGTCGGCGTCCATCTGCT
>JAFKGN010000091.1 GCA_017307205.1 Caulobacterales bacterium
GGCCCGGGCCACACCATCGTGACCATCCTCTGCGATCACGGCGCCCGCTATCAGTCGAAGATCTTCAACCGCGCCTTCCTCGAAGGGCGCGGCCTCCCCGCCCCGCCCTGGATGTAAGCAAGGACCGGCCCATGTCTGACCCGATGGTCTCCACCGAATGGCTGGCCGCGCGCCTGGGCGACGAGACCCTGCGGGTCATCGACGCCAGCTGGTTCTTCCCGCACGAGAACACCGACGCCCAGGCCGCTTTCGAAGCCGCTCACATTCCGGGCGCCGCGGCCTTCGACATCGACGCCGTGGCCGATCATTCGACCGACCTGCCGCACATGCTGCCGACGCCGCATGAGTTCGCCCAGGCCGTCGGGGCGCTCGGTGTGAGCAACGACAGCACCGTCGTCGTCTACGACCAGATCGGCCTGCGCTCGGCTGGGCGGCTGTGGTGGACCTTCCGCGTCATGGGCCACGACAAGGTGTTTGTGCTCGACGGCGGCCTGCCGAAGTGGCGCGCCGAGGGGCGGCCGCTCGAAAGCGGCGCGGCCACGCCGACCCCGACAGTCTTCCATCCCACTTTCCATCCCCATCTCGTCCGCTCGATCGACGATGTGCGGGCGGCGCTGGAGAACGGCGATCAGGTGGCCGACGCCCGCCCCGCCGGCCGCTTCACCGGCGAGGCCCCGGAGCCCCGCGAGGGCCTGCGCGGCGGTCACATGCCGGGTGCGCGCAGCACCCCGATGGGCAGCCTGCTGAACGCCGACCAGACCCTCAAGTCCGCCGATGAGCTGAAAGCGGTGTTCGATGCCGCCGGAGTCGATCCGGCCGCCCCGGTGATCACCTCCTGCGGCTCGGGCATCACCGCCGCGGTCGTCTCGCTGGCCTTGGCCCGCCTCGGCGGCGAAGGCGCGGTCTACGACGGCTCGTGGACGGAATGGGGCGGGCGTGAGGACACCCCGGTGGTGACGGGCGCGGCCTAACGCAGCGGCGGCGCGTAGAGCAGGCCCGGCTTGGCGGCGTCCCAGCGGGCGTTGAGGCCGCGATCGAGTTTCAGCGGCGAGCGCGCGCCGATGTTGCGGTCGAAGATCTCGCCGTAGTTGCCCACCTGGCGGATGGCCCGCTCTGCCCACAGGTCGTCGAGGCCGAGAGGCCCGCCGACACCCGGCTCGGCCCCGAGCAGCCGTCGCACCTCGGGATTGTTAGAGTCGCGTCGCATGGCCTCGGCGTTGGCGGCGTAGATGTTCAGCTCTTCCGCCAGCACCAGGGCGTTCAGGGTCCAGCGGACGAGATCGGTCCAAGCCGGATCGCCCTGGCGCACGACCGGGCTCAGCGGCTCCTTGGAGATCACGTCAGGCAGAATGACGTGGGCGTCCGGGCTGTTCAGCAGCGAGCGGGACGAGGCCAGGGTCGAGACATCGGCGGTGAAGGCGTCGCACCCTTCGGCCTGGTAGACCTCGCGGGCCTTGGTCTCATCAGCGACGATCACCGGCGTGTAGTTCAGCCCGCGACTGCGGAAGAAATCGGCCAGGTTCAGTTGGCTCGTCGAACCGGCCTGGACGCAGATCTTGGCGCCGCCGAGCTCCTGGGCGCTCTGCAGGTTCAGGGAACGCGGGGCCATGAAGCCCTGGCCGTCGTAGTAGCTCACCCCTGCGAACTCGACCGCGTCGCCGGCGTCGCGGCTATAGGTCCAGGAGGTGTTGCGCACCAACAGGTCCACGCGGCCGGCCTTCAGCGCGGCGATGCGGCCGGCGTTGTCCAGCGGCACGAAGCGCACCTTGTCAGCCGAGCCGAGCGTCGCGGCGGCCACGGCGCGGCAGAAGTCGACATCGAAGCCGCGCCAATCGCCCCGGTTGTCACGGAAAGAGAAGCCGGCGAGGCCGGGGTTCACGCCGCAGAGCAGGACGCCGCGCGCGCGGACGGCCTTGAGCGTGGCCCCTTGGGCTGCGGCGGTCGAAACCGGCGAACTTCCGGCCGGCGGCGTGCCGCTGGCGTCGGTCGGAGCGGGACGGCCGCACGCCGTCATCGCCAGGCAGAACCCGGCGGTAATGACGACACGACGGCAGTTGCGCAGGAACACC
>JAFKGN010000085.1:0-7332 GCA_017307205.1 Caulobacterales bacterium
GGCGATTTCCTCCAAGGCGCGCTCCAGCTGGCGATCCGACCGGACCAAGGCGTAGATGTGCTCGATCGGCAGGACGTCGGCGAAGCGGGCGCAGACCGCGCGCGCCATGGCGTTAAGGGTTTCGCCTGTAGAGTCCGAGACGAGGTGCACATGGAAGTAGGTGGCGAAACGACCTTCGGCGCTCGGGCGGGTGATGAGCGCATCGCCATGCGGCGCGGCGCCCGGCTGTGGACGGTCGGTGAACGAGGAGCGGATCAAATCAGAGTCCCCTGGGGAGCGAACTCCACAAAACGCTTTGGCGGGCGCTTTGCCAAGGCGGCGGGGGACAGAAGTCCTCTCGGCGCCGCAGTTCATCCCCAAGGATGAGAGTCATTCGGGCGGCCGGGACGACGGATGTCGACAGCCCCGGGAGCAAAATGGTCGTCCGGGCGGCGATCCTCAGCGAAGGGTTAAGGAAGTCTTAACGATTTCCGGAGGCTCCAGAACCATCCCCGCAATTCACAGGCGAACTACGCCCTGTGGAGGAGACGGGCGCCGTGTGCTCGCGGCCGCCTGATGACTCCGTTCGATGGACGATCATCCCCGCGGCGCCTGTGTCCCGCCGCCTCATCCTCTTCCTTAATAAACTCTTAAAGAGAAGAAGGAGGGCAGGGCGGGTCTGTGAGTCTTCGGGGCTCTCGAGACGCTTCGGGCTTGAGCGGAGCGGGGCGAGCGGGTTTAAGGCGCTCATGTCCGAGAAAAGCCGACCGAAGTTCCTGTCCGTCCTGGCGGGTGAAAAACAAAGCCGCCCTCCCGTGTGGTTCATGCGTCAGGCTGGGCGCTACCTGCCGGAGTACCGGGCGCTACGCGCCACGGCACCGAACTTCATCGCCTTCTGTCTCGATCCCGAGAAGGCCGCCGAGGCGACGCTGCAGCCGATGCGCCGCCTGCCGTTCGACGCGGCCATCGTCTTCGCCGACATCCTGCTGATCCCAAGGGCTATCGGGCAGGAGGTCTGGTTCGAGGCTGGCGAGGGTCCGAAGCTCGGCGCCCTGCCGTCGATCGAGCGCATGCGCGATCTGGCCCCGGCCGCCGGCGAGGCCCTTAAGAACGTCGGTGAGACCCTTTCCCGTGTTCGGGCGGCCCTGGATCCCGAGAAGGCTCTGATCGGCTTCGCCGGCGCGCCCTGGACCGTGGCGACCTATATGATCGAGGGCGGGTCCTCCGATCGTTCCGGCGCCCGCACCTACGCCTATGAACATCCCGAGACGCTCGACGCCCTGATCGATGTGCTGGTCGAAGCGACGGTCGACTACCTGGCCATGCAGGCGGCGTCCGGCGCCCAGGTGCTCAAGCTGTTCGAGAGCTGGGCGGAAGGGCTTTCGGAAGACCTGTTCGAACGCCTGGTGATCCGGCCGCACACCGCCATCGTCAAAGGCCTCCGGGCCCGGGGCGTGACCACGCCGGTGATCGGTTTCCCGCGCGGCGCCGCGGCCCTCGTCGATCGCTATGCGGTGGTCACCCCGGTCGACGCCGTGGCGCTGGACACCACCGCGCCCGCCGCCCTCGGCCAGCGCGTACAGGCCGCCAAGCCGATCCAGGGCGCGCTCGATCCGCTGCTGCTTCGGGCCGGCGGCCCGGCGCTGGACGAGCGGGTCGAGACCCTGCTGGCGCAATGGGGCGAGGGTCCCTACATCTTCAATCTGGGCCACGGCATCCTGCCCGATACCCCGATCGCCCACGTCGAGCGCGTGCTCAAGCGGGTGACCGGCAAGGATCCGACACCCAACTTCACCCCGAAGATGGACTACTGAGCATGAGCAAGCCGCGCCTGGCGGTGGTGCTGTTCAACCTGGGCGGACCCGACGGTCAGACCACGGTCAGACCGTTCCTGTTCAACCTGTTCAACGATCCGGCGATCATCCCGCTGCCGCCGGTGGTCCGCACCCTCCTCGCCGCCCTGATCGCCGCGACGCGCAACAAGGCGGCCAAGGCCAACTACGCCCTGATGGGCGGCGGCTCGCCCCTGCTGGCGGAAACCCAGGCCCAGGCCGAGGCTCTGAAGTCCGCCCTGGCGGTGGAGCGGCCGGACCTTGAGGTGCAGGTCCACATCGCCATGCGCTACTGGAAGCCGTTCACCGAGCAGGCCGCGCGCGATGTCGCCGGCTTCCAGCCCGACCGGGTCGTTCTGCTGCCGCTCTATCCGCAGTACTCGACGACGACGACCGCCTCCTCGCTGAAAGCCTGGCGAAAGGCCTATCGTGGCTCCGGCGTCGTCGAGGTGATCGAGAGCTACCCGGAAGACCCTGGTCTGATCGAGGCCCATGCGACCAAGATCGCCGAGACCTTCGAGGCCGCCGGCTCGCCGGACAATGTCCGCCTGCTGTTCTCGGCGCACGGCCTGCCGCAGAAGGTGATCGACGCCGGCGATCCCTACGAGACCCATATCCAGCGGACCTCGCGCGCCATCGCTGCCCGGCTCGGCTGGACGGACTGGCAGATCTGCTACCAGAGCCGCGTCGGGCCGATGAAGTGGCTGGGGCCTTCGACGCCCGAGGCGATCGCCCAGGCCCAGGCCGACGGCAAGGGCGTGCTGATCTGCCCGGTCGCCTTCGTCTCGGAACATGTGGAAACCCTGGTCGAGCTCGACCATGAATACGCCGAGCTGGCCAAGGAGATCGGCTGCGCGCCATATCTGCGGGCGCCAACCCCGGGGGTGCAGCCGGCCTTCATCGCCGGCCTGGCGCGATTGGTGAACAGCGGGGGGCCGGGCTTGGCGCGGCCGGAGGTGTCCTGATGCTTGATTGGTTGGCCAGCCACTACAATCTGTGGCGCGGGCTGCACATCATCGGCGTGATCGCCTGGATGGCGGGCATGCTCTACCTGCCGCGGCTCTACGTCTATCACACCAAGGCCGCGCGGGGCTCCTAGATGGACCTCACCTTCCAGACCATGGAGGTGAAGCTGCTGCGGATCATCATCAATCCGGCCATGGGCCTGACCTGGATCTTCGGCATCCTTCTGATCCTGTCCGACAGCGTGCTGCGCGGCGGCTGGGGTTATCTGGCTCAGCCCTGGATGGTCACCAAGCTGATCGGCGTGTTGTTCCTCTCGGGCTGGCACGGCTTCCTGTCGAAGGCCCGCAGGCAGTTCGCCGACGGGACCAACACCCGGTCGGAAAAGTTCTGGCGGATGACCAACGAGCTGCCGTTCCTGGCCGCCGTGATCATGGTGCTGTCGGTGACCACGGAGTGGACGTTCGGCCACTAGCCGCGACGCCTGCTGCAGCCACGCTTGACCCTAGGGCCGTCGCGTGGTTTTCCTCCCCTCGAAGCGTCCGGCCTGCCCGGACGCCCTTCCCTTTCCGGCCGCGCTCGTCCTGAGCGCCTGACCCGCCGGCTCCCGACTTTCAGGCGCGATCCGCGCCGCCATTCGCCGGCCTTACCAACCCGGCTCCATCCCTCCCGCAAGCCGCGATGCGGCTCGCGATCCCTTACGAAGATTACCCAATGACCGACGAAACCCCCGACACCGAAGACCTCACCCCCGACCTGGCGGCCGATCTGGCCGGCGACGAAGGCGATGAGGCCAGCGAAATCACCGCGACCATCGCGGCGCTGAACATCACCCGCATGTCGCTGCAGGAGCTCAAGGCCACCTCACCGGCCGACCTGCTGGCCCTGGCCGAGAAGCTGGAGGTCGAGAACGCGAACTCCATGCGCAAGCAGGACATGATGTTCGCGATCCTCAAGACCCTCGCCGAAGAGGGCATCGAGATCTCGGGCGGCGGCACGATGGAAGTGCTGCAGGACGGCTTCGGCTTCCTGCGCAGCCCGGAAGCCAACTACCTGCCCGGCCCCGACGACATCTACGTCAGCCCCTCGCAGATCCGCCGCTACGGCCTGCGCACCGGCGACAGCGTCGACGGCGCCATCCGCGCGCCGCGTGAAGGCGAACGCTACTTCGCCCTGGTCACCGTCACCCAGATCAACTTCGAGCCGCCGGAGAACGTCCGGCACAAGGTTCACTTCGACAACCTGAAGCCGCTCTATCCGGAGCAGCGCCTGAAGATGGAAATCGAAGACCCGACCCTGAAGGATCGTTCGGGCCGGATCATCGACATCGTCTCGCCGCTCGGCAAAGGCCAGCGCTGCCTCATCGTCGCCCCGCCGCGCGTGGGTAAGACGGTGATGCTGCAGAACATCGCCAAGTCGATCGCCGCCAACCACCCCGAGTGCTACCTCATCGTTCTCCTGATCGACGAGCGCCCGGAAGAAGTCACCGACATGCAGCGCACGGTGAAGGGTGAGGTGATCTCCTCGACCTTCGACGAGCCCGCGACCCGCCACGTGCAGGTGGCCGAGATGGTCATCGAGAAGGCCAAGCGCCTGGTCGAGCACAAGCGCGACGTGATCATCCTGCTGGACTCGGTGACCCGCCTCGGCCGTGCCTACAACACCGTCGTCCCGTCGTCGGGCAAGGTGCTGACCGGCGGTGTCGACGCCAACGCCCTGCAGCGTCCGAAGCGCTTCTTCGGCGCCGCGCGGAACGTGGAGGAAGGCGGCAGCCTGACCATCATCGCCACCGCCCTGATCGAGACCGGCAGCCGAATGGACGAAGTCATCTTCGAAGAGTTCAAGGGCACCGGTAACTCGGAAATCATCCTCGACAGAAAGGTGGCCGACAAGCGCATCTTCCCGGCCATCGACATCATCAAGTCGGGCACGCGGAAAGAAGAACTCATCACGCCGAAGGATCAGCTGCAGAAGAGCTATGTGCTCCGCCGCATCATGGGCCCGATGGGCGCGCAGGACGCCATCGAGTTCCTCATGGACAAGCTGCGGAACACCAAGAACAACGCCGACTTCTTCCAGTCCATGAACACCTAGGACTGGAGCGATCCAGAATAGAGAAAGGGCCGCCCCGCAAGGAGCGGCCCTTTTGCTTTGTCTATGCTGCGTGGACGGCTTCTACGGCAGCAGCACCGTCGCGCCCGTCGTGCGGCGACCCTCAAGGGCCTCATGGGCGGCGCGGGTTTCAGCCAGGGGGAAGGTCTGGCCGATCTCGATCTTCACCTTGCCGGAAGCTAGGACCTCGAACACCGCGGCGGCGGCGGCGTCCAGCTCTTCAGTGGTGGCGATGTAATCGAACAGCGTCGGCCGGGTCATGTACAACGAGCCGCCGCGCGACAGGCGCAGCGGATCGACCGGCGGCACGGGCCCGGAGGCGTTGCCGAATACCACCACGGTGCCGCGACGCTTGAGGGCGGCGATGTCGCCATCGAAAGTGGCGGCGCCCACGCCGTCGTAGATGGCGTCGGCTCCGAGGCCGTCGGTCAGTTCGCGGACCTTGGCGGCCCAGTCGTCACCCTGCAGAAGGACGTGGTCGCAGCCGTTGGCCTTGGCGATGGCGATCTTGGCGTCTGAACCGACCGTGCCGATCACCGTCGCGCCGAGCGCCTTGCCCCATTGGCAGAGGATCGAGCCGACGCCGCCGGCCGCGGCGTGAACGACGATGACGTCGCCCGCCGAGGTCGGGCGGCAGCGGCGAAGCAGAAACTCAGCGGTCATGCCCTTGAGCATGGCGGCGGCGGCCGTCGGGAAGTCGATGCTCCCCGGGACCTTCACCAGCCGCTCGGCCGGAACCACGTGAAACTCGGCATAGGCCCCGAGCGGTCCGTTGCCGTAGGCGACGCGGTCGCCGGGCGCGACACGGGTCACGCCCTCCCCGACCGCCTCGACCACGCCGGAGGCCTCGAGGCCCAGCGTCGCCGGATAGCTGATCGGGTAGAGGCCGCTACGTTGGTAGGTGTCGATGAAGTTGAGGCCGATCGCCTTGTGGCGGACCAGCACCTGGCCAGGGGCCGGCGTCGGGACCGGCAGGTCGGCGGCTTCGAGGACGTCAGGGCCGCCGGCGCGGAGAGCTTGGATCGCGAGCATGTCAGATCAACCGATATAGGCTTTGAAGAAGGCGAGGCTGCGGTGTTCGGCGAGCGTGGCGTCGTCGGCGTCATAGTGCTTGCCGCCGGGACGGGCGAAGGCGTGGTCGCGGCCGGGGTAGACGTGGACGGTCACCATCGGCTGATGCTCCAGACCCTTGATCACCCGCTGGCGGGAATCCGGCGGGGTGAAGCCGTCCTCGCCGGCGATGTGCACCAGCAGCGGATGGGTCATGCTCTCGATCTCCGGCAGCAGGGGTTCGAGACCCACGCCGTAGTAGGAGACGCTGGCGTCGGCGTCGGTGCGGGTGGCGACCAGGAAGGCGAGCTTGCCGCCCAGGCAGTAGCCGACCGTCCCGACCTTGCCGTCACATTCGGGCATGTCGCGGACAGCCGCGATCACAGCCTGCAGATCGTTCACACCCTGGTCGACATCGAAGCGGCCCATCAGGTCCAGCGCCTTGTCCCATTCCGCCTGGGTCTGGTCGGTGATGTCGACCCCCGGTTCGAGCCGCCAGAACAGGTCGGGACAGACCGCCAGATAGCCCTGGGCGGCGAGGGCGTCGCAGACGCCGCGCATCACGGCGTTGACCCCGAAGATCTCCTGGATGACGACCACGGCCGGTCCGTTCTTATGATCCGGACGCGCGACGTAGGCGCTGAACGCCCCATCCGGGACGGTGAAGGTGATGGTCTCGCTCATGCGTGCTCCTGCTGTTCCGCGACCTGCCTCTGGCGCGCCCCGCCCGCCTCGCCCATAACAGGCAAAACGCGTGAGGCGAAACTGTGCGCCCCGCCGGAGAAAACTGGATGAAGGTCAAGGTCGAGATCGACTGCACCCCCGAGGAGGCCCGGACCTTCCTCGGCCTGCCGGACGTCACCCCGCTGAACGACCACATGGTCAGCGAGATGACCAAGCGGATGGACGCCAACATGGCGATGATGAAGCCGGAAGAGATCATGAAGGCGTGGACCGGCTTCGGGCTGAACGCCCAGGAGCAGTTTCGCCAGTTGATGACGGCGGCGGCCGGCGGTGGTCTCGGCGGCTTCGGCGGAACGAAGCCCGGCGGCTGATGACCGACACGATCTTCGCGGCGGCCACGGCGCCTGGTCGCGCCGCCGTCGCTGTCGTCCGCCTGTCCGGACCCGGCACGGCGTCGGCGATTGAGACCCTGGGCGGCCGCCTCCCCTCCCCGCGCCGCGCGTCGCTGCGCACCCTGCGCGATCCCGTCAGCGGCGAGACGCTCGATGAGGCCCTGGTGCTCTGGTTTCCAGGGCCTGGCAGTTACACCGGCGAGGACAGCGCCGAGTTTCACGTGCATGGCGGACCAGCCGTTGTCGACGGTGTGCTGCAGGCGCTGCGCGGCCTTGGCCTGCGACTGGCCGAGCCGGGCGAGTTCACCCGCCGGGCCTTC
>JAFKGN010000085.1:7343-21247 GCA_017307205.1 Caulobacterales bacterium
CTTCGAGGGCGGTAAGCTCGATCTGGCCCAGGCCGAGGGTGTGGCCGATCTGGTCGACGCTGAGACCGCGGCCCAGGCGAGGCAGGCGCTCGCCCAGCTCGGCGGGTCGCTGTCGGAACGCTACGACGCCTGGCGCGATCGGCTGATCCATAGCCTGGCTATGCTGGAAGCGGCGGTGGACTTCCCAGACGAGGATCTGCCTGAAGCCGTGGCCGAGCGCGCGCGACCCGGCCTGCAGATGCTGCGCGAGGAGATCGGTGTGGCGCTCGAGGATTCCGATCGCGGCCGCCGCGTGCGGGAAGGCTTTCGCATCGCCCTGATCGGCGCGCCGAACGCCGGGAAGAGCAGCCTGCTGAATGCGCTGGCCCGGCGCGACGCCGCCATTGTGACCGACATCGCCGGCACCACCCGGGACGTGATCGAGGTTCCGATGGTGATCGCCGGATACAAGGTGATCATCTCCGACACGGCCGGCCTTCGCCTGCGCCTGGGTCTCGTTGATCTTGGGGACGAGTCCAACGGCCGCGCTGCCCTCAGGGGGAGGCTTCTGGCGGGCGACATCCTGGTGCTCAACAAGGTGGACCTAAAGTCCGAGCAAACCCCTGACGCTGGGTCGGCTGTGAACGGCGGGCCAGTGGAGTTGGCGCTGTCTGCAGAGACCGGGCTGTTCGTTGACGCGCTTGAGGCTGTGATCGAGCAGAAGGTCATCGCGGCGCTGAGCAGCGCCGAAGCGCCGGCGGCGACCCGCTTACGGCACCGGGATAGCCTTCAGGATGCGCAACGGCATCTGGGTCGGGCGTTCGAGGTCCTGACCGAGCCGGAGCTGGCGGCGGAGAATGTGCGGCTCGCCGCCCGCGCGCTCGCCCGGGTCACGGGGCGGGTCGATCCTGAGGATGTGCTGGATCGGGTGTTCTCCAGCTTCTGCATCGGCAAATAGCGTTTCACGTGAAACAACGGCGCTGGCTCGGGAAGCCGTGTTTCACGTGAAACATCGGTGGGCGACCTGTTGACGCTTCGGCCTTCGAGTCGACGCTCCCCGCCCCTTCCGCTATAAGAAGGTCCGCGCCCTGCGAGAGACCCCGGGGCGCCCCCAATCATCACGGTTCCACATTGCCTAGTTCCTGGGACGTCATTGTCATCGGCGGCGGTCACGCCGGCTGCGAGGCCGCGGCGGCCTCGGCGCGTGTCGGCACCCGCACCCTGCTGCTCACCCACAAGATCGATACCCTGGGTGAGATGTCCTGCAATCCGGCCATCGGGGGTCTGGGCAAGGGTCACCTCGTCCGAGAGATCGACGCCCTCGACGGTCTGATGGGCCGGCTGGCCGACGAGGCCGGCATTCAGTTCCGCCTTTTGAACCGTTCGAAGGGCCCGGCTGTTCGCGGCCCGCGCGCTCAGATCGACCGCCGACTCTATCGCGAAGCCATGCAGCGGACGCTGTTGGACTATCCGAACCTGGAGGTCGTCGCGGCCGCGGCCGAGGACCTGATCGTCGTCGACGGCGCCGTCGGCGGCGCGATCGATGCTGATGGAAACCAGTATCGCGCGCCCAAGGTCGTGCTCACCACGGGCACCTTCCTTAAGGGCGTGATCCATCGCGGCGAAACCCGTATCCCCGCCGGCCGCGTGGGCGACCAGCCGTCGATCGGCCTGTCGGATCGCCTCTACAGCCTGGGCCTGGACATGGGCCGACTGAAGACCGGCACGCCCGCGCGCCTCGACGGCAAGACCATTGCCTGGGATCGGCTGGAAATGCAGCCGGGCGATGAGACGCCCGTCCCCTTCTCTTTCCTGACCCGCGGCATCGAGACGCCTCAAGTGTCCTGCGGCGTCACCTGGACCAACGCCGAGACGCACCGGATCATCGCCGAACGCCTCGGTGAAAGCGCCGTCTACGGTGGGCGTGCGACGGGGATCGGTCCGCGCTATTGCCCGTCCATCGAGGACAAGGTGGTCCGCTTCGCTGACAAGACCGAACACCAGGTGTTCCTGGAACCTGAGGGTCTGGACGACGACACCGTCTATCCGAACGGTATCTCGACCTCGGTCTCGGAAGAGACGCAGGATCTCTTCCTGCGCACCATGGTTGGCCTCGAGAACGTTCAGGTGAAGCGTTACGGCTACGCGATCGAGTACGACTACATCGATCCGCGCGAGCTGACTCCGGCCCTGGAAGTGAAGCGCCTGCCAGGCCTCTATCTCGCCGGCCAGATCAACGGCACCACCGGTTACGAAGAGGCCGGCGCCCAGGGCCTGGTGGCTGGGATGAACGCGGCCCTGGCGGCTGCCGGCGGGGAAGCCGTCACCTTCGCGCGGGACGAGGCCTATCTCGGGGTGATGATTGACGACCTCGTCACCCGGGGCGTTAGCGAGCCGTATCGCATGTTCACCAGCCGGGCGGAGTTCCGCCTGCTGCTGCGGGCCGACAACGCCGACCAGCGGCTGACTGCCCGCGGCGTCGCTCTCGGTGTCGTCGGCGGCGGGCGCGCCGCGGCGTTTCACGTGAAACAATCGGCGCTCAATGCGGCGCGAGCCGAGGGCGCGCGCCTGACCCTGACCCCGGCTGAGGCGCAGAAGGCCGGCCTCAAGGTCAACGCCGACGGCCAGCGCCGCAACGTGACCCAACTGCTGGCCTACCCGGATATCGGCTTCGACGACCTCGCCCGCCTCTGGCCGCAACTGGCCGAATGGGATCCGGCCGTCCGCGAGCAGGTTGAAATCGACGCCGCCTATGCCGGCTACCTCGACCGCCAGCAGGCGGATGTCGACGCCTTCCGCCGCGACGAGGCCCTGCGCCTGCCGGCCGATCTCGACTACGCCATCGTCGGTGGCCTCTCCAACGAAGCGCGTCAGAAGCTGGCCGCCGTGCGTCCGCAAACCCTGGGCCAGGCCGCTCGCATCGAGGGTGTGACTCCCGGCGCCCTTACCGCCCTGCTCGCCCACGTCCGTCGCGCCAATGCCGCCTGAGCTCGCCCTGCCCAAGGGCCCGATGGGCGGCTCGGCGTTGAACGCGCCCTATGTCCCGGCCGCCGAGCCGATGACGGCGACCGAATTCCAGGCGCTGAGCGGCGCCTCGGATGCGGCCATGGCTGATCTCGAACGCTTCCGGCTGCTGCTGGTCAAGGGCAACGAACAGATGAATCTGGTCGGCCCGGCCACCCTGCCCGACTTCTGGTCGCGGCATGCCTGGGACAGCGCCCAGCTTCTCAAGCTGGCGCCCGAGGCCCGGACCTGGGCTGATCTCGGGGCCGGCGCCGGGTTTCCGGGCCTCGTCCTGGCAATCCTGCTGAAGGCCGAACCCGACGCCCAGGTGCATCTGGTCGAGAGCATGGCCAAACGCTGCCGCTTTCTCACCCAGGTGGTCGAGGCGCTCGCCCTCCCCGCGACGGTGCACAACGCCCGCGCCGAGGACCTATCGCTGAAGGTCGATATCGTCACTGCCCGGGCCTGTGCGCCGATGGCGCGGCTGTTCGGATACGCCCGGCCATACCTGAAGGCCGGGGCGGTCGGACTCTTCCTTAAGGGTCAAGATGTCGCGTCTGAACTTGAAGACGCCACAAGATATTGGAAATTCGACGCGGACTTGTCGCCGAGTTTGAGCGATAATCGGGGCCGTGTCGTAAGCGTGAAGGGGCCTGTCGTTGAACGCCGAGTCTGACCCTAAGCCCTACGCCGGTAAGCCCCAGGATGACCGGGGCCCGCCGATGCGCGTGCTCGCCGTCGCTAACCAGAAGGGCGGCGTCGGCAAGACGACCACGGCGATCAACATCGGCGCCGCCCTCGCCGCCGTTGGCGAACGCGTGCTGCTGATCGACACCGATCCGCAAGGCAACGCCTCGACCGGCCTTGGCGTGCCCAAGGCGCGCCGCAACATCACCCTTTACGACGTACTGCTGGAGGAGAAGGCGGCGCTCGACGCGGTGGTGAAGACCGACCTTCCCGGCCTCGACATCATCCCCTCGGACCCGGATTTGTCGGGCGTGGAGATGGAGTTGGGCCAGGCTCAGCGCCGCTCCTTCCGCCTCCGCGACGCCCTTTCTGCGGTCCGCAAGTCCGGCCGCTACACCTATGTGCTGATCGACTGCCCGCCGTCGCTGAACCTGCTGACGGTCAACGCCATGAGCGCCGCCGACGCGGTGTTCGTGCCTCTGCAGACCGAGTTCTTCGCCCTGGAGGGCCTGACTCAGCTGCTGCGGACCATCGATCTGGTGCGTGGCAGCCTAAACCCGAACCTGGAGATCCAGGGCGTGGTTCTGACCATGTACGACAAGCGCAACCGCCTGTCGGACCAGGTGGCGGCCGATGTCCGCGCGCACTTCGGATCGCTGGTCTACGAGACCGTGATTCCGCGCAATGTGCGGGTCTCGGAAGCGCCGTCGTTCGGCAAGCCGGTGCTGGTCTATGACCTGAAGTGCGCCGGCAGCCAGGCCTATCTGAAGCTCGCGCGCGAGGTCGTCCGCCGCGAACGCCAACGCCAAGCCGAAGCGGCTTAAGGGAGAAGAGACCGTGAGCGAAGGACGCAGAGGCCTGGGCCGGGGTCTGTCGGCGCTGCTCGATGAAGCCGCCGTCGAAGCCGCCGCTGGGGCCGCCACACCCGCCGCGCCGCCGGCCGCCGCCGTCGCCGGCGCGCGGGAAATTCCAATCGAGTTGATCGCCGCCAACCCGGACCAGCCGCGCCGCACCTTCCGCGAGGAAGACCTCGCCGAGCTGGTCGAGTCGATCCGCGAGAAGGGCGTGCTGCAGCCGATCCTGGTGCGTCCTGCCCCCGGCGTCGACGGCGAGTTCCAGATCGTCGCCGGCGAGCGTCGTTGGCGCGCGGCTCAACGGGCCGGTGTCCGGGTAATGCCGGCGGTGGTGCGCGAGCTCGACGACCTGCAGGTGCTCGAGATCGCCATCATCGAGAACGTGCAGCGAGCCGACCTGACGGCGCTGGAAGAGGCGCTCGGCTACAAGGCCCTGATCGACCGCTTCGGCCGCACCCAGGAGGCCGTCGCCCAGGCCGTCGGCAAGAGCCGTCCCTATGTCGCCAACGCCCTTCGTCTGCTCACCCTGCCCACCGCCGTTCAGGATCATCTGGCCGAGGGGCGGCTGACCGCCGGCCACATCCGCGCCCTGGTCGGCCGCGACGACGCCGAGGCTCTGGCCGACGAGATCGTCCGCAAGGGTCTGAACGTCCGCGACACCGAGGCGCTCGCGCGGAAAGGCGCCGAGCCGAAGTCGAGCGGTAAGACCGGGTCGGCCCGACCGGGCAAGGACGCGGACACCGAGGCGCTCGAGGCCGATATCTCCGCTGTGCTCGGCATCGGAGTCGAGATCAACGACCGCGGCGGGGCGGGGACGGTGGTGCTCAGCTATCAGACGCTCGAACAGCTCGACGACCTCTGCCGCCGACTGACTCGCTCTTAAAAGAGTCGCGTGATTTCAAGGGGTTAATGGTTATCCTCGCGCTGTCGCGCACAGGGCCGTCCAGACCCCCGCTCGCCGTCGCTCCGTGCGCCACAGAGGCGATTTCGCGAAGCCCGTTCTACCCGAGTGTAACCGGCGCTACAGCCCGAGCCGTCGGGCCTTACCTGCGATGCTGAGGGCGAGGCGTTCGGCGATCAGGTTATCCGGCGCGCCCGCCGACTTGCAGGCCTTGTCGGCCGCCAGCACCTGCGGCTGGATCGCATCGAGTTCGGTCAGCGACCAGGCGCGCGCCTGACGCAGGAACTCGCGCTCCGCCTTCCAGAACACCCCGGCCGCCTTGGCGGCCTCCTGCAGGCCGACACCATTGGCGGCAAGGGTCAGGGCGCGACGCAGCCGCGCCAGGTGGAAGCCCATGGCTCGCACCGCTGCGGGACCGCCCTCCCCTTCGGCCGCCGCACGACGCAGGCCCGCCTGAGCGGAGCCAAGCCGCGCGCCGAAGGCGTCGATGGCCGCCTCCGCGAGGCTGGCCTCCGGCTCTACGCCGATGAAGTCGATGAGGTCGGCGGCGGAGGCGGTGCGCCCGCTGCCCGGGCCGAGCCACAGGGCCAGACGCTCAATCTCCTGCCGAGCCACGCCGCGATCACGCGGCAGGCGGCTGACGAACAGCTCCAGGGCCTCGGCGTCGAGACCGACGCGATCGCCGGCCAAGGTCTCGCGCGCCAGGCGGGCGACGTCGCCGGGCTCATCGTCGTAGCAGGGAATGGCCGCCGCGGCCTGAGGCGCCTTCTCGGCGGCCTTGCGCAGGGCGGATTCGCGACCGAGGGCGTCGGCTTCGATCAGCAGGAAGGCCTCGGGATTGAAATCGCCCGCGAGGTGGCGATTGAGGGCTTCGGCCGCCGCCTTGTCCGGCCCGGCCTTGTCGCCCAGCCGCAGACGGACCAGCCGCCGTCCACCGGTCAGGGACTGGGCGCTGAGCGCCTCATCCAGGGCTTCGGTCTCGGTGTCGCTGAGCACGGAGACGTCAAAGGGATCGTCGATGCGTGGAACGATCTTGCGCGCCAGGGCGTCGGCCCGCTCGCGGACCATGGCCCGGTCGCGGCCGTGAATGACCACCGCCCGCAGGGCCGCGTCCGGCGCCTTCAGAAGGCGCTCAACGTCGGGCCGCTTGGAGACGATCATGGGAGGGTCAGTTGACCTTGCGCTGGCCGGAAAGCCAGGTGGCCAGCTGCATCTGGATCTGGCGGGCGGCCTCGGTGGCGGCGCGGTCCTGGCCCTCCTGGTCGCCGGCGATCGAGGCGTAGGGCTGGTTGGGGTTGGCGTAGGTCACCGCCACCCGCACTGAGCCGCCGGTGACGCGGCGGCCGGTGGTGACGTCGTTGAGCGAATAGTCGGCCTGCACGCGGTATTCGAAGCGGTCGGCGACGTTATCGACGCGTACCCCGCGCGAGGACCGGGACTCGCTGAGCTTCAGCGTCATCCGCCACTGCGGCGGCGCGCTTTCGTTGTGGGCGAAGGCGTCGTCCAGCTGCTCGCGCATCAGGAAGCCTAGACGGCCCTGCGGTTGCTCGACCTCGATGGCCGACAGGCCGGGCGTCAGCCCCGGGCTCGCGTAGAGCGGGGTGAAGCCGCAAGCGGACAGGCCGACGGCGGCGAGGCTCAGGCTGGCGGCGATCAGAACGGCGCGACGGCGCATCGGCTCTCCAGGCTTCCCGTCAGGCGGCGACGATGTTGACGATGCGGTCCTTGACCACGATCACCTTGCGCACCGTCAGGCCCGCAAGGTGCGGCGCCACGGTCGAATCCGCCAGAGCGATTTTCTCCACCTCAGCCTCGGCCGTGCCCGCCGCAACCACGATCTCGGCGCGACGCTTGCCGTTGATCTGCACGGGCAGGGTGCGGCTGTCGTCGGCGGCCAGGGCAGCGTCGGCGACGGGCCACGGCGCATCGACCACGAGGCCGGTTTCGCCCAGCCGCGCCCAGCACTCTTCGGCCAGGTGCGGGGTGAAGGGGGCGATCAGGCGCGTCAGGATATGCAGGGCCTCGGCGCGGGCGGCCTTGAGGCCGTCGCTCGCTCCCTCGGCCGGTGAGGCCTTGAGAACATTGAGGAATTCATAGAGCTTGGCGACACCGCTGTTGAAGCGGAAGCCCTCGATCGAGTCGGTCACCGCCCCGATCGCCTGGTGCGCCGCCTTGCGCAGGGCCGCGGCTGCAGCGTCGTCGGCGTCATGCTCCGCCGAGACGGACTCGAAGCCGTCGAACTCGGCCCACACACGGTTGACGAAGCGCCCGGCGCCCTCGACGCCCGAGGCGGTCCACTGCACGTCGCGTTCCGGCGGACTGTCGCTCATCACGAACAGACGCGCGGCGTCGACGCCATAGGCCTGGAAGATGTCTTCGGGGGCGACGACGTTCTTCTTGGACTTCGACATCTTCTCGATGTCGCCGATGGTCAGGGGCTCGCCGGCGTTGCCGTGATGCGGTGCGCGGCGCGCCTTGCGCTCACCGGCCTCGGTGTAGAGCTCGACGTCGGCCGGCTCGACCCACAGGCCGTCCGGATCCTTGTAGGTCTCGTGGGTCACCATGCCCTGGGTGAACAGGCCGGCGAACGGCTCGGCCACGCTCAGCAAGCCCTCGTCCTTGAGGGCGCGGGTGATAAAGCGGGCGTAGAGCAGGTGCAGGACCGCGTGCTCCACGCCGCCGATGTACTGGTCGACCGGCATCCAGTGGTCGGCGGACGCCTTGTCGATCGGCGCGTCGGCGGTCGGGTCGGTGAAGCGGGCGAAGTACCAGCTGGAGTCGACGAAGGTGTCGAGGGTGTCGGTCTCGCGCTCGGCCTTGCCGCCGCAGCCCGGGCAGGCGACGTGGCGCCAGGTCGGGTGACGCAGCAGCGGGTTGCCGGGGCGGTCGAAGGTGACGTCGTCGGGCAGCTTTACCGGCAGATCGGCCTTCGGCACGGGCTGCGGGCCGCACTCCTCGCAGTAGACCACCGGGATCGGGCAACCCCAGTAGCGCTGGCGCGAGACGCCCCAGTCGCGCAGGCGATAGACGGTCGCGCCCTCGCCCTGGCCGGCGGCCTCCACGCGCTCGACCACGGCGGCCTTGGCGGCCTCGATCTCCAGCCCGTCGAGGAACTGCGAGTTGAAGATCTTGCCGGGGCCGACATAGGCCTCCTTGCCGACCGCGAAGCTCGCGGCTTCCTCGCCTGACGGCAGCACCACCGGGCGCACCGGCAGGTCGTACTTGCGGGCGAAATCGAGGTCGCGCTGGTCGTGCGCCGGGCAGCCGAAGATGGCGCCGGTGCCGTAGTCCATAAGTATGAAGTTGGCGATCCACACCGGCAGGGTCAGGCCCGGCTCCAGCGGATGGGCGACGCGCAGACCGGTGTCGTAGCCGAGCTTCTCGGCGCCTTCGATCTCGGCCTCCGAGGTGCCGCCCGCGCGGCATTTGGCCACGAATTCAGCGACTTGCGGGTTGGCCGCGGCCAGCTGTTCGGCCAGCGGGTGATCCGGCGCGACGCCGACGAAAGCGGCGCCGAACAGGGTGTCCGGGCGGGTCGTGTAGACCTCGATGCCCTCGTGGAATCCGACGGGCGCCGCCCCGTCGAACAGGAAGCTGAGACGCAGGCCCTTCGAGCGGCCGATCCAGTTTTCCTGCATCGTCCGGACCTTGTCCGGCCAGCGGTCCAGGGTCTTGAGGCCCTCGATCAGGTCGTCAGCGTAGTCGGTGATCCGCAGGAACCACTGGGTGAGCTTCTTCTTCTCGACCACCGCGCCCGAGCGCCAGCCGCGGCCGTCGATCACCTGCTCGTTGGCCAGCACGGTGTTGTCGACCGGATCCCAGTTGACGACGCCTTCCTTGCGGTAGGCCAGGCCGCGCTGCATCAGATCGATGAACCAGGCCTGCTGCTTGGCGTAGTAGGCCGGATCGCACGTCGCGAACTCGCGGCTCCAGTCGATGGACAGGCCCAGCTGCTGCAGCTGGCCGCGCATGGCGGCGATATTGTCCCAGGTCCAGCTGGCCGGGTGTACGCCGCGTTCCATGGCCGCGTTCTCAGCCGGCATGCCGAAGGCGTCCCAGCCCATCGGGTGCAGCACGGAGAAGCCCCGGGCGCGCTTGAAGCGGGCCACCACGTCGCCCATCGCATAGTTGCGCACGTGGCCCATGTGGATGCGCCCCGAGGGATAGGGGAACATCTCGAGCACATAGTACTTCGGGCGACCGTCACCGATGTCGGCGGTGCGGAAAACGTCAGCCTCAGCCCAGGCGGCGCGCCACTTGGGTTCGGTTTCTTTCGGATTGTACCGGGCCATGGAACCTTGAGGCCTAGGAAGCGAAGGCGGCTGGGATCAGCTGCCGATGTTGGACAGGCGCAGCTGGCGCGCGCGGGTCAGGACGGCGTTCTCGAGATCGACCTCGGTCTGGTCGGTGACCGGCGCATCGACCCAGG
Organism: Caulobacterales bacterium; assembly: GCA_017307205.1. Taxonomy (GTDB): domain Bacteria; phylum Pseudomonadota; class Alphaproteobacteria; order Caulobacterales; family Caulobacteraceae; genus Caulobacter. Next base: position 17,197 of record JAFKGN010000085.1, read on the forward strand.
CGCCGCCGGCGCCGCGGTTCTGCTTGAACACCGTGATGTTCAGGCCGTCAGCGCGCAGGCGCGTGTCGAGAATGTAAATCGTCACCTTGAAGCGCTCGTCCGGCTTTTCCGGGTTCACGTACCAGTCGGTGATGATCACCCCGCCGTAGGGGTCGGCGGAAACCAGCGGAATGAAGGCGAAGGTGTCGAGGCTCGCACGCCACAGATAGGCGTTGACGCCCAGCGCGGCGTCGCCGGCCGAGGCCGCCGCGACCGTCCGGGTGCCGCCGCCATCGAAGGGATTGATCTTGGAAACCGCGCCGCAGGCCGTCAGACCCAGCGTCGCCAGGGTGAGGGCGCCGATCGCCCCACGCCGCAGCGCCGTCCGCATCCAAGCCCGGTCAACCAGAGGCATACTGTGCTCCATTGTTTCGCGACGCGCGCTCGCGCGTTTCTGCGACGCCGCACCCCCCGGCTCGCGGGTCTATAACATGGCCGCGTTTGCTCCAAATCGAAATCGCGCCCGCGCGTAGACGAGGCGCCGCGTGACCTTAGAGCCACAGACTCGCCATCAAAGGTGGTTAAAGCAAGGAAAGTCAGGGGTTGAGGCGTTGACCCTGGACGAACGACCGCTTTAATCGGCTCGACGGACGCCCTCACGGAGCGTCCAGGGGCGTGGGGCGTTTCGTGTACGGGCTGTTTGGAGATTTGAAAGTGTCGCGCGGCGTGACGCTGAAGGCTGTAGCGGCGGCGGCGATCCTGGCTGGATCGGCGTCGGTGGCGCATGCCCAGTCGATTTCGCAGTCCGCCAGCAAGCCTTCGACCACTGACTTCACCGTCAAGAGCGACTTTGCCCGCCAATCGCCGCTCGGCCCGGGCCAGACCCTGCAGTTCGATGCCGAAAAGGGTCGCTGGGGCCTGAAGCTCGACCTCGACCAGCCGGCCTATCGTGAAATGCAGCTGAAGGACGTCCAGGCGGGCGCCTACTTCAAGCTGACGCCGAACGTCCGCGTCGGCGCCTCGGCCGGCGTCGCCGGCCACAACGACCTGGCGCCGCAACGTCGCGCGCCTGTCGGCCCGACGCCGCGCGTGCGTCTGGAAACCGCCTTCAAGTTCTAAATTTACGAAGCCAGGGCTTCGACCGCCGCTAGGCCGATTGCGCCTGAGCGGAGAATTGCGCGCGCCGTCTGGGGCGTGATCCCTCCGAGGGCATAGGCCGGCAGGCCGGCCTGACGCACCAACGCCGAAAACTTCAGAGCGCCGAGTGGCGTTGCGGCCGAGGGGCTGCGGCTGGGAAAGACGGGTGAGATCACCACAGCGTCGAGGCCGGCCCGCGCGGCCGCCCGCGCGGCGCCCAGGCTGTGGGCCGCGCCGGTGACGATCCATCCTAGCCGCCGCAACCGCGGGGCCTGACGGACCAGGCGCTCGGGCAGGTGCAGGCCGTCGGCGCCGATGGCGCAGGCGAGGGCGGGATCAGCGCCGACCAGCAGCGTCAGGCCACGGCGGCGCGCCACGGCGGCGAGGCGGCGGCCGGTCTCGACGCCGTCCACAGCCCCGAAGGCGCGGAAAACGATCCCTGACCCGGGCGGCAGGCGCTCGGCGACGGCGACCGGGTCGGGCGTCCGCTTTGGGTCGGTGAAGAAGAGCAGGGTGGGCAAGGCGGCCCCGGCCGATCTAGAAGCGCTCGCACGGCGCATGCGCGCCGCCGCCCTCGCCAGATCGCTCACCTGATGTCCCACCGCGCCGAAATCCTCGCCCGCATTGAAAAGGCCGCCCGCGCCGCCGCCGAAGTCTCAGGGCGCGCACCGGCGGATGTGACCCTGACCGCCGTCTCCAAGCAACAGCCGGACGAGCGGATCGACGCCATTCTCGCCGAGGGGCAGCGGGTGTTCGGCGAGAACCGCGTGCAGGAGGCGCAAGGTCGCTGGCCGCATCGCCGCGAAGGCCTGGAGCTGCGCCTGATCGGACCCCTGCAGAGCAATAAGGCCCGTGAGGCGGTCGCCCTGTTCGACGTCATCGAGACCTTGGACCGGCCGAGCCTCGCCAGGGCTCTGGCCGACGCCATCCAGCGCGAGGGCCGCGCACCGCGGCTCTATGTGCAGGTCAACACCGGCGAGGAGCCCCAGAAGGCCGGCGTCGCGCCGCTCGAGTCTGACGCCTTTATCGCCGATCTGCGGCGGAGCTACGATTTCGATATCGAAGGCCTGATGTGCATCCCCCCGGCTGAGGAGCCCCCGGGGCCTCACTTCGCCCTGCTGCGCAAGATCGCCGAGCGCAACGGCCTTACGAAGCTATCGATGGGCATGAGCGGCGACTTCGAGACGGCGATCCGCTTCGGCGCGACCTCCGTGAGGGTGGGTTCGGCGCTGTTTGGCGCGCGATAACCGCACTCTAAGCTGTAGCTTGCGACCTTAAGGGTTGGTCGAGCGGGCGGCGTGTTGCACATTCCCCCCATGGCGCAACGCAAAACCCTGCTGATCATCGACGACGATATCGACCTGCGCGGCGCCCTGGCCGAACAGCTGCAGCTCCACGAGGAGTTCTCGGCGACCGAAGCCGGCACCGCCGGCGAAGGCGTGCGCCTGGCCAAGGAGATCCGTCCTGATCTCGTGCTGCTCGACGTCGACCTGCCGGACATGGACGGCCGCGAGGCCTGCCGCCTGATGCGCAAGGGCGGCGTCACCGCCCCGGTGATCATGCTGACCGCCGCCGCCAGCGACAGCGACCAGATCCTCGGCCTCGACGCCGGGGCCAACGACTACGTCACAAAGCCCTTCCGCTTCGGCGTGCTGCTGGCCCGCATCCGCGCCCAGCTGCGCAGCCATGAGGCGTCGGAAGACGCGCACTACCGCATCGGCCCCTATGAATTCCGCCCGTCCAGCAAGCTGCTGATCGACGACAAGGGCAAGAAGACGCGCCTGACCGACAAGGAAACCTCGATCCTCAAGTACCTCTATCGCGCCGGCGAGAAGCCGGTGTCGCGCGAGGAGCTGCTGGCCGAGGTGTGGGGGTACAACGCCGGGGTGACCACCCACACCCTGGAGACCCATGTCTATCGCCTGCGCCAGAAGATCGAGCCCGAGCCCGGCGCGGCGCGCCTGCTGCTGACCGAACAGGGCGGTTACCGACTGGCGCCGTAGGGCTGCGAGTCTAGTGACCCGCGGTCTTGGAAAATAGGTTCATCACTACGACCCCGGCGATGATCAAAGCCATGCCCACCATGGCGGGCGTGTCGAGCTTCTGTCCCTGCAGCGCCTAGGCGGCGAGGCTGATCAGCACGATGCCGACGCCGGACCAGATGGCGTAGGCGACCCCGGTCGGAATGGTCTTCAGGGTCTGCGACAGGCAGACGAAGGCGATGACATAGCCGACGACCACGATCAGCGACGGAACGAGCTTCGAGAACCCGTCCGAGGCCTTCAGCGCGGTGGTGGCGATGACTTCCGCAAGGATCGCTCCGGCGAGGAAGAGGTAGTTCCTCACAGCGACAGGACGGCGCTGACCGGGGCGTGGTCGCTGGGCCGTTCCCATTCGCGCACGTCGTCATGGATGCGGCTGCGGGCCTGGCCGTTCTCGAAGGCGGCGTCGCGCAGGCCGGGGCTCAGCAGGATGTGGTCCAGGCGCAGGCCGCGGTTGGACTGGCGGAAGTCGGCGGCGCGATAGCTCCACCACGAGGCCAGCTTCTGCGGCTCGGGATAGGCCTCCCGCGTGATGTCGGTGAACTCCAGGCTTTCGTGCAGCCGCCGCATGGCCTCGACCTCCACCGGCGTGTGGCTGACGATCTTCGACATGTACTTGTGGTTCCACACGTCGTTCTCGCCCGGCGCCACATTGAGGTCGCCGACCAGGGCGAGGGGCGCACGGCGATCGCGGCGCGCCATCTCGGCGGTCAGGGTCTCGTAGAAATCCAGCTTGTGGTCGAACTTCGGGTTCAGGGCGCGGTCGGGGATGTCGCCGCCGGCCGGGATATAGAAGTTGTGCAGCTCCACGCCGGCGATCCGGCCGCTGACGCAGCGGGCGTGGCCCTCGCGGCAGGCGTTCAGCGGCGCCACGTCCTCGATGGGATGGCGCG